>DATAEU010000076.1:0-4765 GCA_036257835.1 Actinomycetota bacterium | reverse complement strand
GGCCAGGACGGCCTCCCGCCGTCCGAGTCGCTCGCCGCCGCCGGCACGATCACGCCGATCTTCACGAGCGGAGTGTATGAAGGATCCGATGCCCGGTCCGTTGCGCGTGACCCGCTCCGTCGTGATCCCCGAGCGCGAGCTGACGTGGCGGTTCAGCCGCTCCTCGGGGCCGGGCGGCCAGTCGGTCAACACAGCCGACTCGCGCGTCGAGCTCAGCCTGGACGTCGCCAGCACGAGCGCGCTCGGACCGGTCCAGCGCGCCCGGGTGCTCGAACGGCTCTCGCGCCGGCTCGTCGACGGCGTCCTGACAGTGAGCGCCTCCGAACATCGCTCGCAGCTCCGCAACCGCGAGGCCGCGCTCGAACGCATGGCCAAGATCCTCGCCGATGCGCTCGCCCCGCCGCCGCCTCGCCGGCGCCCGACGAAGCCCAGACGCGGCGCCGTCGAACGCCGGCTGGCGGACAAGAAGCGTCGCTCGCGGACGAAGCGGCTCCGGCGCAGCGATGAGGACTGAGGCCGTCGTCAGCGGTTCGAGACCCGGAACCGCTGACCGCACGTGGTGCACTTCATCGACGTCCGGGCCGCGGGTCCGGCGTGCGTGTACGGCTGCGTCTTCGTGGAACCGCAGAACGGACAGACCGGCCTGGTCGCGACCGGTCGAGGGGCGTCGCGCGTGACCCACTCGTCCCGGAGATCGACGGACCCACCGGCCTCGACCAGGAGGTCTCGAGCGGCCTCCGCCTTCTCGAGCGTGACCTTCGGGAGCGCCACGAAGGGGAGCTCCACGTCGTCGAGGTCGACCGGCCGCGTCGAGATCGTGCCGAGCGCCTCGGCGATCTCGCGCTCGCGCCCCTGCGACCACCCGGTCAGCAGGACCGTTGCTCCCTTGATCTCGTCGTGCCGGCGCGGTCGCTCGCCCACCTGCTGCCTCCTTCGCGCCCGAACGACGCCGGCAGTGTAGGACACGGCTGCTGCTTGGATCGGCCGCGTGCCATCATCCGGTTCAGGAGGACCCCCCATGACGGATGCCACGACCCTGGAACGCGCCCGGCAGGCGCTGGACTCGCACGCGTGGCTGCAGGCGTACGAGGGCTTCGCGTCGCTCGACCCGGGCGATCTGCCGAGCGAGGACCTAGAGCGCCTGGCCGAGGCAGCGTGGTGGAGCGCCCACCCGAACGAGAGCCTCGACGCGTTCGAGCGCGCGTATGGCCGCTTCTCGGCCGAGGGGAAGCGACGCGACGCGGCCCGGGTCAGCCTGCGGCTTGCGCTCGAGTACGCGGATCGGCTGGACTCGGCGGTGTGGAATGGGTGGCTCCAACGCGCCTCTCGTCTGCTGGCGGACGAACCGGAGTCCGTCGAGCACGGGTGGCTCGAGCTCTGCCTGGTCCGCTCGGCGTTCGAGCGGGGCGATATCGAGGACGTCGAGCGGCACGCCGTCGCTGCCCAAGAGATCGGCGCGCGACTGGATGACCGGGACCTCCAGGCGTTCGGCCTGGCCCTGCAGGGCGGGATCATGGTGATGCACACGCAGCTCGAGCAGGGGCTCTCGCTCGTGGACGAGGCGACGCTGGCCGCCGTCGGCGGCGAGCTCACGCCGTACGTCGCCGGGAATATCTACTGCCTCACGATCGGCATCTGTCGGAGCGTGGCCGACTACCGGCGCGCGTCGGAGTGGACCGAGGCGGCAGCCAAGTGGTGCGAACGCGAAGCGATCACCGCCTTCCCGGGCGTCTGCCGTGTGCAGCGGGCCGAGATCATGCGGCTCCGCGGGTCGTACGCCGAGGCCGAGGACGAGGCCAGCAAGGCGCGGACCGAGCTCGAGGCGTTCGGCCGGCTCCCGCAGGCGGGGGCGGGCGCGAACGAGGTCGGTGAGGTGCGTCTGCGCCGCGGCGATCTCGACGGCGCCGAGGAGGCGTTCGAGCAGGCCCACCGCCTGGGGAACGACGCGCAGCCCGGGATCGCCTTGCTCCGGCTCGCACGCGGGCAGGTGGACGCGGCGCGTTCGTCGATCGGCATCGCGCTTTCGGACACGGGGGACCCGTTCGACCGGGCGAGGCTGTTGCCCGGGCGCGTCGAGATCGCGCTGGCGGCGTACGACGTTGCCGAGGCGCGCGAGGCGGCGGAGGAGCTCGGCCGGACCGCCGCCGCGATCGGCGCGCCTATGCTGCGGGCGGCCGCGCACCAGGCGCTGGGCGCGACGCTCACGTACGAGGAGGATGCCGCGGCGGCGATAACCGAGCTCCGCAAAGCCGTCCGGATCTGGACCGAGGCCGACGCGCCGTTCGAGGCCGCGCAGGCCCGCCGGTGGTTGGCGGTCGCCTGCCGCGCGAACGGCGACGAGGCCCCGGCCGTCCTCGAGCTCCGGGCGGCCAAGGGCGCGTTCGAACGCCTCGGGGCCATCCGGGACGCCGAGCGGTGCGAGGAGATGATCAGCGCCGGCGACGCGGGCGACGCCGGACGCCGGGTGGTGCGGACGTTCATGTTCACGGACATCGTGGGTTCGACCGACCTGGTCCGTACGATCGGCGACGAGGCGTGGGAGGGGATCCTGCGCTGGCACGACGAAACGCTCCGAACACAGATCGGCTCGCATCACGGCGAGGTTGTCCACACGACCGGCGACGGGTTCTTCGCCTCCTTCGGCGACGCGGCCGCCGCGGCGAGCTGCGCGGTCGCGATCCAGCGCCAGCTCACAGCCCATCGGCGCAAGCACGGGTTCGCGCCGCAGGTGCGGATCGGGCTGCATTCGGCCGAGGCGACGATGATCGCGGACGACTACGCGGGCCTCGGCGTCCACGAGGCCGCGCGCATCGGCGCGGTCGCCGAGGGCGGCGAGATCCTCGCGACGGCGTCGACCGTCTCGGCCGGGTCGATCCCGTTCGCTTACGGTGATGAGCGCGAGGTCGCGCTGAAGGGGCTCGACGAGCCCGTGCACGTGGTCGCCATCGATTGGCGGGTCGGCAACTAGACGGAGCTGGAGGCCTGCCGGCGGACACGCTCCTGGGCTCGCCTCCTGAGCCGGAGGTCGGCGAGGCTCATGACGAGATGCGCGACGAGGGCCTCCCGATACCTCGTGTGCGCGGGGCGCCGCGCCCTTCGGCCGGCGAGCGCGTCGCCCATCCTCGTCCAGGAGGTCTCGCGGCGGGAACTCACCTGGGATGTTTCGGCCCGATGACCGCGCGGCTTGACCGGAACGGGTCAGGTCGTTGGTTCGAGCGCGATGACCGGGATCCACCGGGACGTCTTCGTCTTGTACTCGGCGAACCCGGGTCGCCGCTCCACCTGGCGCGCGTAGAGCTCGTCGGCCTCGGGGCCGGTGATCTCGAGCGCCCGCACGGGCACCGTGCGATCGCCGAGCTCGACGGAGGGCTCGGGGTCCGCGAGCACGTTGCGCACCCACATCGGATCGGTCGGTGCGCCGCCCATGGTGCCGAACACCACGAACCGGCCGCCGTCGGGCAGGTACACCAGCGGCTTCGCGCGCGGGAGGCCGCTCTTGATGCCCTTGGTGTGGAGGATCAGCAGCGTGGCGCCGTCGAAGTACCCGCCGACCCTGCCGCCGTTCGCTCGGAACTCCTCGATGATCCCGGCGTTCCAGTCGTTCGGTTCGGGCATGCGTGCCTCCTCCGGGAGCTCGAACACCAGGGTACGGCGCCGGGAGGGATGGCCGGAGCTAGTCGGCCTGCGAGCGCGGCAGGAGGTTGACGCTCGTCGCGACCGCGTCGGCGACGTCGATGACCTTGCGGTTGGAGCGCCGGGCCTCGTCACGCAGCATCTCGAACGCGCGTTTCTCGTCGATCGAGTGCCGCTCCATCAGGATGCCCTTGGCCCGCTCGGTGATCGCCCGGCGGGCGAACGCGCCCTCGAGGCCCTGGTACTCGGCGAATCGGGACAGCACGACGTCGAGCGAGCTCTGCAGCGCGGACGCGTCACGACCCAGGGTGATGTAGGCGAAGATCCCGCGCTTGGCGGCGTCGCGGATGAAGGCCTCGTCCTCGACGTCGAGGATCGCGATCACCGGGCATGCGGCCTCGGTCACGATCCGCCCGATGAGCTCGAGCGCGCGATCGGTGCCCTCCCCGACGATCACGATCGCGGCGTCCGGACGCACGGACGCGCTGGCCGCAGCAACATCGCCGAGCGCCGTCTGTCCCACGACCTCGTGGCCGAGGACGGTCACGGAATGCAGGACCTCGTCGAGGCGGTGCCCCTGCCCGTCCGAGACGAGGATCCGGAGCCGCTCGGGGCCCCCTTCGTCCTTCATCGGCAGTCTCTCCAACCCCCGAGCCTATACCCCAGCCGCCCCGTGGACCACCACACTGACCGGCACCGTCGGGATGTCCGCCGTGCCTGAGCATTGCGTGTTCGGCCCGTTCGTCGTACCGTGGGTGGGCGACCCCAGCTCCCGGCCGCGACGCGCCGCTGTTCGGCGCACCTCGGAGCCCAACGGCACGCTCCTCGAGGGAGGATCCGATCCTCCGGGAAGCGAGTCGCGATGCAGGTTCCCTCCGAAAGCTTCTCGGTCCTGGTGGAGGAATCCAACGATGCCCTCCACCTCTACCTCGACGGATGGCTCGACGCCTCCGCGGTGCCGGCCCTGTTGCGATCGGTGATGCGAGGCCGGCCCGGCGACGTCGTCCTCGACATCGACGGGCTCGACCACATCGACGGGGCCGGGTGGCTCGGCGTGATCTCGTGCGAGCAGCGCGTGACGAACTGGGGCGGCCGGCTCCGGATCGACCACGGCATCCGGAAGATCCTCGAG
>DATAEU010000069.1:0-7304 GCA_036257835.1 Actinomycetota bacterium | reverse complement strand
ACCCCGCCCCCATCGGCGCGCTCCACATCTGGACGCCGAACAGGCGCGACTTGCGCTCGAAGCCAGCAGGATGGGGACGTGGCGTTGGTCGATGGCGACCAACGAGGTCGTGTGGGACGAGGCGCTCGAAGCCCTCTACGGGCTGCCGCAGGGCGGGTTCGACGGCCGGTACGAGACGTACCTCTCGCTCATCCATCCGGACGACCGAGATAAGTGGATCGCCACGATCCAGGCCTCGATCGCCGGAGGCGGCGAGCATCGGGTCGAGCACCGAGTGGTCTGGCCCGACGGCTCGGTCCACTGGGTCGAGGGGTGGGGCCGCGTCACGCGGAACGCCGACGGGGAGGTCGACGGTCTTATCGGCGTCTCGGTCGACATCACGGAGCGCAAGCGGGCCGAGGAACGGCTCCGCGAACGGGACGGATGGATCCGCCGCCTGCAGGGCATCACCGCGGCGATCTCCGGTTCGGCGAGCGTCGCCGAGATCGCGCAGGTGGTCATCGCCCAGGCCGTGGCGGCGACGGCCGCTGGCGGTGGCGTGCTGGCGTTGATCGATCGGTCGGAGGGCGCGCTCGAGATCGTCGGCGAGTCCGGGTTCCGGCCCGGCGGCCTCGACCCGTGGCGGCGCTTCCCGCTGGACGCCGAGCTGCCGCTGGCCGCCGTCGCGCGAACGGGAACGCCCCTCTGGGGTGCGAGCGCGTCCTGGCTCGCCGAGCGGTACCGGTCGTTCGGTGCCGTCTCGAAGGACGGCGGCTTCGGCGTTTCCGGGACGGTCACGATCGTCCCGTTCGTGACGCAGGACGGACCGATCGGTGCGCTCGGCCTCCGGTTCACGGACGACGTGGTCGTGTCACTCGACGAGCAGGAGTTCCTGCTGGCGCTGGCAGGGCAATCGGCGCAGGCGTTCGACCGCGCGCGGCTGTACGAGTCCGAGCGCGATGCGCGTGAGGCGGCCGAGGAGGCCGAGTCGCGGCTCGCGTTCCTCTCACGCGTCAGCGAGCTGTTGTCGGCGACGCTCGATCCCGACGAGGCCCTCCGCCGACTCGCTGACCTCGTCGTCCCGAGGATCGCCGAGTGGTGCAGCGTTGAGGCGATCGAGCCCGACGGCAGCCTGCGCAACGTCGCCGTCGCGCACGCGGATCCCGCACGCGCCGAGTGGGCGCGGGAGTCCCGCCGACGGTTCCCGCCCTCGCCCGACGGCATCGCCTACGTCGTGGAGACCGGTCAGTCCGTCTTCGTGCCCGAGGTGGACGAGGCGGCGCTCGTTGCCGTCGCGCAGACCCAGGAGCACCTCGAGGCCATCCAGTCGCTCGGCCTGGCGTCGGTGATGATCGTCCCGATCAAGCGCGGAACGACGGTCGTCGGCACTATCTCGATGTTCACGACGAGCCAGCGCGAGCGGTTCGACGAGGGCGACCTCGTCTTCGCCGAGGAGATCGCCCGGCGCGCGGCGGTCGGGCTCGAGAACGCGCGCCTGCACGAGGCCGAACGCCGGGCCCGCCACGGCGCCGAGCTCGCCGTGGAGTGGCTAGCGCGGCTGCAGGCGGTCACCTCGTCCCTCTCCACGGCGCTCACCGCGACCGCGGTCGCCGACGTGATCGTCCGAGAGGGCGTTGCGGCGCTCGCCGCGGACGCCGGCTCGGTGTGGATGCTCGAGCAGGACGGCAGGTTGCACCCGCTCGCGTGGCGGGGATACCCGGACGACCTCGCGCCGGCCGGTTCCAGTGCGCCGGCGGACGGCGGCCCGCTCGGAGACGCGGTCGCGGCGCGCGACATCGTCTCGGTCGAGTCGCCCGAGGAGATGCTCACCCGCTGGCCGCGGCTCGCCGCTATGCGCGAGCGCGTCGGCGACGTCGCCACCGCCGCGACGCCCCTGCTGCTCGACGAGCGCGTGCTCGGCGTCTTCTACGTCGCGTTCCGCACCGAGCACAGGTTCCAGACGCAGGAGCGCGCGTTCCTCACGACGCTCGCTCGGCAGTGCGCGCAGGCGTTCGAGCGGGCGCGACTGTACGAGCTCGAGCGGGCGCGCGTCGACGCCGAGCGGGAGGCCCGCGCGACGGCCGAGGCCGCCCGCATGCGCCTGCAGCAGCTGCAGGCGATCACCGAGGCCGGCCTCGCGCACGTCGCGCTCGACGACGCGCTCGAGCGGATGCTCGCCGCGCTCCGCGCCGCGATCGGCTCCGACACCGCGGCGATCCTGCTCGTCGGGGAGGCGCCGCACGACGACCTCGCCGTCCGCGCGGTCCTCGGCGTGGAGGGCCGAGGCCTGCCAACCATGCACGCATCCCCCGACGATCCCCTCCTCTCGCGTGTGGTCCACCACGGCCAGAGCGTCGTGACCGACGACGCCGCGGAGATCGATATCCCGCCGCACGTTCCGGGGGAACTCGCCTCGCTCGCGGCCGTGCCGATGCGGGCGTCGGGACGGATCGTCGGCGTGCTGCACGCCGGCTCACGGGTGCAGCGGCCGTTCACGAACGACGACCTGGAGCTGCTGCATCTGGCCGCCGAGCGCGTCGCGCTCGCGGTCGACCGCGCGCAGCTGTTCGAGCGCGAGCACCGGATCGCCGAGACGCTGCAGCGCAGCCTGCTGCCCGAGCGCCTGCCCGAGCTCCCGGGCGTCCAGCTCGCCGCGCGCTACCTGGCCGGGAGCACGGACGTGCAGGTGGGCGGGGACTGGTACGAGGTCGTTCCGCTCAGCGGCGGCCGGCTGAGCGCCGCCGTCGGCGACGTCGTCGGGCGCGGCATCCGCGCGGCCGCGGCGATGGGGCAGTTCCGGAACGCGATGCGCGCGCTCGCGCTGGAGGGACTGTCCCCGGCGCGGGTGCTCGACCGGCTGAGTGAGCTGTCGATCGGCCTCGGCCGTGAGTTCGCGACGGCGACGATGCTGGAGCTCGACCCGGGGACGGGCCTCGTCTCGTACTCGAGCGCCGGGCATCCGCCGCCGCTCGTCCTTCCGCCCGGCGGCGAGCCGTGGTTCCTCGACAGGGGCCGCTCGACGCCGCTCGGTGTGGAGCCGGGCACCGCGTATCCGGAGGCCGTCGCGCAGCTCACGCCGGGCACCACCGTTCTGGTGTACACCGACGGGCTGATCGAGCGCCGCGGCGAGACGCTGGAGAAGGGGCTCGCCCGGTTGCGCGCCGCGGCCGTGGGTGAGACCGACCCCGAGCGGCTGGTCGACTCGGTCATCGACGCGCTGACCGGCGAGCACCGCGAGGACGACGTCGCGCTGCTCGCGATCCGCTACATGATGGTGCCCACGCGCTTCGAGCTCCGCCTGCCCTCGGACCCCCGATCCGTCGCGCGCTTCCGCACCGAGTCGCGGGTGTGGCTCGAGGAGGCGGGTGTCGCGCCCCAGGACGTTGAGGACCTCGTCCTGGCGATCAGCGAGGCGTGCTCGAACGCCGTCGAGCACGCGGGCGCCGAGGGCGCCGGCGTCGCGCTCGCGGCCGAGTTCCGCGACGAGGATGTCATCGTCACGGTGCAGGACTCCGGGCGCTGGCTGCCGCCGCACCTGCGGTTCGAGCGCGGGCGCGGGTTCCGCATCCTCCGCGCGCTCATGAACGACGTCACCGTCAGCCGCCGCGGCGACGGCACCGAGGTGCGGATGCGCCGCCGCATCGCGGAGCGGGTGCCGGCGTCGTGAGCGACGTCGGCTTCGACCACCGGAACGATGTCCTCCTCGCGCATCTGCGGGGCGAGATCGACATCGCGTCGGCCGAGCACCTGCAGGACGCGATCCTCGCGGAGACGCGCTTCGCCGACGAGAGCGGCCTCGTCGTCGATCTGTCGGACGTGTCGTTCCTCGACAGCTCGGGGGTGCGCCTGCTGTTCACCGTGCACCGCGCGATGATCGAGCAGGGCCGACCGATGGCCCTCGTGGTCCCGCAGGGAACGACGGTGGCGTCCGTGCTGTCGATCGTCGAGATGGCAAGCGTCGTGTGGACGTCGCCGACGATCGACGGCGCGATCGAGCAGCTCTTCCCGCCCGAGCCCGAGGCTCACTCGCCGTCTTCGTAGCGGTCGTACAGCTCGCTCGCCGGATCGAAGAAACCGCCGGCCGGCCGCGCATGTGCGTGCCAGTGGTCGGGGATCCGGCGGCGTTCGGCGTCGATCCAGTAGCCCTCGTCACCGTAGCGCGCGGCAGCGATGCGCTCGAGGTGCACGAGCAGGCGCGCCTCGTCCTCGGGGTTCGGGAGACCGTGGGTGCGCCAGACGACCATCGGCGTGGCGCAGACGAGGCAGTCGGCGACCCAGCACTCGTCGTCCTCGAAGTGCCATGGGCTGATGTGCTCGGCTCGGCAGAGCAGGCACGCGTCGCTCACGCCGCCGTCTCCAGTGTGACGCGGTCGCCGACGCCGACACCATGGTCGTCGAACCACCCGCGGTTGGCTTCGATCGCCGTCACGAACGGGGCTCGCGAGCCGTAGCTCGGGCAGGGATCGGCGGTGCACGGCGGCATGTCGCGGATCGTCACGATGCGGCTCCGGGCGTCGACGAACGCGATCGACAGGGGGACGAGCGTGTCCTTCATCCAGAACGCGGTCTGCGTGGGGGAGTCCCACACGAACGCCATGCCGTCATCCTCGGGCAGGGACGTGATGTGCATGAGGCCCCGCCGCTGCTCGGCCACGGTGCGCGCGATGGCGACGTGCAGGGTTGCCTCGCCGGCGCTCGTGGTGAACCGCGCGACCGCGCCGTACGCGGGTGATGTCGTGGACGACGGGGCGGCTTCCTCCCGATGCGAGCACGAGACCAGCAGCAGGGCGAGCGCGACGAGCAGGACCGGGGCGCGAGGCACGTTGCTATCATCCCGCGTGCCGCCGGAGTAGCTCAGTCGGCAGAGCACCTCCATGGTAAGGAGGGGGTCAGGGGTTCGATTCCCCTCTCCGGCTCACCACAGAGATCGGCCTCCATATATCGTCCCGTTTGCCGGTGATCGAAAGGGACGACGATGATCGACGGTGCGCATGTGATCCTGTACAGCAGTGACGCGGATGCCGACCGAGCGTTCCTCGGCGAGCTGCTCGGGTCCCGCGGTGTCGACGCCGGCGGCGGCTGGTTGATCTTCGCTCTCCCGCCGGCGGAGATTGCGGTCCATCCGACGGACGGCGAATCCCGGCACGAGCTGTACCTGATGTGTGACGACATCAAGGAGACGCTCGCCGACCTTTCCGCCGCAGGCGTCGAGATCGTCCGAGGTCCGACAGAGGCGGGGTGGGGCGTGGTCGCGACGATCTCGATGCCGAGCGGCGCGGAGCTGTCGCTCTACGAACCACGACACCCGGTCGCACACGTACGGGAGTAGGCGCAGCGAAGATCGTCGTGAAGCGGACGAGCCCCGAGCCGACATCCGGCTTCCGTATTTCGACACTTGCCCCAGCTGGCGGTCACTACGCACGAGGATGCCGAACGCCTCGGGTTCGTCGCTCACCGACCATCCTCGTGAACGGTCGCGAAGCCTTCCCACAGCCTTACTCCACGGTCGGCTTGACATGCCGCGTGTACGAGACCCGGATGGGGTCGACGGCGCCCAACCTTCGAACAGATCCGGATGGTGCTGCGGCAGTCGCTGAACGGGTAGCCGCTGCCCCCAGCCACGCCGAGGATCACGCCGTCGAGTCCAGCGTCTCGTGTGCGCCGGTCATCGATGCGACGCGGTCGTGCTTCCGTCCAGACCGCGTCGCATCGACCGGCCGGGTGTCTCAGGCCGCCGTTCGGAGTTCGCGGATCTCGACTCCGACGGTCGTGGCGCCGAACGCGGTCGCAAGCCGGTTGAGCGTCACGGCTCCGAGCAGCAGCCCGAAGTCACGCAGCGCGACGTCGTAATACTCGGGCGGCGCAGCGGTGAGCAGGTTCACGATGATCCCGGCGAGCCACGCCGCGACCAGCAGGCTGCCCCAGCGGGGCGAGACGAGCACGGCGATCCCGGCGAGGATCTCGATCACACCGACCGCGTACATGAACTGCTGGGCGGTGCCCGGCACGATCCCGTTGATCCATGGCGCGAGGTACTCCGGCCACCGGACCATGAAGTTGAGGAACTTGTCGAGCCCGAACAGGATCGGCGCGACCACGAACCCCACGCGCAGGATCATGTAGCCCTGGAACGCGGGGTCGCGGGCCTCGCGCGCTCTCGTGGCTTCCATCATCGATCCGCCTCCTTCCTTCCAGCGCCGGGGGTCCCGTCGGGGGACCACGCTTCCCGGCGTGCTTCGGGGATAGCCCGGCCTTCTCCGGGAGCTCCCGCCGACCGATTCGTTTGGTCCCCCGATTCTAAAATCCTCAAACGTAGGTTTTAGCGGTCGCTTGGCCGCGTGACGCATCGAGCCTGCGTCGGCTCGTACAGGGTGGTCTCCGAGCCGCACGAACGGAGGGCGCCTGGGAATCACCGCCAGCGCGAGAGGGCGTTACACTTACCGACATGAGAGACCTGCGAGATGTCCGGCCGATCGCCGCGCTCGACGACCGGCTCCGACGACGGATCTACCTGTTCGTCAGGAGCCGCAAGGCGGCGGTCACCCGGGACGACGTCGCCGGCGAGCTCGGTATCTCGCGCAAACTCGCGGCCTTCCACCTGGACAAGCTGCTCGACCGGGGGCTGCTGCGCGCGCACTACGCGCGGCCGGCCGGACGGTCGGGGCCCGGAGCCGGGCGGACATCGAAGATGTATGAGCCGTCGGACCTCGAGGTCGACGTGTCGATCCCCGAGCGGCACTACGAGCTGGTCGGCGAGCTTCTGGTCGACGCGATCGAGGCGGAGACGCCCGGCGAGTCGGCGCGCGAGGTCGCCACGCGCGCCGCGCGCGACAGGGGGTTCGCGATCGGGCAGGGGGTTCGGACCGCGGAGGAGCTCGGTCGGCCTGGACCGGAGCGGACGTTCACGGCCGCGCTGGGCGTGCTGGAGGAGCACGGCTTCGAGCCGTACCGAGAGGACCACCGCGTCCGGGTGCGCAACTGTCCGTTCCACGCGCTCGCGAAGCGCGCGCCCGACCTCGTGTGCGAGATGAACCGATCGTTCGTCGACGGGATCCTCCGCGGGCTCGGCAACCAGAACGTCGAGGCCGTGATCGAACGCAGTCCCGGCGAGTGCTGCGTCGAGCTCCGGCGCGCGGAGCCCGGTTGATGGTTCGGCCGCGTTCCGGCCCGGACGTCGTCGGGCTCGCGTCCGGCGCGGTTCTCGGAACGGCCGTCATGACGGCCGTCATGGAGACCGCCCAGGCACGAGGCATGACCCGGATGAGTCTGCCGTACCTTCTCGGGACGATGGTCGGCCGGCGGCGGGCGGTCGTTCGGATCTCCGG
>DATAEU010000068.1:0-12001 GCA_036257835.1 Actinomycetota bacterium | reverse complement strand
TGCGTACGGCAGAACGGGATCGTCCACGAGCGCCCGTCCGTTCCCTCGACGCGCACGGCCCTGCCGGGACCGAGCGCCAGCGGGAGCTCGAGCAGGGCCACGATCCCGAGCACGACACGCCAGGCCAGTCCGAGATCGAGGGCGAACGCCGACGCCGCAAGCGCGACGGCCGCGACCAGGCATTGGAGTCGGATCGTCTTCTTCCTCACGTCCGCCGCCGCGAGCGCGGTCAAGGGGATCCTGATCCGATGCGTCCAGAGCGGGATGAAGCCGAGCGGCGCGCGGCGGTGTTCGATCACCAAGGACCGGTCGTCGGTCGAGATGCGGACGCGCAGGTAGGGCGTCAGTCGATCGACGGGCAAGATCGTCGCCGCGAGGCCCAGTGCCATCGTGCCCAGCCTCGATGGACAGCTGCACGAGCGGCAGAGGCGATGGCCCCAGGTCGACCGGGCCAGTCCTCGCGCCGAACCGGACGGGAACGGACGGCGAACCCGTGCCTGGCCGTCTCGCTACCAGGTGTCTTCGAGCCCGACCCAGTCGCGGAACTGCTCCTTGCCGCCGCGGATCGCCCAGTCGGAGTCCACGGTGAGCTTGCTCGAGATCCCCCCGCGCGGCCGCGTCTCGAAGACGAGCCGGAGCCGGATCGGCTCGTAGACCTGCATGAGATGAGCGAACACGACGTCGAGGAAGCGTTCGTACGAGACGGCCGTGTCGCGCCACTGATAGAGGTACTCCTTCAGGGAGCGCAGCTCGATGACCGCGTCGTGCGGATAGAAGGTGACGTAGAGCGTTCCGAAGTCCGGTTGATCGCGAGCGCCGAGGAACGTGACCTCCGGAGCCTTGTGCTTCAGCTCCATCGCGCCGCCGGGGTTGGGAAGCGCCCTCAGAACGCCCGGGTCGATGTCCTCATAGGTCTTGCCGGCCATCGCCGCACGGTAAAGGCATGAACGAGCGACGGCAACCTCGCCGCCTCGGTGAATACGGGCACCAGCGCGTGACGTACCGACGATCGGCAGCTCGGACGCGTACGATCGGCGCGCTCGACCGGGACCCTGGGACGGATCTACATGTCACCGAACGCGCCGACGCCCGCCCCGACCGCCGACCGCGCCGCGGCATCGGCCGGCGCTGCTCCGGGCGGAGTCGCGTTCTGGCAGATGCCGGCCGACGACGTCCTGCGCGCCGTCGGCGCCGGACGCGATGGCCTGACGTCGGACGAGGCCGCACGGCGCCTGCGCGAGCACGGGCCGAACGAGATCCGCCCCCGCACGCACCACCACGGCTGGCGGTTGCTCCTCGAGCAGTTCACGAACCCGATCATGGGCATCCTGGTGGTCGCGACGATCATCTCGATGGCCCTGGGAGACGTCACCGACGGAGCGATCATCCTGGCGATCATCGCCGCGAGCGGCGTTCTCGGGTTCTGGCAGGAGAACAACGCCGGCCGCGCGGTCGACGCACTCCTCGAGCGCGTCGAGGTCCACGCCGGCACGATCCGCGACGGCCGCGAGGTCGAGGTCCCGCTCGACGAGATCGTGTCCGGCGACCTGGTCGTGCTTCGCGCCGGCGACGTCGTGCCGGGCGACGCGGCCGTGCTGGAATCGCACAGCCTGTCCGTCGACGAGTCCGCGCTGTCCGGCGAGTCGTTCCCGGCCGAGAAGAGGCCGGGAACGGCGCCGGCGGAGGCGCCGCTCGCCCGGCGGAGCAACGCCGTGTTCCTCGGGACGCACGTGGTCAGCGGGACGGGGACGGTCGTGGTCGTCGCCACCGGGCGGGCGACGCAGTTCGGCGTCGTCGCGGCGGAGCTGGCGGGCCGGACCCCGACGACCAGGTTCGAGCGCGGTCTCAGTGCCTTCGGCGGGTTGCTCGTCCGCGCGATGGTCGTGCTCGTCACCGCGATCTTCATCGTCAACGTCGTGCTGCACAGGCCGGTGATCGACTCACTCCTGTTCTCCCTGGCTCTGGCCGTCGGGCTCACGCCGCAGCTCCTGCCGGCGATCGTCTCGATCAGCCTGTCGACCGGCGCGCGGGAGATGGCGGCGAAGAAGGTGATCGTGAAGCGCCTCGACGCGATCGAGGACTTCGGCGCCATGACGATCCTCTGCACGGACAAAACCGGGACCCTCACCGAGGGAGCGGCGAGGTTCGACGACGCCGTCGATCTCGGCGGGCGACCGAGTGCGGAGGTTCGCCATCTCGCCCGCGTCAACGCCGCGCTCCAGCACGGGTTCACGAACCCCCTCGATGCCGCGCTCATGCAGGGCGCGGAGCCGGTGGCCGAGGTCCGGCTCGACGAGGTGCCTTACGACTTCGAGCGGCGACGTGTGTCCGTGCTCGTCGACGGACCGACGCCCCGGTTGATCACGAAGGGCGCGTTCGCGGAGGTGCTCGCGATCTGCACGAGCGCGGCGTCGGACGCGGGCGTCGTGCCGGTCGCATCGATCGCCGACGGCGTGAGCGCGCTCTTCGGCCGTCTGTGCGACGAGGGCTCGCGCGTTCTGGCCATCGCGACGCGCGATTTTCCGGCCCGCACGACGGCGACGGCCGAGGACGAGACGCAGATGACCCTCCGCGGGCTCCTGGTGTTCGCGGATACGCCGAAGCCCGATGCCGCCGACGCGGTGCGGCGCCTCGCCGCGCTCGGCGTGTCGATCCGCCTCATCACCGGCGACAACGCATCCGCCGCGCGGCACGTCGCGCGAGCGGTCGGCCTCAGCACCGACGCACCCCTCACCGGGGCCGAGCTCGAGCGCATCGCCGACGGGGACCTGCCGGCTCGCGTCGCGCGGACCTTCGTGTTCGCCGAGATCGACCCGCTCCAGAAGCAACGCGTCGTGCGCGCGTTCCGCGACGCCGGTGAGACGGTCGGATTCCTGGGCGACGGGATCAACGATGCCGCGGCCCTCCACGCGGCCGACGTCGGCATCTCCGTGGACACGGCGGTCGACGTCGCCAAGAAGACGGCGGCGATCGTGCTGCTCGAGAAGGACCTCGGCGTCGTGGTGGACGGGGTCCGGCTCGGTCGCAAGACGTTCGCGAACACGCTGAAGTACGTCCGCGTCACGACGAGCGCCAACTTCGGGAACATGCTCTCGATGGCCGCGGCGTCGGCCTTCTTGCCGTTCCTGCCGTTGCTCCCGCGTCAGATCCTGCTCCTGAACTTCCTCTCCGACGTTCCGGGGATGACGATCGCTGCCGACGACGTCGACGCCGAGCAGCTCGAACGGCCTCGAGCGTGGGACATCGCCTCGATCCGCCGCTTCATGATCATCTTCGGGACGCTGAGCTCCGTGTTCGACATCGCGACGTTCGTCGTGCTCCGCGGCGGATTCGGCGCCGGGCCGGCGTTGTTCCGCAGCGCGTGGTTCCTCGAATCGACGGCGACCGAGCTCGCGGTGATGCTCGTGCTCCGGTCCAACCGGCCCTTCTGGCGCACCCGCCCGGGGCGCGGGCTCCTGTGGAGCAGCGTGGGGATCGCCGTCGTGACGGTCGTGATCCCGTACTCGCCGATCTCGGCGGCGCTCGGGCTCGTCGGCGTCCCCCCCGGGATCTTCGCGTTCCTGGTCGTGTTGACCGTCGCCTACGTGTTCGCCAATGATCTCGTGAAGCGTCGCACGCGCCTCGCCGCGTGAGCGGGCCTCGGAGATAGGGTCTTCCCCGAGACCGCATGATGGGTTCGCGACTCCAGTTGAACCGCGAGCAGATCCTGGCGTTCAGGCGACATACGAACGCACTGGATCGGCGGATGCCGTACGCACCGCGTTCGCTTCGCACCGCCGCCTGGGCGGGTCTGCAGGACAGCATGCCGCGCGCCGGGCTCCTGTCGATCCACGCGCGCGTCGAGCGGACACGGCCCTCCTCGCTGGAGGATCCGTCGCTCGTGCAGCTGTGGGGACCGCGCTACAACGTCTTCGTCGTCGCCGGCCGCGACCTCGGGGTCTTCTCGCTCGGAACGATGCCCGACGACGAGAAGGGCCGGCGCAGGGCCGAGGATCTGGCGGCCGCGCTGCACGCACACCTCGACGGCAGGCGGATGAGCTACGACGAGGCGGGAGTCGCTCTGGGCGTGAACCCGAACAGCCTCCGGTACGCCGCGGCGACCGGGACCGTCGTGATCCGCTGGGAGGGCGCGAGGGCACCGACCGTCTGGACCGTTCCGGCACCGACGATGACGGCGAGGCAGGCGCGGCTCGAGCTCGCGCGCCGCTACCTGCACGTCTACGGGCCGACCACGCCCGACGCGTTCGCGATGTGGGCGGGCATCAGCGCGCGGGGTGGGGCCGCGGCCTTCGAGGCGCTGCGGCGTTCGCTCGCGCCGGCGCGGACGCCGATCGGCGATGCGTGGATCCTCGCGCGAGACGAACCGGTCCTGCGTGGCGACCTGCGGCCGGCCGCCGCGGCTCGTCTGCTTCCGAGCGGCGACGCCTACTTCCTCCTGTACGGGCCCGACCGTCGGTTGCTCGTCCCGAAGGACGACAGTCGTGGCGCCCTGTGGACCTCGCGCGTCTGGCCGGGGGCGCTGCTCGTGGACGGGAACATCGTCGGCACCTGGCGACGCGCGAACCAGGTCGTGTCCATCGAGCCCTGGGTGAGGCTCTCGACGCGCGCGCGGGATGCCGTCGAGGAGGAGGCTCGATCCCTGCCGCTGCCCGGTCTCGAGGGCCGGATCGTCGTCCGATGGTCCGATTATTGACCGGGCCGGTCCGGGTCTGCGCGGATACGGCGATGGGTTCATGATCGGAGGAGCGGACCGCACTGGTTCGCGTCGACGTTCGGCGAGGAGGACCGGCATGACCGCTCCCCCGGAGATGAGTATCACGGTCACCGAGAACGGCCCCTATATGGTTGCCGGCGGCGTTCCGCTCGCCCTGCAGACCATCGTGTCCGACGAGGAGGACATCTCTGTCGAGTGGCGCGAGGGCGGGTCGTTCGACGCCGAGCGCGAGTACCGGTTGTGCCGATGCGGGCAGTCGTCGACCAAGCCGTTCTGCGACGACTCGCACGAGCGGGTCGGGTTCGACGGCACCGAAACCGCGACCCGCGAGCCGTACTTGGCCCAGGCGGAGGAGCAGGACGGGCCGACGCTCATCCTCACGGATGCCGAGCAGCTGTGCGCGTTCGCGCGGTTCTGCGACTACGGCGGACGGATCTGGAACCTGGTCGAGCGCGACGATCGGGAGTCGGCCGCTCTCACGGTCCGTGAGGCGACGCGATGTCCCTCCGGCCGGCTCGTCGCGTGGGACCGGTCGACGCAAGAGCCGCACGAGGAGTCGTACCCGCCGTCGATCGGCGTCGTCGAGGACCCGACCGAGAAGGTCTCAGGCCCGCTGTGGGTCCGCGGTGGCATCCAGGTCATCGCCGCCGATGGTCACCGATACGAGGTCCGCAGCCGGATCACGCTGTGTCGATGCGGCCGTTCGAGCAACAAGCCCTTCTGCGACGGGACGCACGCTGCGATCGGGTTCGACGACGGACTGGGGGCGGCGACCGGCGTCGATCGGGAGTAAGAAGGAGTGGACACCGACGGAGCGAGGGAGACGGGATGGCGGGCAGGGGAGATGTCGAGCTGGTTCGGCGTGGCTACGAGGCGTTCATCGCCGGGGACATGGAGTGGCTGAACGATCACCTGCACGACACGATCGTGTGGCACGTCGGCGGGACGGGCTCGCTCGCCGGTGATCATGCCGGCCGCGAGAACGTCCTCGCCCTGTTCGCGAAGGGTATGCAGCTCGCCGTTCCCGAGTTCGACATCCACGACATCGCACAGGGCGAGGATCACGTCGTCTCGGTGCTCACGATGACGTGGCGGAAGCCGAACGGCGACTCGTTCGCCAGCAGGGCGGTCCAGGTGTTCCACCTCAGCGGCGAGCAGATCCTCGAATCGTGGTTCCTGGTCGAGGACCAGGCGGGCCTCGACGCGTTCCAGGACGGCGCGTAGACGACGCCCCGTCGATCGAGAGGACGACACATGACCGAGCATGCGAAACCGGGACCTGGGAGGAACCGTCCGCAGCCGCCCGCACCGCCGAAGCCGCCGGCGTGGCAGCGCTGGCTCCCGCTGATCGGGCTCGCCGCCACGCTGTTGCTCCTGTTCTGGCCGGCTTCGAGCTCCCCGAGCACGGAGCTCACGTACACGCAGTTCGTCTCGCAGGTGCAGCAGGGCAAGGTGGCGACCGCGACGATCGATGGATCGGGCGGCGTCACCGGGAAGCTCAAGGACGGGTCGGACTACTCGAGCCAGATCCCGACGGCGCTCCAGGACAGCGGCCTCGCGCAGGAGCTGCAGACCAGCGGCGTCGACGTCACCGGGGTTGCGACGGGCGGGGTAACGCTTCTCGGTCTGATCGGGAGCTTCCTGCCGTTCCTGCTGCTGATCGGGTTCTACTTCTGGATCAGCAGGCGGGCGCAGAAGCAGCTCGCCGGCGGCCTCGGGGGGATCCTCGGCTCACGCGCGAAGGTGTACGACGCCGAGCGGCCGAGCACCCGCTTCACGGACGTCGCGGGGTACGAGGGCGCCAAGCAGGAGATCAGCGAGGTCGTCGACTTCCTGAAACAGCCCGAGCGGTACGCCAGGGCCGGCGCGATGGGTCCGCGCGGCGTGCTGATGGTCGGGCCGCCGGGCACGGGCAAGACGCTGCTCGCGCGCGCGGTCGCGGGGGAGGCCGGCGTCCCGTTCTTCGCGATCACGGGATCGGGGTTCGTCGAGGTCTTCGTCGGCGTCGGCGCCGCGCGCATGCGGGACCTGTTCGCCGATGCGAAGAAGCGCGCGCCGGCGATCATCTTCATCGACGAGATCGACGCGATCGGGCAGCGCCGTGGCGGTGCGGTCGTCTCGAACGACGAGCGCGAGCAGACGCTGAACCAGCTGCTCGCCGAGATGGACGGGTTCGACCGCACGACGGGGATCGTCGTTCTCGCCGCCACCAACCGGCCCGAGGTCCTCGATCCGGCGCTGCTGCGGCCCGGGCGGTTCGACCGCGAGGTCGAGATCGGCCTGCCGAACCTGACGGAGCGCGCGGCCATCCTCCGCGTGCATGTCGACGGCAAGCCGCTGGCGCCGGGCGTCGACCTCGGCGTCGTCGCACGGGCCACGCCGGGGTTCTCGGGCGCGGACCTCGCGAACCTGGTGAACGAGGCGGCCATCTTCGCCGTCCGCGCCGGACGCACCTCGATCACGGACGAGGACTTCTCCGCCGCGCGCGATCGGATCCTCCTCGGCCGGCGCGACGCCTCGAACGCGCTGACCGGCGACGAGAAGCAGGCCGTCGCCGTTCACGAGGCCGGCCACGCCGTCGTCGCCGCGCTGTCCGCGCACGCCGACCCCGTCGAGAAGGTGACGATCCTTCCCGCCGGCCGCGCGCTCGGCGTGACGGAGCAGCTCCCCGAGGACGAGCGGCGCCTCTATCCGGAGAGCTACCTGCTCGACTCGCTGACCGTGAGCCTCGGCGGCCGGGCGGCCGAGCGGCTCGTCCTGGGGGAGATCTCGACCGGGGCGTCGAACGACCTCGCACGCGCGACGCAGGTCGCGACGCGGATGGTGCGCGAGTTCGGGATGAGCGACCGCCTCGGGCCGGTCGGGTTCTCGGAGGAGACGCCGCAGTACCTCGGGGCGCAGCAGGTCACCTCGCGCCCGTACGCCGAGGCCACGCAGCGCGTGATCGACGAGGAGGTCGAGCGGTTGCTGCACGAAGCCGACGGACGGGCGACGGCGCTCCTGAAGGCGAACCGGGAGGGCTTGGAGCGCGTGGCCGCGCTGCTCGTCGAGCGGGAGACGATCGACGGCAAGGACGTGCTGGCCGCGCTCGGCAGGACCCCCGCGAACGGGACGCCCGTCGTGATCGAGGATCGCGCCCCGACCGGCTGACGCTCCAGCGCCTCAGAGCTTCACCGGTTCCCGACGGAGGAAAGGAACCGCGGCGCACGCCGGTGGCCGGTCTCGCGTTCGAACGCGTATGCGAACCCGATGATCGTCGCCTCGCTCCATGCCCGGCCGGTGAACGAGAGGCCGACCGGGAGATCCGAGACGAACCCCATCGGGACGGTGATGCTCGGGTACCCGGACACGGCCGCCGGCCCGGAGTCCCCGCCACGGCTCGCGTCCCCGTTCACGTGGTCGATCAGCCATGCCGGCGCTCGCGTCGGCTGCACGACAGCGTCGAGCCGATGCTCGGCGAACACGGCATCGAAGCCCTCCTCGCGCGAGAGCCGGCCGCACGTCTCGAGCGCGTCGACGTACGCCGGCTCGGTGAGCGGCCCCTTCGCCTCCGACGCCTCGAACAGCTCCTGCCCGAACACGGCCAGCTCCTCCTCGGCGTGCGCCCGGTTGAACGCGATGAGGTCGGCGAGCGTTCGAGGAGCGCCCTCGGGACGCGTCGAGAGGTACTCGACGATGTCGGCCTTGAACTCGTACATCAGGACCTCGAGCTCGGGCTTTTCGAGCTCCTCGACGTGCGGAACGTTCGCCGGGTCGACGACCTCGGCGCCGAGGTCGCGCAGCGCCGCGAGCGCGTCCTCGAAAAGCGCGTCGACGCCGTCGTGGAAGCCCGCGAGGTTGCGAGCCACACCGATGCGAGCACCGCGCAACGCGGCGGGGTCGAGGGTCGGCTCGACGCCGGTCTCGGCGATCGCGGACAGGAGCGCCGCGGCATCCGCGACCGTCCGCGCCATCGGGCCTGCCGTGTCCTGCGAATGAGCGATCGGCACGATGCCGGCCCCCGAGATCCGTCCGCGCGTCGGCTTGAGACCGACGATGCCGTTGGCCGACGACGGGCACACGATCGATCCGTCGGTCTCGGTTCCGATCGCCGCCGTGCACAGGTCCGCGGCCACGGCGACGCCCGACCCCGAGCTCGAGCCGCACGGCGAGCGGTCGAGCGCATGCGGGTTGACGCACTGCCCGCCGACGGCGCTCCACCCGCTCGACGACCTGCTCGACCGCCAGTTCGCCCACTCCGACAGGTTGGTCTTGCCGAGAACGATCGCGCCGGCGCCGCGGAGGCGCTCCACGAGCGCGGCGTCACGCGGTGGCCGCGGCTCGAGCAGCGCGAGCGATCCCGCCGTCGTGTGCATCGCGTCGGCCGTGTCGATGTTGTCCTTGACGAGGACCGGGATGCCGTGGAGCGGGCTCACGAAGCTCGTCTCGCCTCGCTCCCGATCGCGCGCCTCCGCGATCTCGATCGCGTCGGGGTTGACCTCGATGACCGAGCGAAGGGTCGGGCCGTCGCCGTCGCGCGCCCGGATGCGCTCGAGGTAGGCCTCGGCCAGCTCGCGGCTGCTGAACCGGTCTTCGCGCAGGCCGGCGCCCAGCTCGTCGAAGGTCGCCCCCTCGAGGGGAATGTCCGCGGCCACGGCCGGACGCTACCGTACCGAGCGCATGTGCTGGTTACCCGCAGTCTTCCGGCGCAGAACGAGACGAAGGTCGGTTGCCGTATCTCGAGCGCCCTTCCTACGATGCGGCGGCGTCCGCCCCGAGACGAGAGGAGCCCACATGCTGCGAAGGATCCTTGCCGCCGGCATGGCGGCGGCCGCGACGCTGCTGCTGACCGGCCTGCCGGCCTCCGCGATCACGACGGGACAACCCGACGCCGGCGAGCATCCGTACGTCGGCGAGCTGCTCTTCTACGTGCCGGACGAGGTCGATCCCCGCTTCAACGATCCCGGCAGCTGGTTCAGCTGCAGCGGGACGATGCTGTCGGCGACGGTGATCGTCACCGCTGGGCACTGCACCTACGGTGTCGGCGACCACGGCGAGTCGACGACCACCCACGGCGGCGACGGTTCCGGCGGCAGCGACATCTGGTTCGACAACAGCGAACACGCGCACTTCGACGGGTTCCCGGCGAGCAGCGACTACGGCCCGAATCAGAACGAACAGCGGTACCAGGACCGCGCCGCCTGGCTGAACGCCAGCCCTTACTGGCACCGCGGCACGGCGTACCCGCACCCCGACTTCACCGACGGCCCCTTCTACGCGCACGACGCCGGCGTCGTCGTGCTCGATAGGTCGCTCTCCGTCGGCCAGTACGGCCGGATCCCGCACGTCGACTTCCTCGACCGGTACCAGGGCGACCCGCATCACCTGCTCGAGGTCGTCGGCTACGGCCTGACGGCGAGCGGTCCGAAGACCGAGTCGGGCGGCGACGTCCGGCTGAAGGGCACCGTGAAGATCAACTCGCTCCACAGCCAGCCGCCCGACACATACATCCTGCTGTCGAACAACAAGGGCGCGCCGCACCAGGGCGGGACGTGCTTCGGCGACTCGGGTGGTCCGACGTTCAACAACACGGACTCGAACCTGGTCGTTGCGGTGACGTCTTTCGGCTTCAGCTCGACGTGCTCGGGCGTGGGCGGTGCGTACCGGCTCGACCAGCCGGACGACCTCGCCTTCCTCGCGGGCTTCGGCATCACGCCGTAACGACGTCCGACGCATCGAACGCGACGGGCCCCGGCCGCGAGCCGGGGCCCTCGCCCGCGATCACCAGGTGATCTTCCACTTCGGGCCGGTGCAGTCCGTTCGGAGTGGGAGGGGATGAGGGGGCGTCGGCTTCTGCGAGAAGTCGAAGTCCGGGCGGAGGCTCGGCGCGCTCGCGTCGCGCCGCGTCAGCGGCTTCAGCCTCCAGTTCTCCTCGATGAACCGCAGCATCGAGTCGAACTCCGTGACGCGGTGATCGATGGATCCCGCGCGCGCGTACGGCGAGAGGACGATGAGCGGGACACGGAAGCCGAGGCCGAACGCGTCGGTGTGCGGCGGCGGGACGTGGTCGTAGAAGCCGCCCCACTCGTCCCACGTCAGGAAGATCGCGGTGGAGCTCCAGTCCGGGCTCTTCATGATCGCGTCGATCACGCTCGTGGCCCAGTTCTCGCCGTAGCAGAAGTTCGAACCGGGGTGATCCGACAGCTGGAAGCGCGGCATGACCCACGTGACCGACGGGAGCGGCTGCGTGCGGATGTCGTGCACGACGCCGTCGACCGGGAAAACGTGCGCCTTCCACGCCGGACCGTAGAAGATCTTGCGGATCGAGGAGAACGCCGACCAGATGTAGCCGGGCTCGTCGCTCGTCGCCGCGTAGTACGCCCACGGAACGCGCGCGTCGTGGAGGCGGTCCTCGATGGTCGAGATGTCGAAGCAGGGGTGCACCCACTCGCTCGTGCCGTCGGGGTGGACGATGCGCACGCGCTCGAGCGGCGGCGAGTCGCAGCCCCACGTGCGCGAATCGGGCGTCTGCCCTCGGGACGGGTTGTCGTGCGCTCCCGCGGATTGCCCCGAGATCATGTAGAGGTGGTTCGGGTACGACGGCCCGCGCGCCGCCGAGAAGAAGTGGTCGTGCAGCACGTACCGCTCGGCCCACGCCCAGTAGTTCGGCTCGTCCGTGCGCTCGTACTGCGTGTACGCGTATCGCCGCGAGATCGCCGACTGGTCGAACCCGTCCATCCTGCCGCCGTTCCACGACGCGACGGCGCACGTCCAGCAGTGCGGGAGGTCCGGGATGCGCTGCGCCGTGAGATGCGTGAGCGGTACGCGGACCCCGTGATCCCACCCGAACCGCGTGCCGTCGACGCCGGGGAACCGGCCGAACAGGTGATCGAAGCTCCGGTTCTCTTGCATGATCACGACGACGTGCTCGATCGGCCAGCGCGTCGGGATCGTCCGCTGGTGGACGACGGGCTCCGCGGACGACGGGCGGGACGGCGAGGGCGACGCCGCGGCGACGACGACGCTCGTACCCGGCTCGGCGCGTTCGGACGACGGTGTGCACGCGATGACGAGTTCGAGCGCCAGCGCGGCGGCGGCCGCGACGCGGACGCCGCCGCGAGGTGTCGGAGTCATGGCCGTGAATCTTGCACGGCAAGGCCCGGGTCCGTCGACCCGGCCCCGGCTAGGGCTCGAACCGCAGGGTGTCGAGGATCGTCCACACCTCGCGTTTCAACGCCCCGTCGCGCCATGCCATCAGGGCGAACCCGGCCTCGACGTGCCTCGCCGACCCCGCTTCGGCGAACGTGA
>DATAEU010000056.1:0-6621 GCA_036257835.1 Actinomycetota bacterium | reverse complement strand
AGCAGCGTCGACAGCACGACGGACAACCCTACGAGGGCGACGCACGCCCAGAGCATCGCTCTCGACGAGACGACCGGCACGAGCCCGGCCGCCGCGCGCCGGCCGTCGATGACCCCCTCTGTCCACAGCGCCAGGCCGGCGGCGCCGAACAGCAGCACGAGCGGACCCGCCCCGCCGAACCCGCCGCCGTCGACACGGCTCGCGACGAGGATGAACAGCATGCCGGCGATCCACGCGGCCAGGACGAACCGCGCGATGGCCTCGGCGCGGCGGCGAGCGAACCAGTGGCCGAGGCCGGGAAGCAGCAACGACCACGCGGCGGCAGCGCGCGGGGAGGTGGTCGGCGGATCCACCGTGTCCTCGAACAACCGGCCGAACGGGGTGCCGCAGATCCGGCAGCTGTTCGCGTCGAGCCGGTTCTCGGCGTCACACGTCGGGCACCGCCAGGCGGAGGTCGGCCCTTCGGGCGCGCGTTCGACCCGAGCGCTCGGGCCCCTCGGCCCCGCGACCGCGTGCCGGGGCGACGCGGGCTCGCGGAACGACGCGAGGCATTGACCGCACCAGTCGGCGTCGGCGGCGACGAGGGCGCCGCAGTTCGGACAGCGGCGATCGGACACGGCCGCAGGGTACCCGGGACGCGGACGCCGTCCTCGGAGCCCAGCGACGCGCGGCGCGACCCGGCCCTCGTCAGCCGCCGGCCGCGGCCTCGCCGAGCCACCCGGCGAGCTGCGCGGCTGCCCGAGGCCAGGTGAAGGAGAGCTCCACGCGCTCCCGCCCGGCCCGGCCCATCGCCGCGGCTCGCGCCGGATCTTCCAACAGGGCGGCCACGGTGTCGGCGACCTGCTGCACGTTCGCGCCGTCGACGAGGTGGCCCGTCACGCCGTCGACGAGCGACTCGCGGGCGCCCCCCGAGTCGCCGACAACCACCGGGCGGCCACACGCGGCGGCCTCGATGAAGACGTTCCCCCACCCTTCGACCTCGAGCCCGCCCCTTCGCGTCCGGCACGGCATCGCGAAGACGTCGCCCGCCGCGTAGTACCGCGGGAGCTCCTCCTCGCCGACCTGGCCGGCCATGATCACCGACCGCGCGGGCGCGTCGAACGCCATCCGCTCGAGCGCCGGCCGGTACGGGCCGTCGCCGACGATCAGGAGGGCCGCCTCGGGGACACGCCGGACCAGGTCCGGCATCGAGCGGATCAAGACGTCCTGTCCCTTGCGCGGCACCAGCCGGCTGACGCACACGACGACGGGACGGCCGCCCAGGCCGTGGCGCGCGCGGATCTCCTCCACGTCGAGGTCCGGACGGAACGCCTCCACGTCGGCACCCGGATACATCACCGAGACGGGGACCTGCTTCGGCACCGCCGTCCGCACGACGCGCGCGATGAAGGCGCTGCACATCACCGGCACCCGCGACGCGCGTGACGTGGCATACCGCATCGCGCGGTGCGAGCCCGGTGCGAG
Source organism: Actinomycetota bacterium (assembly GCA_036257835.1). Lineage (GTDB taxonomy): Bacteria > Actinomycetota > UBA4738 > UBA4738 > HRBIN12 > DATAEU01. The sequence continues at coordinate 5,157 of DATAEU010000056.1, read as the reverse complement.
CGAGAGCCAATACTCGAATCCGTGCGCGGCCGCGAGGTACGGGATCGAGCGCTTGGCGATGCCGGGGCCGAGCGCCGCGAGCGGATACGTCGCCCCGAACAGCACGACCTGCGCGCTGGTGTCCTCGATCGCGCGTTGCACTCGGTCGCGCGCATCACGCGTCGGCCACGCGAAGTCGCGGGGGAACCGGGTGATCGCGTACGGCTCGCGCGCGTCGAACGCGGCCGAGCCGTCCCACGACGGCGCGAGGACCGAGACCCGGTCGGGCGGCAGCGTCCGCCACAGGGCGTGCAGCGTTCGCTGGATCCCGCCGACGCGCGGTGGGAAGTCGTTCGTCACGAGGAGCGTCCGCGGAACCTCCACGGGGACCTATCCTCGCAGGATGGACACCGCGCTCGACGAGCAGGTCCGCACGCTGGGAGAGCAACGCGCGTACGTCCGCCCGGATGTACGGGTCGTCGCGGTGCGTGGCGTCGACGCCGAGCGCTGGCTGAACGACCTGGTCACGGCGGGTGTCGCCGACGTCCCCGAGCGCTCGAGTGTCCGTTCGTTGATGCTGACGCCGACGGGGCGGATCCGAGCCGAGTTCCACGTCCTGCGCCTGCCCGAGGGATTCCTCCTCGTCCAGGGATCCGATCAGCCCGAGCCGGTGGACGAGATCCTGGCGCCGTACGTGCTCTCTTCGGCGGTCGAGCTCTCGGCGGGCAACGCGCGTCCGGTGCTCGCCCCCGGGGACGACGGATGGCGCGCGGCGCTCGACCCGCCCGCCGGCAGCGTCGAGGTCGATGCCGCGGCGGCGGAGCGCTGGCGGATCGAGCACGCGGTCGTCCTCTTCCCGGTCGACCTCGACCGGGACTCCCTTCCGGCCGAGGCCGGCCTCGACGTGCCGCCGGTGACGGACACCGCGAAGGGCTGCTTCCTGGGTCAGGAGTCGGTGGCCCGCGTCCGGAATCTCGGCCACCCGACGCGCGTCGTCCTGCCTGCAAGGGCCGACGGGAGTGTGCGCGCGGGCGATGTGCTGTTCGCCGGCGAAACAAAGGTCGGCGTCGTGACCAGCGCCGCCGAACGCTCCGACGCGACCGCGGCGGTGCTCGCACGCGTACGGTGGGACGCACGGGATCTGGAGCTCCGGACGCCAGCCGGCGTGGTCCTCGCGCCGCGCTGAGGAGCCCGGATACTACGGCCCCCGGGTGTTTTCAAGTCTTCACTTCGCGGCGCACACGGGGTAGTCCTTGTGGCCACGGTCATCGCGGCCGATGCGACGAGGGGGTTCGATGGGAGCAGCCGTTACCAGGTCACGCACCGGTGGCATCGACCTCACCGACCTTCCGAACAACCCCGCGCCGCCGGACATGTGGCAGGACGCCGCCGCGTGCTTCGGGATCGACCCCGACGTCTTCTTCCCGACCTCGGAGGAGGAGGCCGGGCCGGCGCTCGCGTACTGCTCCGTCTGCGGCATCCGAGAGATATGCCTCGCGTGGGCGCTCAAGAACGGTGAGCGCTACGGCGTGTGGGGCGGGCTGACCGAACAGCAGCGCCGCCGCGTGGTCCGTTTCGTGGCCTGAGCACGGCGCCCGACCGCGTGGTCACGGCGCGCCTCCCCGCCCATACTGGCTCCCCGATGGACGCCGTGACGGTGATCGCGCGTGCGCCGCTTCGCATCAGCTTCGTCGGCGGCGGGACCGACTTCCCGCACTGGTTCGACGAGCACGGCGGTGCCGTCCTGTCGACGACGATCGATCACTACGCGGAGGTGACGCTCCAACCCCGGGAGGACGATCGGATCCAGATCCGATCGATCGACTTCGGCCACCTCGTCGCCTACGACCTCGGAGAAGGGCCGGTCTACGACGGCGTGATGGATCTGCCGAAGGCCGCCATCGCGCGGATCGGCGTCGAGAGCGGCGTGGACCTCGACCTCCGATCGGATGCCCCGCCCGGCAGCGGGCTCGGCGGCTCCTCGGCGCTCGTCACCGCCGTGGTCGCGGCGCTGGCGGCGTTCGATCGGCGGGCGATGACGGCCGACGCGCTCGCGAGGACGAGCTATGCGATCGAGCGCCGCGACCTCGGCATCGCGGGTGGCTGGCAGGACCAGTTCGCGGCGGCATTCGGCGGCTGCAATCTCCTGGAGTTCTCGGCCGACGGCGTGCGGGTGACGCCCCTCCGCGTCCCGTCCGATGCGCTCGATGCGCTCCGCGCCCGACTGTTGCTGTGCTACACCGGCCGGGCCCGAACAGACGTCGGCCTGATCGACACGCAGGTGCGGCTCCACGCCGAGGGACGGGAGGAGACGATCCAGGGCATGAAGCAGCTGCAGGCGCTCGCGTACGAGATGCGCGACGCGCTCGAACACGGCGACGTCTCGGCGATCGGCCCGATGCTGCAACACGCGTACGAGAGCAAGAGGCGGATGAACCCGCACATCGCCGACGGCACGTCGATCGAGCGGCTGTTCGCCGCGGCTCAGGACGCGGGCGCGTCGGGCGGGAAGATCTGCGGCGCGGGCGGCGGCGGGTACCTGCTGGTCGCGTGCGAGCCGGACCGACAGGACTCCGTGCGCCGCGCACTCGAGGCGCTCGGCGGCCGGGTCGTCCCGTTCGCGTTCGAGCCGGGGGGCGTCCGGGCGCACGTGAGCGCTCGGCCGTGGGAGCCCGCCCGATGAGCCGCCGGTTCGCGATCCTCGACCGCGACGGCACCATCAATGAGGAGGTGGGATACGTCCTGCACCCTGCCGAGATGCATCTCATCCCTGGCTCGGCCGAGGCGATCCACCGCCTCCGCGAGCTCGGCCTCGGGGTGATCGTCGTCACCAACCAGTCCCCCATCGGCCGCGGCCTGCTGACCGAGCAACGCCTCGGCGACATCCACGACCGGCTGCGCGACCTGCTCGCCGACGGGGGCGCGACCGTGGACGAGATCGAGTTCTGCCCCCATACGCCCGAGGACGGCTGCGGCTGCCGCAAGCCCGGCACCGAGATGGTCGAACGCGCCGCCCGGCTCCTCGACTTCGATCCGTCGGAGGCGTTCGTGATCGGCGACCACGCGGCCGACATGCGTCTGGGCCGGGCGCTCGGCGCGACGACGATCCTCGTGCTCACCGGCCACGGGGCCGAGGAGTGCGAGGGCGCGGCTCCGCTGGCCGACCACGTCGCCGACGACCTGCTCGGCGCCTCGAGGGTCATCGAGTCCCTCCTCGCGGCTGGAGACGGGGCGTGAACTCGGACTCGATCCACGCCTACCTGTCGGACACCGCTCGAACCCTCGCCGCGCTCGCCGACGGTTGTGCCACGGACGTCGCCAAGGCCGCCTCCCTCGTCACCGACGCCGTTCGCGCGGGAGGCAAGCTCCTCATCTGCGGCAACGGCGGCAGCGCCGCCGACGCCCAAGGTCTCGCCACCGAGTTCGTCAGCACGCTGACCACGGACCGCCGCCGGCCGGCGATCCCGGCAATCGCACTCACGACGGATACCTCGATCCTCACGGCGATCGCCAACGACTTCGGCTTCGACGGCGTGTTCGCCCGCCAGGTCGAGGCGATCGGCCGGGGCGGCGACGTCCTGCTCGGCATCTCGACCAGCGGGAACTCTGGGGACGTCCTGCTCGCCGTCGAGGAGGCTCGCCGACGCCGCCTTTCCACGATCGCGCTGACGGGCGCGACCGGCGGCCACCTCGTCGGGCTCGTCGACGTGGCCATCCGTGTCCCCAGCGAGGAGACATCGCACATCCAGGAAGCGCACCTCGCGGTGGAGCACGCCCTCGCGTTCGCCGTCGAGAACGAGCTCTACCCGCTCGACTAGCGCGTTGTCCCCGACGCCTCAGCGCGATGAATCACCCTCTTGACGGTCGAACATTTGTTCGATATCGTGGGCGGCCCGCGGCCCCGTGGGAGGCATCCAGGCGATGCTCGCGGTGGCCGCGCAGACGACGCTCCATGACGGCGTGCCGTTGTCCGAGGTGACGTTCTGCATCCTCGATCTCGAGACGACGGGCGGGTCCCCGACGGAGTCGCGGATCACCGAAATCGGCGCGGTGAAGGTTCGCGGCGGCGAGCGGGTGGGCGCCTTGCAGACCCTGGTCGACCCCGGGGTCCCGATCCCACCGTTCATCACGCACCTCACGGGGATCGACGACCGGGCTGTTTCTGGGTCGCCCGGGATCGCGGAAGTGCTGCCGACGCTGGACGAGTTCGCGCGCGGCTGCGTGTTCGTCGCGCACAACGCGCGGTTCGACTTCTCGTTCGTCAACGCCGAACTGCAGGCGCACGGCTATCCGCTGCTGCCCGGGCCGCCCGTCTGCACGGCCCGGTTGGCTCGACGCGTGGTGTGGCCGGACGTGCCGAACGTCCGACTGCAAACGCTCGCGCAATACTTCCGGACGGCGGTCCGGCCGACGCACCGCGCGCTCGCCGATGCGGAGGCGTGCGCCGACGTGTTTCGCGGGTTGCTCGACCTCGGCGGGCGGCTCGGGATCCTGACGCTCGGCGACTTGTACCTCGCCGTCACGGCGCGCGGTCGGCCGAACTACGGCAAGATCCGGCTGGCCGACGACCTCCCGACGGCGCCGGGCGTCTACCTGTTCAGGAGCCGGGACGGGCGTGTGCTCTACGTCGGCAAGTCCAAGAACCTGCGCTCGCGCGTCAAGAGCTACTTCTACGGCGACGAGCGCAAGCAGATCGACGACCTGCTTGCCGAGACGCACGCAGTCGAGGGCGTCGTGTGCGGCTCCGAGCTCGAGGCGCTCGTCGTCGAGGCACGTCTGATCCGTGCGCACGAGCCCAAGTACAACCGCCGCGGCAAGACGTGGCGGCGGTACGTCTACCTGAAGCTCGACACGTCCGAGGCGTACCCACGCATCAAGGTCGTGCGCGAGCCCGTCGGCGATGCGGCGTTCCTCGGTCCGTTCGCCAACTCCTCACAGGCGAGACTGGCGAAGGAGGCGCTGGAAGATGTCGTGCCGATCCGCCGGTGCACGAAAGCGATGCGCGCCGCCACGCGGTTCGCGCCGTGCGCGCTCGCGGACATCGGGCGGTGCGCGGCGCCGTGCGACGGTCGCGTCGACCCCGAACGCTACGGAGAGCTCGTCCGGGATCTCCTCTCCTCCCTCTCGACCCCGGCCGGGCTCCTCGGAGCGCTCGAGGACCGGATGGACGACCTGGCG
>DATAEU010000029.1:0-57769 GCA_036257835.1 Actinomycetota bacterium | reverse complement strand
TTCGACAGGAGCATCCCGTTGCCGAACACATCGCCGGACATGTCGCCGATCCCGACGACAGTGATCGGCTGCGTCTGGGGATCGGTCCCCATCTCGCGGAAGTGCCGTTTGACCGACTCCCACGCGCCGCGCGCCGTGATCCCCAGCGCCTTGTGGTCGTACCCGGTGGATCCGCCCGACGCGAACGCGTCGCCCAGCCAGAATCCGTACTCCGCGGCGACGGCGTTCGCGGTGTCCGAGAACGTCGCCGTGCCCTTGTCGGCCGCCACGACGAGGTACGGATCGTCCTCGTCGAGGACGACGACGCCCTCGGGATGCACGACCGCCCCGTCGACGAGGTTGTCCGTGAGGTCGAGCAGCCCGCGCATGAACGTCACGTACGCGCGGGTGACCTCCTGCTTGAGCGCCGCCGGGTCCGCGATCGTCCGGCGGAGGACGAACCCGCCCTTCGAGCCGGTCGGCACGATGACCGCGTTCTTGACCATCTGGGCCTTCATCAGCCCCAGCACCTCGGTGCGGTAGTCCTGCCGGCGGTCGGACCACCGGATGCCGCCCCGGGCGACCTTTCCGCCGCGAAGGTGGAGTGCCTCCGTCTCGGTGGTGTGCACGTAGATCTCGTACAGGGGCGTCGGCTTGGGCATCTCCGGGACATCGCGCGAGCGGAACTTGAACGCAAGCGAGCGCGCGTCCGGCCTGAACGCACTCGTTCGCACCGTGGCCTCGATGAGACCGAGGTGGTTCCGCAGGATCCGGTCCTGCTCGAGGGACGTCACTGCGTCCAGGTCGGAGCGGATGTCGGCGCGGAGGGCGTCGATCGCCGCGTCGTCGCGTTCGCGAGCCGGGTCGAACGTGAGCTCGAACAACCGCACGAGCTTGGCGGCAGCATGCGGATACGCCGCGAACGCGTCGTTCTTGTACTCGGCCGTGAAGCTGGCGTTGACCTTGTGGTGGTACCGGCGGTACGCCCGCAGGATCGCGACCTGCCGCCAGTCGAGTCCGGCCGAGACGACCAACCGATTCAGCGAATCCGCGTCTGCCTCGCCGCGCCAGACCGCCGCGATGCACCCGGCGACGCGCTCGGCGGCGTGCTCGACGTCGAGAGGGCCGCCGTGCTCGTCGACCACGCCGAAGTCGTGGATGAATCGCTCGTCGGCCTCCTCGCCGAGGAGTTCGGTCGGGACCTCCTCGACGACGCGGAGCCCGAGCGTCTCCAGGATCGGGACGAAGTCCGACAGCTGGATCTTCCCGCCCACCTTGTACAGACGCACGCGTGTGAGCGTCTCGTCGCCGTCGCTGAGGTTGAAGAGCGAGACGACGAACGCCTCGTCCCCGCGCTCGAGGCGGTCGAGGGCCTCGACGTCGCGGAGCGTGATCGAGAGCGCCGTCGAGGATCGGTACGCCTCGGGGAACCGCCACGCCCACCGGTCGAACAGCTCACCGCCGCGCTGCTGCCCGGATACGCGCACGAGCGCCGCGCGGACGCGGTCCTCCCACGACTGCGTCAGCGCGACGACGTCTCGTTCGAGATCCTCGAACGAGACGTCGGGGATCTCGCCCTCGGCGACGTGGACGGTGAAGTGGATGATCGCGAGCTGGCTCTCGCCGAGCGAAAGGTGGTAGTCGACGGTCGAGCCGTGGAAGCGCTTCATGAACAGCCGCTGCAGCTTCAGCCGCAGCTGGGCGCTGAAGCGCTCGCGCGGTAGCGCGACGACCAGCGAGATGCTTCGGCCGAACAAGTCGCGGCGGACGAAGAGCTGCACGCGCCCCGTCTCCTCCAGCGCGAGCAGCGCCATGATGCTGGACCGCAGCTGGTCGACCGACGCCGAGAACAACTCGTCCTTCGGGAACGACTCGAAGATCGAGACGACGCTCTTGTAGTCGTGCGAACCCTCGAACAGGTCCTCGGCCTCGAGGATCTGGTCGAGCTTGCGATGCAGCACGGGCGTCCGGCTCGCCGGCTCGGTGTACGCCTTCGACGTGAACAGCCCGACGAGTCGCGACTCGCCGACTACGCGTCCGTCGGGGGTCACCTTCCGGACGCCGATGTAATCCATCCGCGCGCGTCGGTGGACCGACGACGATCGGTTGGTCTTCGAGTAGATCAACAGGTCGCCGCCCTCGATCCGCGCCCGCAGGCTCGGCTCGATCCGCGAGAGCGGGACCGGTTGCTCGTACGACGACCACCCCGCCTTCGACAGGATCCCGAGCCCGGACCCCGGCACGATGGCGAGCGCCCTTCCCGCGTCGGTCTCGGTGAGGTCGTACTCGCGGTATCCGAGGAACACGAAGTTGTCCTCGGGCAGCCACCGCAGGAACGAGACGGTCTCGACGATCTCGGCCTCGCCGTAGCGAGACGAGGCGGCCTCCGCGAGCTCGATCATCCGGTCGACCCGCTCGCGCATCGGACGGAAGTCGCGTACCGCGAGCCGGACGTCGCCCACGACGGCGCGGACCGCGTCGGCGAGCCGGTCGAGCTCGTCCTCGCCGAGCCGGCGGTCGACCTCGAAGTGCATGACCGACTCGCGGCTCTCGGAGTCGCGCGCGTGAACGATGCGCTGAATCGCCCCGTCGGGCCCGCGGACCGTGCCGACGACGGGATGGATCACCCGGCGAAGCGAGAGGCCGCGCGCCCTGAGCTCCTCGTTCACTGAATCGAACAGGAACGGTGAATCGACCGTGTTGGTCTCCACCACCGAGCCGAGCACCTGGTACCCGTCCCGCACGACGGTGGGGTTGAACGCACGGACGGCCACCTCGCCCCGGCGGCCGTCGGCCAGCTCGAACGCCCCGAGGATCTGACCGGCGAGCTCATCGGCCGTGACCTCAGCGAGCTGCTCCACAGTCAGTCGCTTCGTGTACGCGCGGGCGAACGCACGCAGCGGCTCGCCGCGCCCCTCGGGTGCGATCTCGTCCAGGCGCGCCGTGAGCCGTTCGATCGCCTCGGCGGCGGCGGCGTCGGGCGCCTGGTCGGTCACGCTCACCGGGACATCGTACCGACCGCCCCGTGGCGGGCAGCACCGACCCGTTCAACAACGAACCCCTACCTGCCGAAGGAGATGATGGCGAGGTTGAGGAGAGCCCATGGTCGAGGCCGGCCGCCGGGATCCGGTCCGGCACGCACCGCCCGAAGACGAGTCCGACTCTGAGCTGCGCTCGCTCGCGCAGCTCAAGATGCTGCACAGCCTCGCGCCGCAGCTGACCCGTCTGACCGACCGCGAGATGATCGCCAACGCGATCACGGTCGAGCTCAAGACGATCATCGACTACCACAACTGCCGGGTCTATCTCCTGGCGCATGACGGCCGGACCCTCGAGCCCGTCGCATTCCGCGGAGAGCTCACCGAGTACCAGGGCGAGAGCTACGAGGCGCTCATCACGCACGTCGGCGAGGGCGTTACCGGCCACGTCGCCGAGACCCGTGAGTCCTTTTACACGCCGGACGCGGACCAGGTGCCGTTCGCCGTCCAGATCCCGGGGACCGGCGAGGTGCTGGAGTCGATACTGGCCGTCCCGATGCTCTTCGGAGAGCGCGTCATCGGCGTGATCGTCCTGTCGAAGCTCGGGTACGACAAGTTCGACGACGGCGACATGCGCGTCCTCGAGGTCCTGGCATCGCACGCGGCGGTCGCCTTCGAGAACGCGCGGCTGTTCCAGCGCGAGCGCGAGGCCGCCGAGACGTCATCGGCGCTGCTCGGGCTCTCACAGGCGCTCACCGGCGTACACGATCTCGGGGCGATCCTCAAGCGCGCGGTCGCCGCGGTACCGGCGATCGTCGGCTGCGAGGCCGTCGCGGCGTACGTCCGCGACCAGGAGACCGGCTCGTTCGCGATCGGCCACACGGGTGGACCGCGCGGCCGGGAGCTCACCACTCGCAGCTTCGTCGACGCTCGAACGGCCGCGGAGTTCCTCGCCTCGCTCGAGAGTCCCTTCGTGCTCGACCGAGACACGATCGAGAACCTTCCTCCCGAATACCACGTGCTGCCGGAGGCAACGCAGGTGCTGGTCGCGCCGATGCGCTGGGAGCCCGACGGGTTCGCCGCGCTCGTCCTTGTATCGACCACCGCGAAGGACCGGTTCGGTGACCGGGAGCTTCGCCTGGCGGGCGGGATCGCCGACATCACCTCCCTCGCGCTCGGCAGCGCGCGGCGCGTGCACGAGCTCGAGCGGTTCCACGAGCTGGTCGAGAGCCTTGATGCAACGTTCTGGGAGGCGGATCCCGAGACGCTCCGGTTCACGTTCCTGTCGAACCGCGCCACGACCACACTCGGGAGCGGGGGCGAGGGCCGCTGGGGCGACCACATCGTGCCGGCGGACCGCGCGGACGCGATCGCGGCGGTGCGCACGCTCGTGCACGAGGACGACGAGCGAAGCATCGAGTACCGCACGCCGTCCGAGAACGATCATGCGTGGATGCGCGACCTCGTCAACGTCGTGCACGACGCACACGGGCGGCCGGCGGCGCTGCGCGGCCTGATGATCGATATCACCGAGCGCAAGCGAGCCGAGCAGGCCCTGCGCAGCAGCGAGCGCAAGTACTCAGAGGCGTTCCGGCGCGAGCGCGAGGCGACGCAGCGGCTCCGAGCGCTGGACGAGATGAAGAACACGTTCCTGGAGGCGGTCTCGCACGATCTCCGGACGCCGCTCACCTCCATCCTCGGGTCGGCCCTCACGCTCGAGCAGTCCGCCGACACGTTGTCGGGTGACGATGCACGTGACCTCGTCCACCGCGTGGCCTCGAACGCCCGCAAGCTCGAGCGGCTCCTGGCCGACCTGCTCGACCTCGACCGCCTGCAGCGAGGGATCATCGCGCCGCAGCGGCGCCCGACCGACGTCGGCGCGCTCGTCCATCAGGTGGTGACCGAGACCGATCTCCTGTCCGGCCGGACGGTCGAGATCGACGCGCCCTCGTTCGTGATCTCGGTCGACGCCGCGAAGGTCGAGCGGATCGTCGAGAACCTCGTCGCGAACGCCGGGCGCCATACGCCGGAGGACTCCTCACTGTGGGTGCGGGTCGAGCCCGGCAACGACGGAGTCACGATCGTCGTCGAGGACGAGGGCCCCGGCGTCCCGCCCGATCTGCGCGAAGCCGTGTTCGAGCCGTTCCGGCAGGGACCGGCGACGGAGTCGATCCACTCGCCGGGCGTCGGCGTCGGCCTGTCACTCGTCGCGAGGTTCGCGGAGCTCCACGGCGGCCGGGCCTGGGTCGAGGAACGCCCGGGCGGCGGCGCCTCGTTCCGCGTGTTCCTCCCGACCCGCTGAGACGTCGCGGCCTCGGCCTGCGAGTGACGCGTGCTACTCTCCGCTCGCCTCTTCGACCGCCTGACCGGGCGCCGGCGGCGGCATCTCGGTCCCATGGACGTCGGTCGTCGACGCCGCGGCGGACTCGGCCGCGGCGCCCGCGGCCATCTGCTCCTCGGCGTCCTTGATCTCCGCGACGAGCGCGTCCGCCTCGGCACCGGCCGGGTCGCCGCCCGTCCGCTCGCGGTGCACGAGGTACCCGAGGCGCTTGGCCGCGTCGTCGGCCTTCCTGCGGAGCTGCGTCTGCTCGACCTTGGTCTGAACCTGTGACGCGCCTTTCTTCGCCAGCTCGCCCATTTCGCCGGCGACCTGCTTGACCTTGTCCATCAGTCCCATGTCGGCCTCCTCGGTCCCCGCAACCGTACCCCTGCGGGCGAGGCGACGCGTAGAGACGTTCGGCCTCAGGCGTCCGCCGGAAACGGAGAGGACCGGGAGGTCGGTGGGGGACTGCACCTCCCGGTCCTCGATATGTCGGGGTGCGATGGACGGCCCGACACCGCTCGAGATCTCAGATGAAGAGCGTGATCGCGTCCTGCGCTTCGAGGAGCATCGTCGTCGCCCCGGCGGGCTCACCGAGCCCGTCCATCATGTCCTCGCGCTTGAGACCCAACAGATCCATCGTCATCTGGCATGGCACGAGCTTCACGCCGAGCTCGACCGCCATCGCCAGGAGCTCGCCCGGGCTCGCGACCGAGTGCTCCTTGGCGAGCTTCTTCATCATCACGGGACCGGCGCCGGCGAAGTTCATCTTGCCGAGCTTCAAGTGCTCGACGCCGGGATGGTCCATCATCGCGACCATCTTCTGCATCCAGTTCTCACCGGTGAGGCGCTTCTCGTTCTTCACGAGCGAGAACAGCCCCCAGAACGTGAAGAAGATCGTCGTCTCCATGCCCATGGCGGCCCCGCTCGTGGCGAGGATCATTTGCGGCCACACCTTGTCCAGGTCGCCGCTCCACGCGATGATCACCAGCTTCTTGTGGGCGCGCTCGTCGTGCTCGTGCGGCGCGACCTGCGTCCGCGTCGTCGGTAGCTCGGCTTCGGTGACGGCCATCGCGCTCACTTCTTCCTGATGACGAAGCGGAAGACGCCGTCCTCCGTCGTCCGCTCGACGAGCTCGTTGCCGGTCGTCGTCGCCCACGCGGCGAAATCGGCCACCGAGCCCGGATCCGTTGCGAGCGCCTCGACGAGGTCGCCGGACGCGATCTCCTTCATCGCCTGAGCCGTCTTCACGATCGGCAGCGGGCACGACAAGCCCTTGAGGTCCAACGTCCTCGTGATGGCCTGATTCATCTCCAGCTCTCCTTCTGCCCGGTCGGGATCGGCAGCGGCAGGTTGTCGGGGAACCGACCCTGCGGAACGGTGTGCCAGTACATTCGGTTGAGGGACCACTTCGCCCAGTGCCACACGGCATTCGGCGCCGGCGGCGCTGGCGGGTGCTCATAGTCGAACCGCAACACCGTCGCCTTGCCGTGACCGGTCTCCAGGAAGCACATGACGCGGCCGCCGTAGTTCTCCTTCGGTGCGGTGCCCTTGACGAGCGACGCGATCCGGCTCGCGACGACCGGCGCCTCGAAGTGCGCCGTCGAGCCGCTCTTGCTGATGGGCAGGTTCGTCGCGTCGCCCATCGCGAAGATCCGGTCGTGACCGTCCACCTGGAGCGTGTGACGGTCGGTCGGCAGCCACCCCGACGCATCGCCGAGGCCGGAGTCGACGACGACCTGCTGGCCTCGGTGCGGCGGCACGATGATCGCGAGATCCGCCTCGACCTTCTCGCCCTCGAGTGACGTGATCGTGCCGGCCGACGGGTCGAACTCCTCGACGTTGAAGAACGGCATGAGGTTGATGTGCTTCTCGTCCAGGATCGGCTGCACCATCTTCGACACGGACTCGATCGGGAACGCACGGTTGACCGGCGAGAGCAGGGTGAGCTCCGTCCGGTCACGGATGCCGCGGTCGCGGAGGTAGTGATCGGCCATCAGCACGAACTCGACCGGGGCGGGCGGGCACTTGTACGGCATGCCGGCAACACCGACGAACAACCGTCCGCCGCGGAACGCGCGCAGCCGCTCGCGGAGCCGGTGGGCCTCCTCGAGCGAGTAGAAGTGGTAGCTCGCCTCACGCAGCCCGGGCACGAGCTCCGGCACGAGCCGCGCGCCGGTCGCGAGGACCAGGTAGTCCCACGGGATCGAGCCGCCGTGCGAAAGCTCGATGGCGCCCTCCGGGTCGATCCGGGTGGCCTCGTCGATCACGAGATCGACGTTGGGGCGAAGGAGCGAGCGCTCGTCGCGGCAGAGCCAGCGGCCCTGCGCCTTGCCGAGCGCGAGGTAGAGATAGCCGGGCTGGTAGTGGTGCATCCCCGAAGGGTCGACGACCGTCACACGGGCGTCGCCCTTGAGGTCGTGCGCCAACAGGTTCGCCGTGAGCGTCCCGGCGACGCCGCCGCCGAGCACCACGATCCGCGCCGGCACCGGGCTCACCGCGCCTTTCGGACGACGAACCGCGCGAACCCGTCCTCCTCGTCGACCTCGACGAGCTTGTGGCCGGCCTTGTGGATCCACGCCGGCAGATCGGTCTTGGTTCCGTGATCGCTCGAGAGCACCTCGATCACCGCGCCAACCTCGCTCTCGCGCACCGCGCCGATCAGCGACATGAGCGGTCCCGGACACGGAAGTCCGCGCGCGTCGATCGAGCGATCGATGTGTGTAACAGCAGACATGTCTCGCACCTCCCTAGATGAATGTCACCGGACCATCGACGTCCATGAAGAACGACGCCACGCCCTCCTGACCGTCGACCAGCGGATCGAGGTCGTCGGCCGCGAGGCCGAACATGTCCATGGACAGCGAGCAGGCGTGGATCGCCACCTCCCCGATCTCCTTCGCCTGCCGGAAGATCTCGCTCCAGTGCTGGCCGCCGTGGCGCTGGAGCGCCTCGTGGCCCTCCGACCCAGCCTCGGGCGCCACGCCGTGGTCCTTGGTGATGCGGTCGGCGCGGAACGCGTCGAGCGCCCAGTACTGGAGGAACACGTTGACCTTGCGGCCCATGGCCGCGGCCCCCGCCGTGAGCACGGCGGCGGCGTTCAGCTTGTCGTCCGTCCCCGAGAACAGGACCAGCGACAGCGTCTGCCCGTCCATGTCGCACCCTCCGAGCCGTCGTGCCTTCAGGGTCGGCTCCGGGCCGCGACGCGGAAGGGGCCGAACGTGCCGCTTCCGCCGAGACGGAAGACCCGCCGTTGCCCAGGCGGACGCGGCCGGTAGCATCCCGAGCGTGCCGGGCTTGGTCATCACCGAGGCTTCCGTCGTCGACGGCTCCGGCTCGCCCGCGCGCCGGGCCAACGTCGTCGTCGAGGGCGGCCGCATCCTCGAGGTGACGGACCGGCCGGACCTCGAGGGCGTGCGCGTCGTCGACGCCCGCGGCCGTGTGCTCGCTCCCGGCTTCATCGACACGCACAGCCATGCCGACCTCTCCCCCTTCGTCGAGCCGTGGATGGACAGCGCGATCCGTCAGGGCATCACGACGGTCGTCGTCGGAAACTGCGGGTCCTCGCCGTGGCCGAGCGCCGGGCTCGAGGAGTCTGCCCAGCTCGTCGGCGTGAGCGCGGCCGACCTGCCCACGCGGTGGAGCTCATACGCCGGGTACCTCGACGCGATCGACGAGGCGCGGCCCGCCTGCAACGTCGCGACGTTGGTCGGCCAGGGTGCCGTCCGCGGCGAGGCGATGCGCGGCGACCGCCGGCCGCCGACGGACGACGAGCTCGAGACGATGCGGCGGCTGGTCGCCGAGGCCGTCGACGCCGGCGCCGTCGGCGTGTCGACCGGGCTGATCTACCCGCCGGGCATGCATGCCCGGACCGACGAGATCGTCGCGCTCGCTCGCGTCGCAGGCGAGCGAGGGGGGCTCTACGCGAGCCACATCCGGGACGAGGGCCGAGCCGTCTTCGAGGCCGTAGCCGAGGCGATCCGCGTCGGGCGCGAGGGAGGCCTTCCCGTGCACGTCAGCCATCTCAAGGTCGAGTCCTCCTACGCGTGGGGCCGCGCCGAGGAGCTCTTGGAGACGCTCGATCGAGCGCGCACCGACGGCGCGGACGTGAGCGCCGACCAGTACCCGTACACCGCGTGGGAGACCTCGCTCGCGACGATCCTGCCGCCGTGGGCGCCGGTCGAGACGCTCGGCGACCTCGTGCCGGACGGCGCGCCGAGCGAACAGCTGGCCGAGGCGATCGAGCACGGCGAGCCCGGCTGGGGCGGCAACGTCGACGGCATCGGGTGGGAGCGGGTCGTGATCGGCTCTCATCAGCCGGACCCGTCCATCAGCGGCCGCAGCTTGGCGGATCTCGCGACCGATCGCGACCACCGTCCGGTCGAGGTCGCGATCGGGCTGCTGCTCGCCGATCCGTACACCGGGATGATCGGGCACGGCATGCTCGAGGAGGACGTGAGGCTCATCGCGTCGAGGCCGGATGTGATGGTCGGGACCGACGGCGTCGCCATCGCGCCCGACGGACCGCTGGGCCGCTTCTCGGTCCACCCCCGCTACTACGGGACGTTCCCGCGCGTGCTCGCTCGGTACGTCCGCGAGGAGCATCTGCTCGACCTGCCGGCGGCGATCCGCAAGATGACGTCGATGCCCGCGGAACGGTTCGGGCTTCGCGGCCGCGGGCGGATCGCGCAGGGCGCGTTCGCGGACCTGGTGCTGTTCGACCCCGACCGGATCGAGGACGTGGCGACGTTCGAGCGGCCGCACGCGTTCCCGAACGGGATCGACCTGGTCGTTGTGAACGGGGCGATCGCGTGGGACGGCGAGCGAGGGGAACGCGCCGGCCGGGTGCTGCGGCGCGGCTGACGGCGAGCGTTCAGCCCGGGCAGCTCGCGCGGCCGCTGTCCGGGTCGACCATGCAGCTCGAGTGAGTGACTTGCGCGAAAGACGGCCTGGCCGATGGAGCCGCCCGACCACGCACGGCTGTGCTTCCCCACGACACCACAGCGACTCGCCAAACCGCCTCCGTGGCGAAATCAGGAGATCAAGACTCCGGAGAACCGTTGAAGCGGGAGGAGGCGGGGCTCTTGAACGATCCTCGGTCGTAAGCACGCGAACAGGCGGCCGTTGAGACCTGGGAGGGAGAAGGCGGTACGGTGCTGCGTGAGGAGAACACCCCTTCGTCCAAGGACACACCAAGCAAATCCCCCGGCAACCTCAACCCGATACCCCAACCTGAGCGACTTCCCGGAGGAGGCATCGTGGCGCGCTTCTACGTCGCGGCACTGCTGCACTATACGGTTGAGCGACCGGACGCATGGACGGCGGAGGACGAGGCTGAGCATGTGCGGTCCAACACGATCATCGGACAGTATCCGCTCGATGACGTTGAGATCACCTACTTCGAACCGGCCGAGTCAGAGGGAGGCGAAGGGTAGCTGGGTCGACGGAACGCTCGACTGCCAGGGTGGCCCCTACATCCTCGCCGGAGGTCGCGTCCGCGCGATCAGGCGATAGGCGGTCGGAGGCATCCGACGGTCGAATGGCCTCCCAGCGTGGGAACGGTCCAAAGCAACGGGTGCGTCTCGATCGAGCCTGCGGCTAGACGGCTACCATTGCTCGGCTATAGAAGATGAGAGTGCGACCGAAAAGGGCGACTGCGGTAGGCGAACACGCCGACAGGGAGGGGAGTGAGGGATGAGCGAACAGCCGGTTCGGCAGACGGAGCCGATGCACGAAGCCCGCGACCAGTACCTCAACAGCCTCGAACTCGATGCCGATCAGCGTGCTCTCGCAGGGCCCGCGTTCGAGGCCGGTTGGACCGCGGGTGTGCACCGGATGGCGGCCTCGCGCGACCAGGCGATCGACGACATGTAAGGACGGGTGCGGCCCCGCCCTTCCTTTCGCACCGCGACCCAGTCAGGCTCGGGTCGTCGCCGCAGTCGGCCCGAGCAGGTCGGTCCCGCGCGAGTCCGACGATTCGCGACGATTACCTTGCTCATCGCCGCGAACAGGCGAGCTGACTGATCCGCGGTGAGCGGATAACGAGACGGAACCCACCTCGGTGGGCTCCGTTTCGTTCTACGGGCGCCGTCAAACGGTCGCGGTGGGCGACCGTTTGGCCGGCGCGACGATTGGTCGGTCAGACTTTCGCCGCAGTGCCCTCGTAGAACGCAAGGTCACCGATCTCGCTCGAGCGTAGCTCCACCCGGTCGCTCACGTGCTCACGGTCCCAGGTCTCCGCGACCGGAGCCGAGGCCTCGGCATCCTTGCGCGTCTCCCACAGGCTGAGTGATACGAGGGTGTTGTGGCCGACGTCCGCGACGCCGTACCGGATGAACCCCGGCTGCTCCTGGAACGTGCGGAGCATGCTCTTGCGAGCCTCCTCAGCGAGCTCCTGGAAGGAGCCCTTCTTGATCTCGTACGTTGCCACGCGCAGGTGCTTCATCTGCTCTCCCTTGCTCGGTTTCGTGCCCTGATCATCCGGGCCAACGCAAGACCAGATCGAGAGCGAAATGCGCTCGGGGTACCAAGCCTTCGCTGGAACCAGCGATCGAACGGGATGACGGGGGCGATCCCGTGACTACTACTTCTCCCGCCGAGGACGGGATCGCGACTCCTGCACTATACGTCTTTCCATGATTGCCACGACGGGGCGGAATAGCGGCACCGAGCCACTGGCCCCGCCGTCGCTCGATTCGGTGGACATCAGGAGCAGGGCGGCATGGGCGAGACTGCATCCGCGCCCGAATCACACGCCCTTTCTGGCACGACTCCGCGAGAACCTCCGGAAGTATCGACGGGGCCAAGACCACGTTCCCTCGCCGGACTACGCCTACACGCCTCGCGCGGAAACCCGCCCAACAACGATCCGGTTCGGGAGCCGGCAGCCAGGCCCGGTAAGTTCTGCAGTCACCAATCGACACCGCAGAACCTAATAGGACGTCGCAGAAGGGCTTACCGGTTGTCGAAGGGCTCCGTACGACGACGCGCGCGTCGAAGCTGGACGACGCGAGCGGCACCTGCTGCGACGACGATGACGCCGCCGAGCGTGACAGCGACGAGCAAGGCGACGCCGAGCGGAAGCTTGCCGTGGAAGACGAGGAACGAGACGGCCACCGCGTGAAGATTCTGCAGGATGAAGACGAGCACGAGCACGAGGGATGCCACCAAGACGACCACAGCGGTCCACACAGTGCTCGTACGGGTTCGTATTCCGCGGGGTTCGGCGGACGTTCGCGGCGCGACTTCGGCCCGCGTCTTCGAGGAGGACGCTGGCTTCGTCCCGTGAGGTTCCGGATCATTCTTCGAGTTCGTCATCGTCCGTTCACGGCCGGTTGCCCCGTCGGTGCGTACCAAAGACGGACAAGACCGGGCCGATAGCCCCGGGGGTTCCTCTGGTCAATATGGGCCACGAGCCAAGACGGCGCATGCTTGTCTACATATTCATTACCCGTTGCTTCAAGCGGCACACGCTCAGACGGCACAGAGAAGGCAAGCGACGAGGCGGGCGGACGCGAAGCCTGCCCGACCTTCTGTGCGTCACGAGGGGGGGAACGCCCGCGGCGCCGTGACGCGCGCAGAGCGCAACCCCCCTCGATGCTTCCACTGGAACCGCACCCCTACCGGCGGGCGACGGGCCGACGCGTCAGTCGTTGTTCACCGTAGGGCCTTACCCAACGCGGATCCGAAACCGGCTTCGTCGGATAGGCTGGTCCGGCGCATGATCTCACTCGATGCGTTCATCTCACAGACTCCAGACGGCTCGCGTGATTCCGGACCCGGCCCAGGGAGGAGGACGATCGTCCTTCCCCCCGGCGATGATCCCCAACGTCGGATAGCTGTGAGCCGGAGGCTCAGTCTCCACGCACCGGTCCGCCAATCGACAGTTTCGTTCGCCACCCGTCCGCTCATGTCCAGTTGACGAGCCCCTTCCCAACGGCGACGAATTGCAACCCGAGCCGACCGTCTCCCATGGCCTGCCACCCGGTCGAGGGTGATCGTGGCGCCGGGTGGTGCTGCGATACGCCGAGAGCCGGCGGTCGGATTCGAACCGACGACCTGCTGTCTACAAGACGGTTTTCCGTAGCGCGTTGACCTGCGGCGACGTGGCAGGACAGGCACGTACCCCGCTCGCTTACCTCACGCGGACGTGCGCAGCTCCACGCTGATGTGCGGGACGAAGCGAGTGGACATCGCCGTCGTGGTCGGGCTCGGACCCATCGAGTTCCTGCTCAAGGACCCCGAGGTGACCGAGGTCATAGTCAACGGTCCCGGCGACGTCTACGTGGAACGGAAGAGGCGGATCGAGAGGGGTCGGTCTCCGACGGGACAGCGCGCCTGCGGAGCGCGAGCGTAGCTAGTCGTAGTGGGAGCGCATCCTTGGTTGCTCGTCCGGACGTGGAAGGCGTGCGTGTCGGCGGTTGCGCTTGTCACAGACTCCGTAACGACGGAAGTTCCTCCGCGCCCGCCTGAGGCTGATCCGGGTCGCCGCCCCGCCCACGTAGTCCAAGTCTTCCAACGTGCCCGGCTCGTCCTCCTAGAGGCACACCAGCCACGTCTCCCACGTCCCGGAGGCGGCTCCCGAAGAGTCTGGTAGCCGCAGCACGCACACGGATGCTTGATGGGACTCGCCGGAACGGGGCTCCAATAGAACTCCTGCTCAGGCATAGCGACATGATGCCAGACGCTGCGGTGCGCGAGCGCTCCATCGCGCGAGGTCTAGCCCGATGCCCCCTATTTGAGATGCAGGCTGATCCCGAAGAGGACGAGCGGCCACAACAGTACTGCGAGAACTGCCGAGGTGATCGGCTTCAGCGCATCGAGATGCTCGAAGTAATGGTGTCCACTTGCCACGACCACACCGATGATGATGTAGATGACGAACAGCAAGGCCCTCAACCGGCGCCTCATGCTCGCGCCCTACCCCTCGTGGCTCGGTCTCGCGAACCTAGCGGCGGAAAGTCCACCGCCGGCGAAGCCCGCCCCGGCCGCGCAAACCTCGTCTCCGGGTACCGCGGAATAGAACCACGAGGAGAAGAACCACCACCGCGCCGACAACCACCCAAAGAACCGGGTTATCCATGTGCCGCTCCCCCTTCGCTAGATGAACTTGGTCAAGGGCTTCTTTCTTGTGCCGTCCTTGGCTAGGTGAAGATGCTCACCCCACCTGGTCCCACGAGGATCCAAGGACGATAAGGGCGATCCCGGCGAGGACGGCTCCCCTAAAGAGGGCGCGATCCCGGCAATCACAAGCACGGCAGCGATGATCCATAGGATGGTGTGGAGGTTGCCGCTGCCCTTTGAAGCGAGTATCCGGAGAGACTCGAACATGGCGTCTCCCTTCATCCCTTGGGCAACAATACAAGGGGTGCCGCCGGGTCGCCGAGACAGCGACGGCGACCGGCGTTGCCGGGCCATTCAGCCCTCGGGGCCAGTTAGCAAGGAGTGAGATTCCCCGTACTTGCCCCGTCAGTCCCGCTCCTATTCGTCGGTGCCCTCTCGCGCCACCATTGCGCGCATTACATGACGGTCGACGCTGAGGTGCCCTCCGATGTAGCGGGCGTGGTCAACCTCGAGCGCAGCCTACCGGGAGAAACGCGCACACCCATCTCTCTTGGCTATGGTCACGCCCGTTGCCGAGTCAGGGCGGGAAACGTCGGAGCTACGCGAAGGTTCAGGAACGTCCTCGACATGAGCTGCGATCGGAAGGGCGCGCGGCCCTCTTAGGCCGAAGCCATCGATCCCTCGGTCACCTCCCCTTTGTGCGCCGCGAAGGCCGCCAACACTTCGTCCTTCTCACGCACAGGGACCCCGAAATGATCGAGCGAGCGTCCCAGCTCCGCTGCCACTTCATCGAACTCCTCGGGGGTGATGTGGAGGTCCCGATGGGCCTCTTCCAGCCCGAGAGGAGTGCTCCCTGGCTTCGTGGCAGCAAACGTGAGGGGTCCACCGGCGACGTTGCAAACCCACAGGGTGCGCATGAACTTCAGCCCTGGCAGCCTGTCCAGCTGGTCCGTATGCCACTCACGAAGCTCAGGGTTCTTCGATCTTTGGCCGACGATGGGGTTCTGGACGACCGCATCGCTGAAGTGGTCGACCACCGCAGCGATGGCGAAGACGCCGCCCAATCGTTCGTACAAGCTCGGCTCTGCCATGCTCGTCCCCTCCTCCTCGTTTCCACGTGCCGTGCGGGCCCTCACGTATCTGGAGGGTCTACGTGCGGCACCTGGCGGCGGCTTGTCTCGGGCGATCCGGGAGAGAAACGCTTGGCTGTCCCGAGCGTCTAACCGCCCTCCGATAAAGGGCAGTTCGGCACGACCCGGGTGCCCGAGCTTCTCTGACACCCGGTCCGCCGACGTCGCGTCGTTTCTCTACCGGTGGCACAGCGACACCCCAAGGATGGCGTTTTGCTCTCTCGACACCTTGCCTCCGCGAGCCAGCCCTCGACGTGGAATCGACCGTCGTCGGGACACATCAGATATGCACCCATGGGCGAAGTATGAATGGGCGATTTCTTGTGCTCAACCGTGTGCGTCCCTAGCCCGGCTACCGAATGCCACGGCGCGCGCGCGCGCGCCGTCGACGCGGCCGGGTGGCCCCGGCTCGAAGTACTCCTCGACGGCTTGCCCTTCGTCAAGAGGGACAACGACCCGGCGAGCGCCCTCTTAGAAGCATGGACGAGCCGCGCTGGCCACATCCTGGAGCGTGGTGCTCACGACAGATGGCTCTTGGGTTTAAGCGTCCGTCGGCGCGACCTTGGCATCGGCTTTGTCGTTTACGACGATGACGTGTTAGGGCGTGCTGCGTCTTTCAGGAGGGACGCCCTCAGCTTCAGCGGCGGCAGCGACTTCCTCCAACACGCGCAGCAGCGGACGCCCGAGGAAGAAGCCCACTGAAAGCGTGTACACGTCTAGAGGCGACATGTGTGGTCGTTTACCAGACGGTCGACCCGTGCTCATCGCCGGTGATCCGAGACGCAGCGCGCCGCGAGGGCGGCGTACGGGACCCGCACGTGCAGGTCCCGTACGTGACGACCGAGGGGCACCGTCAAGCAGTGGCGTGGGGCCGACGTCGCCTCCATCGCTCTGCCCCGAGTGCGAGTCCGGCGGCACCACCGAGGGCGACAATCACCAACGCAGTGAGGCCTGGTCCCCACGCATCGGTTCCGGACTTCGCAGCCGTGCTCGACGCGTTACCGCCGGAAATCTCGACCGTGGGCCCGCCCCAGCTGTCCCCGAAGCCGAGCCGGGGTTCGGTCCAGCTGTCCCCGAAGCCCAACCGATCGACGGCCCTCGATGGGTTGGACGAATCTCCCAGCCCATTCCCGGCCACCGCAATCGCCGACATGACGCCGAGCAGGACCGGCACCGTCACGACGAACACCGCGGCCGACGAGATCCATCTCGCGCGCATCGTTCCCCTCCTTCCTCCGTCCTCCTGAACGGCCCGCTGATACGTAGGCGTGAGGAACGAACGACCGATCGTTCAATGCGACCGAACGCGGATGGAGAGTCGCCGGCTCCTGCAACTCCGTTCGAGGTGATCGCACTCGTGGTGACACGAGAGCCGTCGATCGAGGTCTGCCGCCCAACGTGTTGGCGTACTCGCGTCTACCTGACGCTCGGGTGAATCGCGCTCGCGGTTCTCCACTCGGTGCGTGCGAATCGCGGCCCCGACCCCGCATAGGGTTGCCCGGTGACCCAAGCGACGCGTCGCGACATTCCCATGATGTGAGGGGGCTTCCGCCCGGCCGTTTGGCACCGTACGCTACCTGTCTGGGCAAGGAGGGCCGCCTGGACCCCATCGGAACTCCGTCCGGTGGCTTCGATGACACGGCGACCGCCGACGCGTCTCGGCCGAGCCCCGAACGGGTGTTCGTCGGCCGCGAGCACGAGCTCGCCGACCTGATCGGCTCGCTCGGCGAGGCTTTGGCCGCACACGGACGCCTCGTTCTGCTGTCCGGCGAACCCGGTATCGGCAAGAGTCGCCTGGCCGACGAGCTATCGAGTCACGCGCGGGACCGCGGAGTACGCGTCTTGTGGGGGCGGTGCTGGGAGGTTGGCGGGGCACCAGCCTACTGGCCGTGGGTGCAGGCGCTCCGCGCTTACCTTCGTTCCACGGCTGCGGACCTCGTCCTCGAGCAGATGGGGACAGGCGCCGCCGTGATCGCCCAGATGCTTCCTGAGATCCGCGACCTGTTCCCCGACGTCCCGCCCCCGCCTTCCGTCGACCCCGAGTCCGCGAGGTTCCAGCTCTTCGATTCGACAGCGACCTTCATCACCGACGCCGCCGGTGCCAACCCGTTGCTCTTGATCCTCGAGGACTTGCACGCCGCCGACACACCATCGTTGCTGTTGCTGCGGTTCCTGGCCTCGCAGCTTTCGGACAGTCCGATCTTGGTGATTGGCACCTACCGCGATGTGGAGCTTTCGCCGGATCACCCGCTGAGCGAAACGATCTCGGAACTATCGCGACAGCCGGTGACTCGACGGATAGCTCTCCGCGGTCTGGGCGAGGATGAGGTCGCGCGCTTCGTCGAGGCGGTCGCCGGGACCGGCGTCGAGCGATCCCTTGCGACCGCCCTGTACCGGCAGACCAACGGCAACCCGCTGTTCCTCGGAGAATCCGTCCGCCTGCTCGTCGCGGGCGGCGCGGGAGATGTGGAGAAAGCGCTCTCGACGCGAATGGTGGTTCCCGTCGGCGTCCGGGACGTGATCGCGCGACGCGTCGCGGAGCTGAGCGAGGCGTGTCGCGGTGCCCTCGTTCTCGCGTCGGTCCTGGGCGCCGAGTTCGCCATCGAGCCGGTCCGGCGCCTCGGCGAATTGAGCGCCGAGGAACTGCTCGAGATGCTCGACGAGGCCGTCCGCGCCGGACTGCTCGCGGAGGTCCCGGCGGTCCTTGGCCGTTTCCGTTTCTCCCACGCCTTGGTCCGTGAGGCGCTGTACGACGCGCTCACCCCTTCCCGGCGGATCCGGCTGCATCGGTTGACGGCCGAGATCCTCGAGGATGTGTATGGCGACGAGGTCGAGGATCACCTCGCCGAGCTCGCACACCACTTCTTCCAGGGCGCCCCCGGCGGCGAGTCGAGGCGCGCGGTGGAGTTCGCGAGGCGCGCGGGCGATCGGGCGGTCGCCGCGCTCGCGTACGAAGAGGCTGCGCGGCTGTATGAGATGGGCGTGCAGGCGCTCGGGATGGATGAGCACCCAGACCAGCGGACGCTCGGCGAGCTCCTGCTCTCGGTCGGAGACGCGCAGGCGCGCGCGGGGGAGCTGTCGACGGCGAGAGAAACGTTCCTCCGTGCTGCCACGATCGCTCGACGAGCCGGGGTCGCGGGCCAGCTCGCTCTGGCGGCCCTCGGCTACGGAGGGCGGTTCATCTGGGCGCGCGCCGGCAACGACCCG
The DNA here is from genome assembly GCA_036257835.1 of Actinomycetota bacterium. Taxonomy (GTDB): domain Bacteria; phylum Actinomycetota; class UBA4738; order UBA4738; family HRBIN12; genus DATAEU01. Next base: position 39,092 of record DATAEU010000029.1, on the reverse strand, counting down.
CACCTCGTCCCGATGCTGCAAGACGCGCTGGTCCTACTAGGCGGAGAAGACGACCCGCTTCGCGTCCGGTTGCTGAGCCGGCTTTCGTGCGCGCTACGCAGCTCGCCCGACCGGGAACGCAGCGCGGCGCTCAGTCAACAAGCTCTCGACATTGCACGGACGCTCGATGATCCCTCGACGCTCGCCTACGCGCTTATCGGACGGTTCGGCGCGGTCTGGTGGCCGGAGAACGTGCAGGAGCGTTTGCAGATTGCTGACGAGTTGATGCTGGCCGGGAAGCGAGCGGACGACGCTGAGCGCATCGTCGATGCGCGCCTCGCCGCGTTCGTAACGATGCTCGACCTGGCAGACGCGTCCGCCGCCCGGCGGGAGCTCGCGGAGATGATCCGATCGGCCGAGAATCTCCGGCAGCCCGCGCAGCGGTGGCTCATGACGGCGTACCAGGCGAACATGGCACTGCTCGAGGGATCGTTCCAGTCGGCGGAACGACTCGCCCTCGAGGCGATGCGCGGAATGCCGACGCCGGCGCGCGACAATATGTCGCATGGTCGGTTCCACCTCTTCATAATCCGAAGAGAACAGGGGCGACTCGCGGAGATGGAGGAGACGCTGCGCTCCTCGATCGAGGAGTTCCCCTGGTACCCCATCTTCCGGTGCGCTTTGCTCTGCCTATTGCTCGACCTCGACCGCCGGGACGAAGCTCGGGTCTTATTCGACGAGCTGGCTACGGATGACTTCGCGGCGCTGTACCGCGACAACGAGTGGCTCCTTGGCATATCGATGGCGAGCGAGGCGTGCGCGCAGCTTGTCGACAGCGGCGCAGCGGCCTCATTGTATGAACAGCTGCTTCCGTTCGCCGGTCGGCACTCGGTCGGGCATGCCGAGGGAACCGTCGGCGCGGTCGACCGTTACCTCGGGTTGCTCGCGCAGACCCTTGGACGCGTCCAAGATGCCGAGGAGCACTTCCAGCATTCGATCGCGGTGAACCAACGGATGGGGGCGCGTCCCTGGGTCGCCCACACCGAGCACGACTACGCCCGCATGCTGCTCGAGCGCGACGGCCCCGGCGGGCGGGAGCGGGCGCTCGACCTCCTCGCCCCGTGTCTGGAGACGGCTCGCGAGCTCGGGATGGTGGCGCTGCGGACGACGGTCGAGGCGCTCCTCGGATCGCTCGGCGGGGCTCCGTCCGGCCTTGTCACGCCCACCGCCCGGCCACCGTCGGGGGCGAGCGTGTTCCGCCGGGAGGGCGAATACTTCACGATCGTGTTCGAGCATGACGCGTTCCGTCTCCGGGACTCCAAGGGGCTGCGGTTCCTGGCGCTCCTGTTGGCCTCGCCGGGCAAGGAGTTCCACGCGCTCGATCTGACGGCGGCCGAGACCGGCACGTCAGCCGAGACGACGACTGCCGCCGCCAGCGAAGGTCTCGGCTTCGGCCCCGGCGACGCCGGTGAGGTGCTCGACCAGCAGGCGAAGGCCGCATACAAGCGCCGATTGATGGAGCTCGAGGAGGAGATCGAGGAAGCGGAGGAATTCGGCGATGTTGAGCGGGCCGCCCGGGGTAAGGAGGAACGCGATTTCTTGGCTCAGGAACTTGCCTCCGCGATGGGGATCGGAGGCAGAAGCCGCGTGGCCGCCTCCGCCGCTGAGCGCGCACGATTGAACGTCACCCGGGCGATCCGATCGGCGCTACTTAGGATCGGCGAGCACAGTCCGGTCCTCTCGCAGCATCTCGAGGCCACGACCCGGACGGGCACGTTCTGCTCGTACACGCCGGACCCCACCGCTCAGCGCCTCTGGCAGCTGTGAGGCTACCCTTTCGTCCCGATGAGCGGACGGTCGCCCGTTCCTGATGCCTCCCGGACGGATGCTTCGAATGGCGCAGCGGTGACAATGGAGGCCTTCTTCGTTTCGGTGAGCGCGAGCGTGGGAGATCGAACGAGATGCGACAAATCGCGTGGACGTGTCTCCAGTCACGCGAAGGAACTGCCTAGCCCCGCTTCGCGCCTCATTTCGACAGCGAGTCACTTGCGGACTTGCCAAGATCGTTGGAGCCGGCGGTCGGATTTGAACCGACGACCTGCTGTTTACAAGCCATCAAGGAAAGCCGAGTACCTGCGGAAACGGAGTACGAGCGTGTATGTCCATAGACACCGTGGACGTACGTGACGTAGCCCACCGTATGTCCACGGTCGCTGAAGCGAGCGAGGAACAAGCGGCAGCGGCGTCTCGGAAACCGGGCCGAGCTTCCGATTGTCGACGGCAGACGCCGAGCGAACGGGGCGGAACGATCCCGTGTATCGGCGCCGGTCTGATAATCGCGACTCATCCACGGTCGCGGCGATCGACCCGAAGGCCAAGCGGGCCATGATCCATTTGCTATCACGTGGAGCTGGCGCGCCGCGCCTGGCCGCGACGACGTAGACCACCGGCACGGCGTGCGGCGCCTCACAGAAGGGCGGTAGACGTCCTCCCACCTGTCTGCACGACCCGATAGAGCCGCCAGGCGGATCGAGAGGGTCCCGGGCCGTCTCTTCGAGGGGAGGAGGCGGTCCTCCGATGTTCATCTCCCGACGTACGCATAAGCCCGTGTCCGCATAAGAAGGGTTGCAGCGGCCGGAAGAGTCCTGCTGGCGCTGTTTCTTGCGGCTGGTGCAGCGTTTCGAGGACAGCTCCGCGTCTCTATATCGTGAGGGAAGAACGCGACATGATGCCCGCCATGACCCACGAGGGCTCTCTCGAGCGCAGCTCGCTGGGTCGCCTCTACGTCCGGGACGCGCCTGAGGCCATCCGGCTCGCGTTCCTGTTGACGGGCGATCGAGCCCTGGCCGAGGACCTCGTTCAGGAGGCTTTCGCGAGGCTCGTCGGCCGACTGCGGCACGTGCGCGACCCGGGCGCTTTCGGGGCCTATCTGCGTCGGACGATCGTGAACCTGGCGACCAGTCACTTCCGCCGCCGAGGGGTCGAGCGCGCGTACCTGGAGCGGTCGGCGATGGCCCTCGAGGCCAAGACCAACCCCAACGAGGAGCTGGACGCGACGATGCACGACGCGCTGCTGCGGCTGCCCCAACGCCAGCGCGCGGCGATCGTCCTTCGCTTCTACGAGGACCTCTCGGACGTCCAGACGGCCGAGATCCTTCGTTGCTCGACAGGGACCGCCCGCTCTCTCGTCTCGCGCGCCATGAAGACCCTGCGCAGCGACCTCGAAGGAGTGTCCCGATGATCGACGAACGCGAACTCCGCGAGATGCTCGAGCGCCGCGCCGGGACGATCTCGGCGATCCCGACCGATGCGCCCAAGGCGGTACGACGGGCGCAGCGGCGCATGCTCCGGAACGGAGCGGTGGCGGCCTTCGCCGGCCTGGTGGTCGTCCTCGGTGCGTTCGCCGGCGTGAAGACGATCGAGGCGGCGCCGAGGCCCGCGGACCGCCCGAAGCCGAGTATCGAGCCGAACGCGATGAGCCCCGTCCAGCGTAGGGACGGCGAGGCTCTCGTCTTCAACGGCGCAAAGGGGCCCAACGGACTCTTCCTCAACGCTGCCAACGAGGTCGTCGCCGCCGACCCCGGCACCAGCGAGACTCGCGTGCTCGTCGACGCTGAGGAAGTCGGTGGAAATCTCGACAGCGCCGCGTGGTCAGCGGACGGCCGCTGGGTCGCCTTCGAGCTTCTTAAAGACTGCACTTTGAACCCCCTGAACGGGGGCCTCTGGGTGACGGACGGAACGGGACCCGCGCGACGGGTGTCGTGTGGTGGGCTCTGGGCATGGTCCCCCACGTCGGCGCGGTTGGTCGTCGCGGATGATTTGGCCGAGGGTCGCCGCCCTTCACTCGTCGTGTACGACGCAACCACCGGCGCTCGGACGGATCTCCATTGGCCGAGTGGCGTCAACCTGATCACCGGGCTCACCTGGTCGCCCGACGGCACGAAGGTCGTCTACAGCGTGTCGCGCTCAATCTACGCCGTGAACGTAGACGACGGGTCCACGTCGCTGCTCGCGGGTTCCTTCGGGGCTATTGACGGCGACTTCATGGAGCACCCACCCGGGGCATCCCCGTACGGGTCGCTGAGCTGGTCCCCCGATGGATCGCATCTGCTGTTCGCCGCGGCGCCCACGAAGGACACGATGAACGGGTCGCTGTACGTAATGAACGCCGACGCGTCCAGCCTTCGCAAGCTCATCAAGACTTACACCCTCCAAGCGGGGGGCTTCGCATGGTCGCCCGACGGCACCAAGGTGGCGTACGCGACCTACGGGGAAGGGCCCGGGCGTCGTCCGTTCCAGATCTGGACGGTCTCGCTCGAGGACCCGACACCCGTCCTCGTTTATGAATCGCCGGACCAAGTCTATGAATCGCCGACGAGTTCGGAGACCTTTGCGAGTTCGCCCGTGTGGTCGCCAGACGGGACGAGCATCGCGTACCGGGTCGGATTCAACGACGCGTGGGGCGCGACCTACTTCGCGGTCAACGCAGACGGGTCCGGCGACGAGCGTCCGATCGACGCCGCGCTCTATCACAGCTGGCGCGGCGGTTGGTACCACTGCGAGTGCTACGGATGAGGAGGTCCACCACGTGATCGCGTTGACCGTTCGAAAGCCCATCGTCTTCGTCGCGATATCGATGGCGGCAGGGGCCCTTGGGGCGTGCACCTCGACGGGTAATGAGACCGAGGCGAGTGGCACCGCACCGGTTCAAGGTTCAAACGCCGCGCCCGCCCTGCCGGACGGAGCCCTGGACGCCGGGAGGTACACGGTCAAGACGCTCGATCCGGTCTTCGATTCCGAACACCGAATCACGATGCACGTCCCGGCCGGGTACGAGGGTGCCGACGGCTTCCTCGTCAGCAAACTCAGCGGCACGGGCCAGAACACCGTCGCGAACTGGATCGTTGGCAACGTCTATGGCGAAGCGTGCCACTGGAGCGGCACGCTCCCCGCGGAACAGGTGGCGTCCACGGTCGACGGTCTCGTCGCAGCTTTGGCGAGCCAGAAGGGGCGAACCCTTTCGACGCCGACCGATGTCGAGGTGGACGGGTTCAGCGGCAAGTACGTAGAGATGACAACGCCTCTCGGAATCAAGGTCGCGAAGTGCGACGACGGACAGTTCCGAGCGTGGTCCGATACGGTCGACGGTGCAAGATGGACCGAGCCCGGTCAGCGCGACCTGTTGTGGATCATCGACGTCGACGGTACTCCTCTCGTCATCGATGCTGCGATCGGACCCGACACGACGCAACAAGACCGCGCCGACCGCATCCAGATGGTTGAGTCGATCCGCATCGAACCGGTCTGAGACCGAAGGGTGGCTGACTGGCACACAAAGAATGCGAAGCCCCGGGAGACGACTGGACGATGTCTCAACGTCGTCAAGACGTCCTCGGGACGGCTTTCCAACGTCGTCACCTTCACTTTGAGGTCGGGTCCGATAACCATCAACGTCGCCGGCGACATAATGTCGGACGCCGCGTTGGCGACGACGGCGGCCCGATCATCCCCAGGATGCGGGCCAAGGCCGCGACGAACGCAAGCCACCTTCGCATAACCCCCCTCCCCTCCAGCGAGGCTCCAACTCGGCCGCTCACCCATGCGTGGCGCCGGCCAGCGCTGTGGATAACCCGTTGCGCGGCATCGATGTAAGCCAGGGACGCGCGGCCACCAACCAAGCGTGAGATGGTCGACCACGAGAACCTACGGCTCGACGAGCTCCTAGAGGTTGCGCGCAATCAGCTCGACTTTGCTATTAGCGTCGTGGCGCGCAGTGGCCGAACGCGATCCTCCGAGAAAGGGTCGTCGCTTGGCCGGACCCCGTACTTCCCGCAGACACGCTCCACTGCCCAACGGCTAGCTAATGAAACGTCTTGGTCTGAGTAGCCGTCGAGCCGACGAGCGTGGTATGTGCGTCCCGATAGCTCTCTTCTGAACCGTTCGTAGTCGCTCAGATCCTCCTCTAAGTCTGGCGCGCCAGGGACGACGTATCGATACCACCCGGCTTGCGGGTCTCCGCGTAGATAGCCGCTGCCCGGTCGTGAAGCTCCAGGCGGTCCATTTCCTCAATTGCGTTGAAACGTGCGCGGTCGCAAGTCTGAGATCTTCACCCGGTGCTGAAGCCAGAACGTGCTGAACGCTTCCACCCTTTCGTTATCGGAGAACAGCAAGAAGTAGATGGTCATCTACTAGGAGATTTGGAGAGCCGGCGGTCGGATTTGAACCGACGACCTGCTGTTTACAAGACAGCTGCTCTGCCCCTGAGCTACGCCGGCCGGTTCCGCGAGTCTACCGGCCGGACGGCGCAGGTCCGCGAGGCACCACGTACGCGAACAGCACCGCCGCGAGCGACGCCGACGCGTTGAGCGAGCCGATCCGTCCGCGCATCGGGAGCGAGACGAGGAAGTCGCACGCCTCTCGCGTCAGCCGCCCGAGCCCCTCGGCCTCGGAGCCGAGCACGATCGCGATGCGGCCTTCAGGCGCCGGCTCGTCGTAGACGGTGCGCTCCGCCTTCTCGTCGAGCCCGACGACCGTGAATCCGGCGTCGTCGCGGAGGCGTTCGAGCGCGCGGCCGATGTTCGCGACGCGCGCGTGCGGGAGGTGGAGCAGCGCGCCGGCCGACGCACGGATCGCGGCGGGCGTCACCGGCGCCGCCCGGTGCGTCCGCGTCACGAGCATCGCCGCGCCGGCCGCCTCGGCCGACCGCGCCGCGGCGCCGAGGTTCTGCGGGTCGTCGACGCCGTCGAGCGCCACCACCACCGCGTCGTCGGCGAACGGCCATGTCGCGAGCGCGCGCTCTCTGAGCTCGGGCGTCGGCCGGACACGGGCGACGACCCCGTGGTGATCGGGGGCCAGCCGGTCGAGCTCCGTCCGGTCGACCTCGCGCACGCGCGTGCCCGCCTCCGCCGCGGCCGCCGTCAGCTCTCGCAGGCCGGGCGTGCCCCGGGCCTCCCGCGCGACGAGCACTTCGATGGCGAGCCCGGCGCGAACCGCCTCGAGCGCCGTCCGGCGCCCGCCGAGCGTGAACGTCCGCCCGCCACTCACTCGGCCGAGAGCACCGCGAGCGCGAGGCACCCGATGCCGTCGCCGGTGAGCCCCAGGCCCTCCGGGCGTGTCGCCTTCACCGCGAGCCGCTCGAGCGGGATGTTCAGCGTCGTCGCGAGATTGCGGCGCATCTCCTCGCGGCGCGGCGCGATCGGTGGCCGCTCGGCGACGACGGTCAGGTCCGCGGACCACGGCGCGAGCCCGTGCACACCGACCTTCGCCACGGTGCGCGACAGCAGGTCGAGCCCGGCCATGCCCTCGAGACGCTCGTCGTCGTCCGGGAAGTGCTCGCCGACGTCGCCGAGCGCCGCCGCCCCGAGGAGCGCGTCGGCGAGCGCGTGGCAGACCGCGTCGCCGTCGGAATGTCCCACCAGACCGGGCTCGCCGTCGAAGCGGACGCCTCCGAGGAACAACGGTCGACCCACCCCGAATGGGTGCACGTCGAAGCCGATGCCGAACCGCTGCACGGTCATCCGCCGCCCGACCGGACCAGCTCGTTCGCGCGATCGAGATCGGCGGCCGTCGTCACCTTGAAGTTGCCGGCATCGCCCTGGACGGCACGAACGCGGTACCCGGCCCACTCGAGCATCCCCGCATCGTCCGTGAACTCCAGGTCCTGCTCGGCGGCCCGGCGATGGGCCTCACGGAGCACCTGCGCCCGGAACGCCTGCGGCGTCTGCGCCGCGGCGAGCTCGCCTCGCGCGGGCGTCGAGACGACCCATCCGCCTTCGACGCGCTTTACGGTGTCGGCGAGGGGAACCACGGGGATCGCACCGTCTGCCTCGCCGAGCGCCTCGATGACGGCCGCGAACAACGACGGCGTCGCGAACGGCCGGGCGGCGTCGTGCACGACGACGATCTCGGCTCGCTCGTCCACGGCCTCTAGCGCCGCTCGGACGGACGCCTGACGCGAGGGGCCGCCGCCGACGACGGTCCGGGCCCCGAGCGGTTCGAGCATCGCTCTCGTGACGCCCTCGCGTCCCTCGGGCGCCGCGACGACGACCGAGGCGACGGCGTCGCAGCCGAGGGCCGCCCGAACGGAGCGCACCAGCATCGGCACATCGCCGATCGGAACGAGCGCCTTCGGGACGTGGGCACCGAGCCGTTCGCCCGACCCGGCGGCCACGACGATCGCGACCGCGGCGGCCGTCAGCCGCCGCCCTGCAGCGAGGCGAAGACCATGCGGCCCGTCGCCGTCTGGATCACGTTGCGCGCGACGACCGGCACCGACGAGCCGATCCGGTCCGTGGCCCGCTCGACCACGACCATCGTGCCGTCGTCGAGATAGCCCACGGCCTGACCGTGCTCCCGCCCCTCCTTGACGAGCTCGACCGTGAGCTCGTCACCGGGGCCGACCGGCAGCTGGAACGCCGCCGCCAGGTCGTTCAGCCGCGGAACGGGCACCGACAGCGCCGCAGCGACCGTCGCGAGGTTGTGATCGGTGGTGATCAGCGAGGCGCCTCGGTCCCGCGCCAGCCTGACGAGAGCGGCATCGACGTCGTGGACGCCGGCCTCCTCGATGAGGTGCACCTGCGCCGTCGGCTCGCGCTGAAGCTCGGCGACGACGTCCAGACCGCGGCGGCCACGCCGGCGGCGGTTGGCGTCCGACGAGTCCGCGATCGTCTGCAGCTCCTGGAGCACGGCGGCGTGCACGAGCACATCGCCGCTGATGAACCCGGTCTTCACGAGGTCCAGCACGCGGCCGTCGATCAATGCGCTGGTGTCGACGACGACGACGTCGGCACGGGCGGCCGCCGCGCGTGGCTTCAGACCGATCAGGGCGAACAGCTCGGCGTTCATCGTCCGGCCGATCCGGTACCCGACGTACGAGAGGGTCACGTAAACGAAGGCGGCCGTCGTCCAGGCGGCGAGCGGCGGCAGGCGGAAGATCGGCACGGTGGAGAGCGCGGCGATCGCGAGACCGGCGATGAGGCCCGCGGACCCCGCGACGATCTCGGCGGCGGGCACCCGGCGGAACTCGCGCTCCATCACCGACACGGCCGTCGCGGTCTGCCGGCCGAAGGCACCGCCGAGCACGAACCCGACCCCGGACCCGAGGATCACGCCGAGGAGCGTGCGTTGGGTCGTCGGCTCCGACAGGCGGGTGGCCACCGTGTAGCCGCCGGCGGCGAAAAGGACGACGAAGATCAGCCGGACAAACTCAACGAACCGCCCGCGCGGCAGCCGACGCTCGGTCTCGGGGGTGCTCACACCCGTACGGTGCCGGGTTGCGCTGCGCGGCGCAAGCACCGCTTGCGCCTGGGGTCAGGCGCCCTGGAGCACCCGGGTGCCGTGCGAGTCGTCCAGGACCTTGTCGATCATCGCCTCGGCCTTGTCCTCGCTCTCGTTGGTCGCGAAGGCGAGCTCCGAGATGAGGATCTGGCGCGCCTTGGTGATCATCCGCTTCTCGCCGGCGGACAGGCCGCGCTCACGCTCGCGGATCGAGAGGTTCCGGACGACCTCGGCGACCTGGTAGATGTCGCCGGAGCGCAGCTTCTCGATGTTGTTCTTGAAGCGGCGGCTCCAGTTGGCGGCCATCTTGGACTCGTCCTCCTTGAGGACGTTGAGGACCTTCTTGACCTCCGACTTGCTGACGACCTCGCGAAGGCCGACCTCCTCGGTGCTGTCGACGGGCACCATCAGCGTGAGGTCGCCGTACGCGACCCGAAGGACGAAATACTTGCGCTTCTCGCCCAGGATCTCGCGTTCGCGCAGCTCTTCGATGACTGCCGCGCCATGTTCCGGATGCACAACCGTGTCGCCTTTGCGGAACACAGAACCCCCTCGGGTCGAGAAGATGGACGTCGGAGGACGTTGAAGAGAGGGTAGCACGACCGTCTGCTGAACCGCAAATCAAAAGTGCTGGTCAGAGGCCGTTTATCGCCGTGGGCGGCCTCCTTTCGAACCTACGCCGATCGGACGCCGCGACCGCGGATCCGCTGGTCGAGGGCCCAATCCACGGCCTCTGCCAGCGTCCGCACGCCGCTGACCCGGAGCCCGTCCGCGCCCGGTGAACCGGGCGCGGCGACGACCGTTCGGACGCCCGCGGCTCGAGCCGCCGAGAGCCGCTGGATCATCGCCGGCGCCGGCCGGACGAGGCCGGTGAGGGTGACCTCTCCGACGAAGGCCGTGCCTTCCGGGGCAGTCACGCCGGTCGCGGCCGAGGCGAGCGCGGCGGCGACCGCGAGGTCGCAGGCCGGATCGTCGACCCTGACGCCGCCCGCCGATGCCCCGAACAGCTCGGTGCGCGCGAGCCCCAATCCCGCGGCGCGGTCGAGGACCGCCGCGACGAGCTGGAACCGTCGGGCGTCGAGACCGGTCGCCTGCCTGCGTGCCGGCCCCTCACCCGGAACCACCAGGGCCTGGACCTCGACCGCGAGCGCGCGACGCCCGGCACGCGGGAGCGCGGTGGCCGCCCCGGGATGCCCGTCGCCGGACAGCAGGAGGTCCGACGGGTCGATCGGCGCGAGGCCGTCCGAGCGCATCTCGAACCACACGAGCTCGCCCTCGGGTCCGAACCGGTTCTTGCCGCCGCTCAGCATCCGCAGGCCCGAGCGCGGATCGCCGTCGAAGGTCATCACCACGTCGACGGCGTGCTCGAGCGTCCGCGGGCCCGCGACGTCGCCGTCCTTCGTGACGTGGCCGGTCATGACGACGGCCGTCCCGTTGGCTTTGGCGAGCCCGACGAGCGCATCGGCGCACGCGCGGACCTGTGCGGGACCGCCGACGACCAGCCCGGAGGCGGCGTCGCGCAGGGACTGCACCGAGTCGACCGCGAGCAGGAACGGCCGCCGGTCGGTCGCCGCCGCGAGGACCTCGCTCAGGTCTCGCCCCGCGACGAACGACAGGCGGTCGGCGGCGAGGCCGAGCCGGTCCGCCCGCATCGCGACCTGCTCGCGGGATTCCTCGCCCGAGGCCAGCAGGCATCGGCGTCCGGCGGATTCGAGCGATGCGAGCAGCTGTAGGAGCAACGTCGACTTGCCGATGCCCGGCTCGCCTGCAAGCAACGCGACCGTGGCGGGAACGAGTCCACCACCCAGGACCCGGTCGACGCCCTCGATCCCGGTCGAGACCCGCGTGTCGGCCTTCGCCCCGGCGCCACCGCCGAGCGGCGTCACCGACGACGTGATGCCCGCCGCGGGACCCGAGCGCTCCACGCGGTGCTCCGTCACGGATCCCCAGGCGCCGCACCCGGGACAGCGCCCCGCCCACTGCGCGAGCTGCTGGCCGCATCCCGAGCACGTGAAGATGGACCGCGTCTTCGCCACGGATCGCACGCTAGCGCCGGACACCGACACGCTGACGCCCACCTAGACTCCGCAGGTGATTCGGTGCCCTTCGTGCTCGGCGGAGTGGCCGGACACCGCGCGCTTCTGCGGAACGTGCGGCGCGACACTCCGGCGAACGTGCGGCGCCTGCGGTGAACCGCTCCCCGCCGGCGCCCGGTTCTGTCTGTCGTGCGGAGCTCCGGCCGAGGAGCAGCGGAGCCCCGCTCCAGCGGCGCGAACACCCGCGGAGCGCCGCGAGGTGACGGTCCTGTTCGTCGACCTCGTCGGATTCACCGAGCGGTCGGACCGCGCCGACCCGGAGGACGTCCGGACGACCCTCCTGCCGTTCCACGCACGGGTGAAGGAGGACATCGAGCGGTACGGCGGAACGCTCGACAAGTTCATCGGTGACGCGGTGATGGGCGTCTTCGGCGCTCCGATCGCGCACGAGGACGATCCACTGCGCGCCGTCCGAAGCGCCCTGCGGATCCTCCGGACGATCGACGAGCTCCGCGAGCGCGATCCGACGTTGCAGGTCCGTGTCGCGGTCAACACCGGAGAGGCGGTCGTCGCGCTCGGCCGGGGTCCTCAGGTCGGGGAGGCCGTCGCCGGTGACGTCGTGAACACCACGTCGCGGATGCAGGCCCTGGCACCGCCGGGCGGCATCGTCATCGGGGAGACCACGTACCGTCACGTGCGCGACCGCGTCGTCGCCGAGCGTCTGCCGCCCTCGACGGTGAAGGGCAAGGCGGAGCCGATCGTCGTCTGGCAGGTCCTCGGCGAGCGCGACCCTGCGACCACCGCGCGAGTCTCGACGACCAGCTTCGTCGGGCGCGAGCGTGAGCTGCGTCTGCTCGGGGAGGTGCTCGACCGGGCGACGACGACGAGCACACCGCAGGTGGCGACGATCACCGGTGAGGCCGGAATCGGCAAGTCGCGCCTGGTCGACGAGCTCCGCGCGGCCGCCGGCGACCGAGCGCGATGGATCGAGGGCCGATGCCTGCCATACGGCGAGTCCGTGACCTTCGAGCCGCTCGCCGATCTCGTCCGCGCCGCATCCGACGTCGATCCGGCCGAGTCGTCGGCGGCAACGCTGGAGCGCGTGCGCCGCGCGTTCGTCTCCGTCGGCACCGGCGAGACGGAGGCGGCCGGATTCACGCGGGTCCTCGCATCCTTGCTCGGCGCGGCCGATGCCGACGACACGGCCGAGGTGACGGGTGCCGACATCGGGGCCGCGCTCGCGGCACTGATGGGTGGCGCCGACCGACCGATCGTGACCGTCGTCCACGACCTTCACTGGGCCGACGACATCGTGCTCCAGGTCCTCGCCGCCTTGATCCGGCATCTCGAAGGCGCACCGGTGCTCGTCGTCGGCACCGCGCGGCCCGAGTTCTTCGATCGCGATGTTCGATGGCCTCCCCCGATCGTCGAGTCGACGCTCCTCCGACTCACGCCGCTGTCGCGCGAGCAGATGGAGGCGCTCCTCGTATCGATGATCTCGAACGTCGCGCTCGGCTCGGATGCGCGCGCCTCGCTGCTCGAGCGCGCGGCTGGCAACCCCCTGTTCGCGCTCGAGTACGTCCGCATGCTGCTCGACGACGTCGAGGGCGATGGACAGGCGCCGGACACGATCCAAGCGCTGATCGGCGCGCGGATCGATGCGGTTCCGGCCTCGCCACGGGCGCGGATCCTCGACGCATCGGTCGCAGGGACCGAGTTCTGGCTCGGCCTGCTCGCCGCCATGGGCGGCGCCGGCGAGGTCGAGGTCCGCGAGGACGTGAGCACGCTGGTGCAGCGGGGCCTCGTGCAGCCGACGACGACCTCGATCGACGGACACGCCGCCTTCTCGTTCAGCCACGACCTGATCCGCGAGATCGCGTACGGCCGAATCCCGCGCGCGGAGCGCGCGCGGCGGCACGTCGCGGCTGCGGGTTGGCTCGAAACGACAGTGGGCGCCGACCGCGCCGAGCTCATGGCCCAGCACTACGGACAGGCGTTCGAGCTCGCGACCGCCGCGCGAGACGGCGCGCTAATGGAGCGAGCGCGAGGGCCTGCCGCACTCTGGCTGGTCGACGTCGGTCGTCGGGCGCTCTCGGCCGACCCGCGAGGCGCGTTCGCGTCGCTCGACCGGGCGGCGACGATCGCGAACGACGGCTCGACGGAACGAGCAGAGGCACTTGTTCTGTCGGCTCTCGCGGGCCACCGGTCCGGACTGCTCGCCCCCGCTGAAGTCCTCGACCGCTACGAAGGCGCCGAGCACATACGTCGTCGGCTCGGCGACGAGCTCGGACTCGCCGAGGCGCTGACACGGATGTCGTCGCAACTCGCGAGCATGGGTCGCGCGACCGATTCTCGCGAGCGGCTCGGGGAGGCGATCGCGCTGCTCGGGCCGCGACCGGCCGACCGGCGCCTCGCGGCCGCGTACGCCCATCGGGCCGAGGACGCGCTTTTCGCGGGCGACCGCGAGGCGGCGATGGCCGACGCCGCGCGAACGCTCGACATCCTCGGCGCAGACACGATGGACGAGCTGGTTGTGATGGCGTTGCATGTCCGCGGCGACGCACGCTGCTCGCGGGGCGATCGCGACGGCCTGAGCGACCTCCAGCGAGCGCTCGACATCTCGATCGCGACGCATCGTTCCACCGACGTCGTCACCTCGGAGAGCTACGTCGCGGACTGGACGCTCGCGTTCGAGGGGCCCGCATCGACGTGGCCGCACTACGAACACGCGATCGCGGTGGCAGAGGAGGGCGGCATCGTCAGTCAGGGTCTCTGGTGCAAGGCCGGCGCCCTGTTCTCGCTCTACGAGCTCGAACGGGACGACGACGTCTTGCGGCTCGCCGACGACATCCTGACACTGGGCGAGGACCGCGTCGATGTCACCGTCTGGATGTTCGCGCACGTCATGCGCTCCGAGGTGCTCCTCGACCGTGAGCGGGCCGATCAGGTCGTCGACCGGATGGACCTCCTCGAGCGGGCGCGCGCCGCGCAGGACGTGCAGGCGCTAGCACCCGCACTCGTGACGGCCGGACGCATCGCCGCGACCGCCGGCGAACCACGCCAGGCCGAACAGCTGGTTCGCGAGTTCGTCGATCTCACGCGCGACGTCGTACCCGAGTTCCGCGAGGCGATCCTCGCGCGCGCCGCCCGTCTCGCCGTCCGATTGCATGCGGCCGACGCTCTGTCCGACCTCGTCGACGCGAGCACCGGGCGGCTCCCGCACCACTCCCACAATCTCGCATCGGCTCGGGCTGCTCTGCTCGACGTGCGAGGACGAAACCTGGAAGCACGCGACGCGTACGTCGCGGCCGCGATCGGATGGGAGCGGTTCGGCTCGCCGCGCGAAGCAGCGTTTGCGCGCATCGCCGCGGACCGCTGCGGCAGCGGGGGATGACACGTATACTCGCCGGGTCTCGATCGGATCGATCCGAAGGAGGGATGAGCAGATGGCGACCGTCCTGGCCGTTGTTCCTCGCGCGCTCACGCCCTCCGGCACCCGCTAGCCCCGGTCTCCGATCGACCTCGCGGCCGCCCTCGAGGGCGGCCTTCGTGCTTCCCGCCTCCGGACGTGAGCGCCGCACGCGACGGCCGTCTCACGACTGGAGGAACCCGCGTTGGAACCGAACGACACCGTTCAGCACTTCCTGGACGAAGGCCTGATCACCTCGGTGATCAGGCCGATCAAGAGCGGCAAGGAGGCGTCCGTCCACCTCTGTCGCGCCAACCCGTCGACGACGGGGCTGGAGCTCGCGGCCCTCAAGCGGTACCACCCGCTCGACCGGCGTGACTTCCGTGACGAGTCGATCTACCGCGACGGCGAATGGATCAAGGAGCGGCGGATCCGCGTCGCGCTCGAGAAGAAGACGCGGTTCGGCCGTGAGGTGCAGGGCGCGATCTGGGTCTATCGGGAATGGGAGATGCTGCGCGCGCTCTCGGCGGCCGGCGTCGACGTGCCCGCGCCGATCGCGAGCAGCGACGACGCGATCCTCATGTCGTACGTCGGCGACGTCGACCAGGCTGCGCCGCAGCTGCACCGGTGCCGGCCGGATCGCGACGAAGCGCAGGAGCTGTTCGACCGACTGATGAAGAACGTCGAGCGGATGCTGTACGTGAACGTGATCCACGGCGACCTCTCGCCGTTCAACGTCCTCGTTTGGGAGGGACGCCCCACGGTGATCGACCTGCCGCAGGCCGTCGATCCGCGGAAGAACCGGCACGCCAGACCGCTCCTCGAACGCGACGTCG
Source organism: Actinomycetota bacterium (assembly GCA_036257835.1). Lineage (GTDB taxonomy): Bacteria > Actinomycetota > UBA4738 > UBA4738 > HRBIN12 > DATAEU01. The sequence continues at coordinate 23,556 of DATAEU010000029.1, read as the reverse complement.
GGCGCATCTGCGACCACTTCGCACGGTTCGGCGTCCGCTCGAACGCGCACGCGATCGCGCACGACCTGTGGACGGCGTGGCAGTTCGCCGACCTCGTCCCCGAGGAGCTCCGCGGATGGATCTAGGGACCGCTGAACTCGAGCGCGTACGTCCAGGTGTCCTCGTCGCCGCGCTCGAAGCGGAGCAGCCGTCCGGCCTCGCCGCCGGGCAGGAGCACCGGCAGCCCGAGGTGCTCCTGCCCGGGCCAGAGGTCCTCGCGCCGGTGCGCCTCCATCCGCACGAGCGTCATCGGCGTGCCGCCGTCACCCTCGAGCGGGACGGACCACTCCTCCTCCGCGCTCGGCTGCAGCATCCGATAGCGGATGTACCGCGGCGCGGCGTGCAGCAAGACCGCCTCGTCCGGCCATTTCCACGCCTTGCCGTAGAAGCGCCAGCGCTCGCCGTCCTTCGACGTCTCGACGGCCCAGGCCTCCGGAGGGACCCCCACGACCGAAGGCTATGACGGGATCGGGGATCTGAGAACCCGAAAGGCCCAGCAACCACGTGGCTGCTGGGCCTTCGGTCTTGCGGGAGCTCGGGAGGCGTGCCCCGGGCTCCACGTCCGGTCGAGCTACCCCTCTTGCGACCCCGCCAGCTCGACGGGGGGCGTGTCGGGCGAGGACGGCGTCTCGAACACGATCTCGCCGTCGCGGGCGTCCACGATGATGGTCTGACCCGCCCGGAACTCCTTCCACAGGAGCTTCTCGGAGAGCTGGTCCTCGACCATCCGCTGGATCGTCCGTCGCAGCGGCCGCGCGCCGAGCGCCGGGTCGTAGCCCTTCTCCGCGAGCAGATCCTTGGCCGCCTCGCTGAGGTCGATGTCGAGGTCCTTGGCGCCGAGCTGCTCGCGCACCCGCTTCATCATCAGGTCGACGATGTTCTTCACGTCCTCCCGCGACAGCGAGTGGAACACGATGACCTCGTCGATCCGGTTGAGGAACTCCGGCCGGAAGGAGCGCTTGAGCTCCTCCATGACCTTGTCCCTCATCTTCTCGTAGGTGAGCTTCTCGTCCGGCCTGGCCGCGAACCCGATGCCCGGTCCCTTCTGGATGTCGCGGGTCCCGAGGTTCGAGGTCATGATGATGATGGTGTTCTTGAAGTCCACCTTGTGACCCTGGGCGTCCGTCAGGTGCCCGTCCTCCAGGATCTGCAGGAGCGTGTTGAACACGTCCGGGTGGGCCTTCTCGATCTCGTCGAACAGGACGACGCTGAACGGCTTGCGGCGAACGGCCTCGGTGAGCTGACCGCCCTCCTCGTAGCCGACGTAGCCCGGAGGCGAGCCGATCAGCCGGCTGACCGTGTGCTTCTCCATGTACTCCGACATGTCGAGCTGGATCAGCGCGTCCTCGTCGCCGAACAGGAACTCGGCCAGCGTCTTGGAGAGCTCCGTCTTCCCGACGCCCGAGGGACCCAGGAAGATGAACGAGCCGGCCGGGCGCTTGGGGTCCTTGAGTCCGGCCCGTGTGCGGCGGATGGCCTTGGAGACGGCCGTGATCGACTCGCTCTGGCTGACGATCCGCTTGTGCAGCTCGTCCTCCATCCGGAGCAGCTTCTCGGTCTCCTCCTCGGTGAGCTTGAAGACCGGGATGCCCGTCCACGTGGACAGGACCTCGGCGATCTCCTCCTCGTCGACCTCGGACAGGATGTCCATCTCGCCGGACTTCCACTCGCGCTCGCGGCGCGTGCGCTCCTCGAGGAGCGTCTTCTCCTCGTCGCGGAGCGAGGCCGCCCGCTCGAAGTCCTGCGCGTCGATGGCAGACTCCTTCTTCAACCGCACCTCGGCGATCTTCTCGTCGATCTCGCGCACGTCCGGCGGCGCCGTCATTCGGCGGATCCGCATCCGCGAGCCGGCCTCGTCGATCAGGTCGATCGCCTTGTCCGGCAGGAATCGGTCGCTGATGTAGCGGTCGGCCAGGTTGGCGGCCGCCACGACGGCGTCGTCCGTGTACGACACGCGGTGGTGGGCCTCGTACCGGTCGCGCAGGCCCTTCAGGATCTCGATGGTGTGGGTGACCGACGGCTCCTCGACGCTGATCGGCTGGAACCGGCGCTCGAGGGCCGCGTCCTTCTCGAGGTGCTTGCGGTACTCGTCGCGCGTGGTGGCGCCGATCGTCTGCAGCTCGCCGCGCGCGAGCATCGGCTTGAGGATGCTGGCCGCGTCGATGGCACCCTCGGCGGCGCCGGCCCCGACGAGCGTGTGCAGCTCGTCGATGAACAGGATGATGTCGCCGCGGGTCCGGATCTCCTTCAGGACCTTCTTCAGCCGCTCCTCGAAGTCGCCGCGGTACCGCGAGCCGGCCACCAGGGCGCCGAGGTCGAGCGTGTAGATCTGCTTGCCCTTGAGCGTCTCGGGGACCTCGCCCTTGACGATGTCCTGCGCGAGGCCCTCGACGATGGCGGTCTTGCCGACGCCGGGCTCGCCGATCAGCACCGGATTGTTCTTGGTCCGGCGCGAGAGCACCTGCATCACGCGCTCGATCTCCTTGGCCCGCCCGATCACCGGGTCGAGCTTCTGGTCCCGCGCGAGCTGGGTCAGGTTGCGCCCGAACTGGTCGAGGACCATCGAGCCCTGTGCCTGGCCGCCGCCCTCGCCGGGCGCCTGCTCCTTGCCGCCGGTGTACCCGGACAGGAGCTGGATGACGGTCTGGCGCACGCGGTTGAGGTCGGCGCCGAGCTTCTGCAGCACCTGCGCCGCGACGCCCTCACCCTCGCGGATCAGCCCGAGCAGGATGTGTTCGGTGCCGATGTAGTTGTGGCCGAGCTGCAGCGCCTCGCGGAGCGAGAGCTCGAGGACCTTCTTGGCGCGCGGCGTGAACGGGATGTGCCCGGTCGGCGCCGCCTGGCCCTGGCCGATGATCTCCTCGACCTGCTGACGCACGGCCTCGAGCGAGATGTTCATCGACTCGAGCGCCTTGGCGGCCACGCCCTCGCCCTCGTGGATCAACCCGAGCAGGATGTGCTCGGTTCCGATGTAGTTGTGGTTGAGCATCCTCGCCTCTTCCTGCGCGAGGACCACGACCCGCCTGGCTCGGTCGGTGAAGCGTTCGAACATGTCACTCCCCCGGGTTTCTTCGGGGAGCCCAAGCCCCCCGTGCCCCTTGGTTTCGTCGGGGGCCCGAAGCCCCCCGTGCCCCCTGGGCCGAAACCCCTGCTGTAGAGCATGCCTCGGGGATCTGCGGACCCCGTCCTACCCCCGAGGCAGGTCGGGCGCCTCGGGCGGCGCCACCGCGCGCCTTCCGAAGCGCCCCACGGACCCGAGTATACCCCGCACCCCTTCTCGGACTTGTGTGGGACCCCATCCGTGGCCTTTCTTCCTGGGACTGGCTGGACGAGCGCTCGCGCCTTCGCGCTCGCTCCTGCAGTCCCAGAACCCTGATAACCCGCTCCGTCTCTTCGTTATTCGGACCGGGTGGCCGCCGGGATGAGCCCCTGGCGAACGGTCACCCCCACATCCGCCTTTCGGGCTAGCGAAGTTCCCCCCGTTGGGGCGTTGTGGGGGGAATCGAGCACCGACGAAGATTGCCGGGTTGGTGGCGTGGGAACCTTCCCCCCCGACCGCTCCCCCAAAGGAGAGGATCACGTTGCGAGTGTTGGTCGTCGACGACCATCCGGCGTTCCGACGGGCGCTAACGTCCGCCCTCAAGCTGGTCAAGGACGTCGAGGTGGCGGGGGAGGCCGGGGGCGGGGTCGCCGCCGCCGAGCAGGTCGAGGTGCTCGAACCCGACCTGGTGCTCATGGACCTGTCGATGCCGGATCTGAACGGCATCGAGGCCATGCGCCGCATCCATCGGAAGCAGCCGCAGATCCCCGTGGTGATCCTGACCGCGCACGCCGACGCAGGCGTCGAGCGTGAGGCGCGCGCGGCCGGGGCGTCGGGCTTCCTGGCGAAGGGGACCCCGCTCGAGGACATCGTGCTCGTGCTCAACGACGCGGCCCGAACGTTGGAGGCCGGCGCCCGGTAGCTCAGTCGGCCTGGTCCTCGGGCCGACGGTGCGGGAACAGGATCACCTCGCGCATCGAGTAGGTGTCGGCAAGGATCATCGTGATCCGGTCGATCCCCAGCCCGAGCCCGCCGGTCGGCGGCATACCGTGCTCCAGGGCGCGCAGGAAGTCCTCGTCCAGTGGGTGCGTCTCCCCCTCGCCCTTGCGCTTGGCCTCGAGCTGCGCCTCGAACCGCGCGCGCTGGTCGTCGGGATCCGTGAGCTCCGAGTAGGCGGCGCCGATCTCGACCCCGGCGAGGTAGGGATCGACGTGCTCGGTCAGCCGCGGGTCGTCGCGGTGCGGGCGCGCGAGCGGCGACACCTCGCGCGGGAAGTCCTTCACGAAGGTCGGCTCGAACAGCGTCGGCTCGACGACGCGTTCCCACAGCTCCTGGACGATCTTGCCCGGGCCCCACTCCGGATCCATGCGGACGCCTTGGCGCTCGGCGAGCGCGGCGAGGTCCGGGCGATCGAGATCGATCTCCTCGCCGAGGTGTTCCGACACCGAGCCGAGCATCGTGATCCGCCGCCACGGCTCGCCAAGGTCGAGCTCCCGTCCTTGGTACGTGATCCGAGGGGTCCCGTGCACGGCCTCCGCCGCGGCGCGCATCACCTCTTCGACGAGCGTCATCATCCCGTTGTAGTCGGTGTACGCCTCGTAGCACTCCATCATCGTGAACTCGGGGTTGTGCGTGCGATCGATGCCCTCGTTGCGGAAGTTGCGCCCGATCTCGTAGACGCGCTCGAGCCCGGCGACGATCAACCGCTTGAGGTACAGCTCGAGCGCGATGCGCATGTAGAGGTCGATGTCGAGCGCCTCGTGATGCGTCACGAACGGGTTCGCCAACGCGCCACCCGCCAGGCCCTGCAGGACCGGCGTCTCGACCTCGACGAAGCAGTGGGCGTCGAGGTACTCGCGGAACGCGGCGAGCACCGTGGCGCGGGTCGTGACGATCCGCCGCGCATCGACGTCCGTCGCCAGGTGCAGGTACCGGAGCCGCTGCTGCAGGTCCGGGTCCCGGAGGCCGTGGAACTTCTCGGGCAACGGCCGGAGCGCTTTGGTCAACATCGCGAGCCGCTCGGCGAAGATCGAGAGCTCGCCCCGACGCGTCGTGCCGACGGGTCCCGTCGTCGCGATCACGTCGCCGAGGTCGATCTCCTCGAGCAGCACCGCGTCCTGGCCGAGACGCTCGCGGTCGCACACGACCTGGAGGTCGCCGTCGCGATCGCGCAGGACGAGGAAGACCAGCTTGCCGAAGCTGCGACGTTGCACGACGCGCCCGGCGACCGTTCGCCGGTCGTCGGTCAGGACGTCCGACGACAGATCCGGATGCGACCTGCGGATCTCGGCCGACGTGCTCGGCTCGACGGCGCCGATCGCCTGCTCGAGCGTGATCGCGTAGGCGGCCTCGCCGAGGCGCTCGCGGCTCTCGCGGCGCGCGCGAAGGATCTCCGCCTCGCGACCCCTCGATCCATCGTCAGCGTCATCGCCGTCCGGACCGTTCGATATCGCATCGTCAGGCATCGTCGGTCCCGACGTTGCGCTCGAAGACCAGGCGCAGACCCTCGAGCGTCAGCCACGGGTCGTGCTCGAGCTCGTGGCGGCAGTGCGGCATCACGACGGGCGCGAGCCCACCGGTCGCCACGACCGTGACGTCGTCGCCGAGCTCGGCGGTCATCCGGTCGATCATGCCGTCGACCTCGGCGGCGGTGCCGTAGATCAACGCCGACTGGATCGCCTCGACGGTGTTTCGCCCGATCGCCGAGCGGGGGGCGTGCAGCTCCACCTGCGGGAGGCGAGCCGTCGCCGATGCGAGCACCCGGTTGGACACCTGCAGGCCGGGCGCGATGGCCCCGCCGAGGAACTCGCCCTTCGCCGAGACCACGTCGTACGTCGTCGCCGTGCCGAAGTCGATCACGATGCATGGGCCGCCGTACCGCTGGAACGCCGCGAGCGCGTTCACGATCCGATCGGCGCCGACCTCGCGCGGGTTGTCGGTCAGGATGGGCACGCCCGTCCGCGTGCCGGGCTCGACGACGACCGGCGGGAACGCGAAGTACCTCGTCACCATCTCGCGGAGCGCCTGCGTGGTCGGCGGAACCACCGACGAGACGACGACGCCGGTGATCTGTCTGGAGAACGAGAGGTCGTGCTGGGCGAGGAGGCTGCCGAACACCACCGCTAGCTCGTCGGCCGTGCGCTCCCGCTCGGTGGACACGCGCCAGTGCCACTTGAGGTCGTCGCCCTGGAAGACACCGAGCACCGTGTTCGTGTTGCCGACGTTGACCGCGAGCAGCACCGCGCCTCCTCCCGATCCGCGGGGCCGGATCCGAGGAATCCTCGCACGCGGGCGAGGCGGGTGACACCGCGTCACGCCGTCGGCAGCAGCAGGTTGTCGATCAGCCGAACGTCGCCGAACCGCGCCGCGACCAGCGCTCTCGCCGGTCCCTCGATCCAGCCGATCTCCTCGAAGCTCGCGTCGTCGACGACCACGGCGTAGTCGAGCCGCGCCTCCGGCGTCGCGCCGATCTCGCGCGCCATCACGGCGACGAGCTTCGGCGTCTCGCGCTCGCCGTTCCTGGTCAGCTCGGCGGCGGCGGCCAGGGCGAGGAACAGGCACCCGGCGGCCTCGCGCTGGTCGGGTGTCAGGCGGGCGTTCCGAGACGAGAGCGCGAGCCCGTCCGGATCGCGTACGGTCGGGCAGGCGACGACGTCGACCGGCTCGTTCAGGTCCCCGACCATCCGCCGGATCACCGCGAGCTGCTGCGCATCCTTCTCGCCGAAGTACGCGCGACAGGAGCCGACGGCGTGGAACAGCTTCGACACCACGGTCGCGACGCCGCGGAAGTGACCGGGCCGGCGGGCGCCCTCGAGACGGTCGCCGAGCGGGCCCGGATCGACCGTCACCTCGGGCTCGCCCTGCGGGTACATCGCGGCGAGGCTGGGTGCGAACACGACGTCGACGCCGAGCCGCTCGGCGCGGCGGAGGTCGCGCTCCTCGTCCCTCGGGTAGTCCGCCAGGTCGGCGCTCTCGCCGAACTGAAGGGGGTTCACGAAGATCGAGACGATGACGAGGTCCGTCTCCGCCCGCGCGCGGTCGATCAGCGATGCGTGCCCGTCGTGGACCGCGCCCATCGTCGGAACGAGGCCGACCGCTCGACCCGCGGCCCGCGCCTCGTCGCCCGCCGAGCGCACCTCGGCGACGGTGCGGATCACGTCCAGCGGGCGAGCACCTCCTCGACGGCAGCACGCTTGTCGGCGTCCAGCCGCCCCGAGCGCTCGGCGACGTCGAGAGCGGCGCGCGCGAGCGCGACGTACGCCTCGACGGCACCGGGAACCGACGTCGAGAGCGCGACCAGGTGATGATCGATCGTGCCGGCGTCGCCGCGCACGCCCGGCCCCGTCAGCGCGCGTTCGGGGCCCATCGACGAGAGGTTGGCCAAGGTCGTCGTCTGGAGCGGCGCGAACAGGCTCACCGGATCCTCGAGGCCGGCGGCCGAACCCACGTCGCGGGCGAGCGCCGTGGTCGCCACGAGGTAGTTCGATGCGAACACGGCCGCCGCGTGGTACAGCGGCTTTGCGTCGTCGGCGAGGCGGAACGGGCGCCCCCCGGCGTCGAGGGCCAGGCGCCAACCGAGATCGGCGCCGGCATCCGTTCGCGCCGTGACGGCCATCGGACACGCCGCGAGCCGCTCGATGGCCGACCCGACGTCGGTGAAGGTCTGCAGCGGGTGGATGGAGAGCACCGTCGCGCCGACGGCCTCGGCCGCCGCGAGGGCGTCCAGGCTCGTCCCCCCGGACGCGTGGCAGACGACGGCGCCGGTGGTCACCCCCGCTCCGGCGACGATCGCCTCGCACGTGGGTTCGATCGCGTCGTCCGGCGTCGCGATCAGGACGAGCTCCGCACGACGGGCCGCGTCGGCGGGCGGGAGCACGGGGACCGCGCCGAGGTAGGTGCGTGTGCGCGCGGCCGTGGCGTCGCGTCCGCTCGCCGCGACGATCCGATGCCCCGCGCGGCGCCACCGGACGCCGAGCGCCGTTCCGACACGGCCGGCGCCGACGATCGCGACGTCCATGCGCGCGAGTATCCCAACTCGCCGATCGGTACGGCAGGGAGCCTGGGGGAGTCAGCCGTCGACGCGGAGCGGCGGGCCGAACGAACGGACGCCGAGGATGTCCGCGGGAGGAAGCCGAACGTCAGCGAGATGCCGGCCGCCCGGAAGCGGCGGATCGGCAACCAGCTCGCCGAGGGGGACCAGCACGAACGCGCGCTCGTGCATCCGCGGATGCGGGATCCGCAGGTTCCGTTCGTCGAGCTCAATCGCGTCGTACGTGAGGACGTCGACGTCGATCGTCCGCGCGCCCCATCGCTCCCGGCGCTCGCGGCCGAGCGCGCGTTCGACGCCCTGACACGCCTCGAGGAGGTCGCGCGGCGGCAGCGAGGTCTCGATCTCGATCACCACGTTCAGGTAGTCGGGCTGCGGCGGCCCGACCGGCGCGGTCTCGAACACCCGCGAGCTGCGGACGACATGGATCGCCTCGACGTTCCCGAGGAGATCGACGGCGCGCTGCAGTGTCTCGAGCCGGTCGCCGAGGTTCGAGCCGAGGGCGAGGTACGCGGAGGTCACGGCTCGCGGCCGGCCGTCGCGGCGGCCGCCACGCCCTGCGCACCGTTCGAGATGGCCGCGCTCGGCTTGTGGACGATCGCCGTCGCGGACCTCACGCCGGTCTGCTCGGCCACGCGGTCGGCGACGGCGTGGGCGAGCGTCTCCAGCAGATCGAACGACGCGGTCTGCACCACGTCTCGCGCGAGCGCGATCAGCGTTCGGTAGTCAGCGGTCGAGGCGAGCTCGTCCGAGGCGGCGTCCACCTCCACGTCGAGGTCGACGACGAACGCCTGCGGTGAGTCCTTCTCGCCCGGGTTCGCGCCGTGCCGGCCCATCGCCTCGACGCCGGTCAGGAACAGTCTCGTCCTCCCCACCTGGATCCCCTCCCGTATCGTTCACGCGCTCAATCCGAGGCATCGGCCGAGCGGTACCTGCGTCCGAGCTCGATCGTCGCGGGTCCGGTCTCGTGCACGTGCGGCTGCTTCGCGTACGTGCCGCGCAGATACTCGTAGATCAGCGGGGCGATCGTCTGCGGAGCGTCCTCCGGCAGGAAGTGCTTGCAGCCCGGGAGCAGCGCGAGGCTCGAGCGGGGGATCAGCTCGTTCAACCGCTCGGCCACCTCGACGGGCACGAAGGGATCGTCCTCGCCCCACAACAGGAAGGCCGGGATATCGAGCGCGGCGAGGTCCTTCTCGAGGCCGACGAGCTCCGAGCCCTCGAACGACGTCGCCCACCGGGCGAACGCGCGGACGCCGTCCTCGCCGGCGAACGGCCGCCGGTACTCGGCGACGGCCTCGCCCGCGAGGTGGTCGCGATGCCCCATCCCGACGTCGAACACGCCGCCGATGAACGCGTCGAGGTGCGCGTGGTCGCGCGCAACCAGGCGTTCCAGCTCCCGCATCGGCTCGCTCGACAACGCGTCGAACGCGATCGAGTCGATCAGGACGAGGACCGCGACCCGGCCCCCGATCGCGAGCAGCTGCGCCGTTCCGCCGCCGTGCCCGTGCGCGACGACGGCCACACGGTCCAGCCCGAGCGCGTCGAGCAGTTCGCCCAGGTAGCGGGCCTGCGCCTCGATCCCGAGCGGCGCGTCCTCGGGCTTGTCGGAATCGCCCGCGCCGAGCAGGTCCGGCGCGAGCGCCCGCATCACGGGCGGGAGCATCGGAACGAACGCGCGCCATAGGAACGACGACGTCGGGAAGCCGTGGAGGAACAGGACCGGGGGCGCGTCGGGGTCGCCGGCGTCGACGACCGCGAGCTCGCCGGCCGAGATCCGCACGCGGCGCTTCGCCTCGGCGGCGCTCACGTTGCCCGCGCGATCGCGTCGACGAGCGTGAGCGCGCGGTGGACCTCGAGGACGTCGTGGACGCGGACCACGTGCACCCCGCGGGCGGCGAGCCAGGACACCGTACCGAGCGTCCCCTCCAGTCGGTCGTTCTCGTCGGCGCCTCCGAGCAACGAGCCGATGAACCGCTTGCGCGAGGGCCCGTAGAGGACCGGGCGATCGAGCGCCGCGAACGCCTCGACGTGGCGGAGCAGCGAGAGGTTGTGCTCGACGGTCTTGCCGAAACCGATCCCCGGGTCCACGGCGACGCGTTCGGTGTCGATGCCCGCCAGGCCGGCCGCTTCGATGCGCTCGCGGAGGTACTCGCTCACCTCGGCGACGACGTCGTCGTACCGCGGCTCGTGCTGCATCGTCATCGGCTCCCCGAGCATGTGCATGAGGACGTAGCCGGCCCCGCGATCGCGCACAACGTCGAACATGTCCGGATCCCGACCGGCCGACACGTCGTTGACGATGACGGCGCCGGCGTCGAGCGCGGTACGGGCAACCTCGGCGCGTCGGGTGTCGACCGAGATCGGAACGGGCAGATGCGCCGCGAGTCGCTCGATCACCGGGACGATCCGCTCCATCTCCTCCGACACCTGCACGGCCTCGGAGCCCGGGCGCGTCGATTCGCCTCCCACGTCGACGATGTCGGCACCCTCGTCGGCCATCGCGAGCCCTCGATCGACGGCCGCGCGCTCACCGAGGAACCGCCCGCCGTCCGAGAACGAGTCCGGCGTGACGTTGAGCACGCCCATGATCAGGGTTCGATCGCCGCATCGGAGCTCAACGTCGCCAGCTCGCCAGACCAGGTCGGTCACGATGGCATCGTATCGAGGCCGGCGACGCCGCGAACCGCTACCTGGCGATGAGGTCGAGCGCTTCCTGCCGCGTCCGCGCGTCGTTGCGGAAGAGCCCGCGCACCGCGGACGTCATCGTCCGCGACCCCGGCTTCTTGATCCCGCGCATCGTCATGCACAGGTGCTCGGCATCGATCATCACGAACACACCGCGCGGGCTGAGCGCCTTCTCGATGGTGTCGGCGATCTCCGTGGTCAGGCGCTCCTGCACCTGCGGACGCTTCGAGAGCACGTCGACGACGCGCGCGATCTTCGATAGCCCCGTGATCTCGCCCTGCTTGTTCGGGATGTACGCGACGTGCGCCTGACCGATCCACGGGAGCAGGTGGTGCTCGCAGATGGAATACAGCGGGATGTCCTTCACCATGATCATCTCGTCGAAGTCCGCCCCCGGGACGACGGTGACGAGCGGTGTCGGATCCTGGCCGACGCCACCGAAGATCTCCTCGTACATGTCGGCCACGCGTCGCGGCGTGTCCTTGACGCCGGCGCGCTCGGGATCGTCGCCGACACCCTCGAGGATCAGCCGGACGGCCTTCTCGATCTTCGCTCGGTCGACGGTCGCCATCGCGGCGGTCAGCGGATCTGCCCGGGACCGGGATGGTCGTGCTGCGCGCGGATCGCGCGCCGGGCAACGGCGAGGCCCGCGCCGCGGATCGCCTGGTCGCGCTGTGCGCGCTTGGTGACATCAGCGAGGATCGTCTCGACCTCGTCGCGGTCGATCGTCTCCTTCTCGATCAGCCTGCCGGCGAGCTCGTCGAGCTTGGTCCGGTACTGCTGGAGGATCTCGAGCGCCTCGTCGTGCGCCTGGTCGATCATCTGCCGGACCTCGTTGTCGATCTCGAACGCGACCGAGTCCGAGTAGTCCGGCTGGGTCTGGAAGTCGCGGCCGAGGAACACCTCGTGCTGCTTCTGCCCGAGCGTTAGCGGACCGATCACGTCGCTCATCCCGTACTCGGTGACCATCTGCCGGGCGACCTTGGTCGCGCGCTCGATGTCGTTGGCCGCGCCGGTCGTGATGTCGCCGACGATGAGCTCCTCGGCGACGCGCCCGCCGAGCAGCATGGCGAGCTCGTCGGTCAGCTCCTCGCGGGTCATAAGGAACTTGTCCTGCTCGGGGAGCGTGAGCGTGTAGCCGAGCGCCCGGCCGCGTGAGATGACGCTGATCTTGTGGACCGGGTCGGTGTTGGGAAGGACGTGGGCGACGAGTGCGTGACCGCCCTCGTGATAGGCGATCACCCGCTTCTCGCGTTCGCTCATCACGCGGCTCTTGCGCTCGGGACCCGCCATCACGCGGTCGATAGCCTCCTCGATCTCGCGCATCGAGATGGCCTTGTTGCCCCAGCGCGCGGCGAGAAGCGCCGACTCGTTGATGACGTTGGCGAGGTCGGCGCCGGTGAAGCCAGGCGTCCGGCGCGCGATGACGTCGAGGTCGACGGCGTCGTCGAACGGCTTGCCGCGCGCATGCACCCGGAGGATGGCCTTGCGTCCCTCGAGATCGGGCCGGTCGATGGTGACGTGCCGGTCGAACCGCCCAGGCCGCAGCAGCGCCGGGTCGAGGATGTCCGGGCGGTTGGTGGCGGCCATCAGGATGACCGCCGTCCGCTGGTCGAACCCGTCCATCTCCACCAGCAGCTGGTTGAGCGTCTGCTCGCGCTCGGCGGGGCCGCCGCCGAGGCCGGCACCGCGGTGCCGGCCGACCGCGTCGATCTCGTCGATGAACACGATGGCGGGCGCGTTCTGCTTGGCCTGCTCGAACAGGTCGCGGACGCGGGCGGCGCCGACGCCGACGAACATCTCCACGAAGTCCGAGCCGCTGATCGAGTAGAAGGGGACGCCGGCCTCACCGGCGACCGCCCGCGCGAGCAGCGTCTTGCCGGTCCCGGGCGGCCCGAACAACAGGACGCCCTTCGGGATCTTGGCGCCCATCGCCTGGAACTTGGCCGGGTTCTGCAGGTACTCCTTGACCTCCTGCAACTCCTCGATCGCCTCGTCCACACCGGCGACGTCGCTGAACGTCGTCTTCGGCTGGTCCTTCGTGATCTGTTTGGCGCGAGCCTTCCCAAACTGCATGACCCGGCCGCCCCCGGCCTGCGACTGGTTCATGATCCACAGGAACGCCCCGATGATCAGGACGATCGGGATCAGCTGGAACAGGAACCCGACGAGCGCCGACCCCTTCTGCGGATCGACGTCGGTGCGGATTCCCTTGGCCGCGAGCTCCTTGACGATGTCGCCTTGGGAGTCGAGCGGGTAGGCCACCTCGTACGTCTTGCCGTCGCGCAGGTCGCCCCGGATCTTCTGGTCGCCCTCGTAGAACGTGGCGTTCAGCACGTCGCCGTTGGAGACGTCCTGCTGGAACTGGCTGAACGACATCTGCTCGGCGGGCTGCTGCCGGTTGGCGAACAGCACGAAGATCCACAGGGCCGCGAGGACCATGAGGATGTAGAGCGCCGGTCCGCGAAAGAGTCGTCGCATCGGCGAGCCGGGGTCGCTGGGCAGGGGAGCTCCTCTCGAACCGTTCTACCTGCGGAGACACGTCGAGGCCCGAGCGTCCGTCCTGCACGCCGAGCCCTGTCGAATGGTAGCACGGGGGTCGGACTCCCCCAGCCGGCTCATCGGATGCCGGTGTCGACGGGAACGGTGACCCTCGTGACGGTCCCCGATCGGACCTCGAACGGCACCGGACGCGACGACATGAAGCCGCTCTGGCCGGGCGCCGCCTGGACCGCGTACGTCCCGGGATTCAGCGCGACGACGAATCCGCCGCGCTCGTCGGTTGTCGCCTGCGCCACGACCCCGCCGTCGTCGGTCACCTCGACCTCGATGCTCGGGAGGGGCTTTGGCGGACAGGGACTCGTCGCCGATTCGACCGGGCACTGTGGGCCGGCCACCACGACGCCCCGGACCCCCTGGCCGACGTCCGACGTGCTCGAGCCGCCCGCGCATCCCGCCAGCGTGAGCCCCAAGATCAGGGCCACCACGGGAGCCGCGCGAGCCGGTCGCATCGTGTATCGGACGGGCGGAGGTGCGGGCGGCGTTCCCGCCGTCAGAGCTCGGCGGAGGTCTCCGACCGGAGCGTGGCGATATAGGGAAGGTTCCGGTATTTCTCGGCGAAGTCGAGCCCGTACCCGACGACAAAGTTCGGCGGGATGTCGAACCCCTTGTAGCGGATGTCCAACGGCACACGCTGGATCCCGACCTTCTGCAGCAGTGCGCAGACCTCGAGGCTCGCCGGCCGGCGCCCCCGCAGATTCTTGAGGACGTAGTTGAGCGTCAGTCCCGAGTCGACGATGTCCTCGACGAGCAGCACGTGCCGCCCCTCGATGTCGTGGTCGAGGTCCTTCAGGATCCGAACGACGCCGCTGGTCTTGGTCGCTGCGCCGTACGAGGCGACGGCCATGAAGTCGAACTCGATCGGCAGGTGCACGTAGCGCGCGAGGTCCGCCATCACGACGAACGCCCCCTTCAGCACGCCGACGAGGAGGAGATCGAGCCCCTCGTAGTCGCCGGTGATCTGCGCACCGAGGTTACGAAGCATGTCCTGAATCTCGTCCTCGGTGATCAGGACGCGTTCGATGTTGCGGTCGTACTCGTCCGCGAACGGCTCCGCGGCGGGCTCGATACGAGTTACGAGATCGTTGCGATCGGACAGTGCGGCGCCCCGGCTTTCCATCCCGCCCTCCTTCAATCCCGGCTCTCGGGGGAAGAACGAGAGAGGGAAACATACTCCCTGTCCCGAACGGCCTTCAAACCGCCGACGAGGTCGCGCCGGCGACCGGGCCGGCCGGTCGCCAGGTCGAGCAGCGCCGCCACCGACTCGTCGGTCTTCGGGACCCCGCATCGGACGATGGCGTGGGCCGCGACCCGCGCCGCGATCGCACCGGGCAGCGTCACCAGGCTCGCGGCGTCGATCCGAACACCGTCCGGGGTCTCCTCGCAGACGTCGTCCCAGACCTCGAGGGCCTGCCGGGCGAGCTCGCGCGCGTCCTCGCGGACGAGGTCGGCCGTCCGCGCAAGCGGCTCGCGGACGCCGCGCTTCGTCGCGCGCTCGAGCGCCGGGATCCCGCGCAGCCGCAGGGCGTTGCGAAGGAGCCGTGTGTCGGCGTTGGTCGGATCCCGACGCGGGCGAAGATGCAGAGCCGAGCAGAACGCCTCGACCTGGTCCCGCGAGACGTCGAGCAGCGGTCGGACGTAGGGCCCGACGTGCGGCTCGATCCCGCGGAGCCGGTCGAGGCCGCCGCCGGAGATCGCCGCCATCAGGACCGTCTCTGCCTGGTCGTCGCGTGTGTGCGCCGTCGCGATGCAGCCGGCGTCGAGGTCGCGCGCGAGGTACGCGCCGGCGAGCATCCTGCGGTCGCGCGCCCAGGCCTCGACCGACGCGCCCCGCGGCGGACGCTCCTCGGCGACGATGAGGTGGAACGGCAGGCCGAACCGGCCGGCGACGCGCTCGACGTACGTGGCGTCGGCGGCGGAGTCCGGACGCAGCCGGTGGTCGTAGTGGAAGACCTGCAGCCGGACGCCGAACAGGCGGCGAAGGTGCCACAGGGAGTACACGAGGCACACCGAGTCGGGACCTCCGGAGACGGCGACGAGCACCGTCTGCCCGGGCAGGAACATCTCGTGCCGGCGGGCGGTCGCGGTGACGCGTTCGAGGACCCGGGCGACGGCAGGCGGACGCCTCAGGCGCCCGGCACGCGATGGAGCCACCCGTCCGGCTCGGCGATCTCGTCGATCGTCGGCAGGTCGGCCTCGCTTCGCCACACTAGGTTGAAGCCGTCCCACCCGGCCCGCCCGACGATCCGGCCCACGAAGTGCTCGCCGGCGTCGTACTGCCGGATCTTGGACTCGAGGCCGATCGCGCGCTGGAACGCCTTCTCGGGGCCGCTCGAGCGCCGGCGCTCCTTGAGGGCGCGACGCAGCCGCTCGAGCTCGGTGATGCGTCCCACCGCCGCGACGTTCATCACGTACGACGCGTGCCCCTCGAGCAGCGACATCAGCGACTGCATCTTCTGGAAGAGATCGCGCTGCTGCGGCGTGAGGAGCAGGAGCAGGGCGTTCGGCCCGCGCCAGTCGATCGCACCCGAACGCACGTCGTCGATCGCGCGCTTGGCCTGCGCGATGAGCTGCGACGCGTCCATCTGCACGGTGTCGAGGTACGCGTCGACCAGGCTCGAGAGGTAGCCGCGGAGCCACGGCGTCGCACCGAACTGGACGCGATGCGTGACCTCGTGCAGCGACACCCAGAGGTGGAACTGATGTGCGTCGAGCGCAAACTTCTGCTGCACCTCGGCGAGGTTCGGTCCCACGAAGTACAGGAGCCCGTCGTCGTCGGGCGGGAGGAAGAGGTCGTACTGGCCGAGGACGCGGCGCGAGACATAGCCGAGCAGGATCCCGATCTGGACGGCCAGCGCCTTGCGGCGGAGCTCGGACTGGGCCTTGTCGTTCATCAGGCGGTCGGCCACGGGCTCGAGGAGGCGCTGCAGGGCGGTGAGGTTGGTGCTCACCCACTCGCCTCGCGACATCACCCAGGGGCGCGCGCGGAAGCCCTCGACCCGCATGCCGGTGAGCTGGGTGACGAGGTCCTGGGCCTCGGGAACGACGGCCGCCAGATCCTCACGCATGCGCGCGCGGTCGAGCGCCGAGGTCGAGGGGCCGGGCCCGCCGACGGTCCGGCCGACGTCCGCGGCGGTGTGCCAGTCGACGAGCCGCGCCGCCTGCGAGCCCATCGTCCAGTCGAGCTTCGGAGCCTCCATGGGCGCCCGCGGGAGGCGGGCTAACCCTCGGCTTTCTTGCGGGCCGCGATCATCGCGGCGCGACGGGCCTGGCCCTCGGCGACGCGTCGGTCGGTCCCCTTGGCGAGCAGCTCCGCGAGCTTGGCGTCGAACGTCTCCTGGTCGAGCGAAACCTCCTTGTGCTCGCCCGCGGCGGGCGCGGGCGTCGGCGCGGCCTGGGCCGCGGGGGTCGGCGCCGGCGACGGACCCGCCGGAGGCGCGGCAGCAGGGGCGGGAGCCGGCTGCTCGGGCGCCACGACCGGCGCCGGGGCGGCCGCGGGCGGCGCGGCGGCCTCGGCCGGGGCCGGTGCGGCGGTTGCCGGTGCCGCGGCCTCGGCCGGGGCGGGCACGGCGGCTGCCGGAGCCGCGACGGCGGCCGGGGGGGGTGCCCCGACCGTCGCCGGCACGGGAGCCGGGGCGAGGGGCGCGGGAACCACGATCGGCGCGCTGGTGATGTTCACGGGGCGCCGGGGCGCGTCGCGACCGGGTTGCAGACGCGGCGCGCGAACGGACGTCGGAGCGCCCTCGTCCCGTCGGAACCGCGGCGCGAAGCGCATGTAGCCGAACACGATCGCGAGCACGATGAGCACCCCGACGACGGTCAACAGGACGGCCGCCCCATAGACCCAACCGCCGGTGTTCAGCGTCGGTGTGGCATTGGGGCTGAAGGAGAGCTGCGCCAGCACGGCGCGGATTCTAGCAATACGCCTCGTCGCGACCGCTCGCCGTCACGGATCGCCGGGCAGTCGGATCGTGACAGCCGGCGGCTGCATCAGCGAGTTGTGCACCGTGCAATGCTCGACGACCGAGCGGAGCGCCGAGAGTCGGACGCGCGGGATGCCCGCCGGAAGGCCGAGCCGAACGTCGATGGAGGAGACGCGCGCGGGGCGATCGGTCGCCATCTCGAAGGAGTACTCGGCGGTCAGTCCCTCCGCCGGAAGGTCGTGGCGGCGGAGGAAGCGCTCCGCGTAGAAGCCGACGCACGACGCGAGCGACGCCGCGAACAGCTCCGTCGGCGTGGGCGCCTTGTCGTCGCCGCCGTCCTCGATCGGCTGATCGACATCGAGCTCGTGTCCTCGGATCTCGATCCGGAACCGATCGCGTTCGAGATGACGCACCACGACGTTCGATATCGCTCGTCCTGCTCCTCCGCCTCGAACCCGAAGCATGCGGCCGGCACGAAGCCGTGGACCCGGGCCGGACGCCCGGCATCGTGCGGCCCTGTCGACGGTGATGCCGTCTGATGAGCGACGCGCGTTGGAGCCGGAGGGGGGATTTGAACCCCCGACCTACCACTTACGAGGCGGTTGCTCTGCCAGGCTGAGCTACTCCGGCGGGTTCGGCGAGTCTACCAACGGCCTACGCGCCCCCTATGATGCGGCGATGGTGCGGACGGACCCCGACGCGGCTTCGCTCGGCGTGGTCTCACGCGTCATGGTCGCAACCGACCGCTCGCAAACGGCCGAGCGCGCGGTGAGGTGGGCCTCGGGCATGGCGGCCCGGTTCGACGCCGAGCTGTTCGTCATCCAGGTCGTCCTTCCCGAGCATCCTGCCGACACCGAGTACGGCGCGGCCGAGCGCACCCGCGCCGACGCGGCCGCCGACGAGCTCCGGCAGCACGCGTACGACCTCGCCGGCGAGCGCTCGCGCTCGCGTGTGGTGATCGACGACGACCCGGCGATGGCGATCGTCCGTGCGGCCGAGGAGGAGCGGGCGGACGTCCTCGTCGTCGGGAACGCGGGGATGAGCGGACGCCGCGAGTTCCTGCTCGGCAACGTCCCGAACCGGATCTCGCACAACTCGCGTTGCACCGTGATCATCGTCAACACGTTCGCCGACGGCGACATCGCCGCGAGCGTCATGCCGTCCACCCGTGTCACGCGCGGCGGCGAGGCGCCCGAGACCCAGCCGCACCTCGCGGCCCGCGGTACGCGCATCGGCGTCGTGATGGCCAAGCACGGCGTCAGGGCGCTGTTCGGCCGCGACGACGAGGGCGCGACCGGACGGAGGAAGCAGGCGAGGCAGCTCCGGACCGCCCTCGAGGAGCTCGGCCCGACGTTCGCCAAGCTCGGACAGGTGCTCTCGACGCGCCCCGACCTGCTCCCGCCGGAGTTCATCGAGGAGCTCGCCACCCTGCAGGACAACGTGCCGCCGCTGACCGAGGAGCAGGTGGTGCGCGTCATGGAGCAGGAGCTCGAGGTTCCCTGGGAGGACGTGTTCGAGTCGATCGATCCCACCCCGATGGCCGCCGGCACGATCGCCGAGGTGCATCGCGCGACGCTGACCGACGGCGAGCGCGTCGTGGTGAAGGTCCAGCGCCCGACCGCGCGCGAGGAGATCGAGCAGGACCTCGCCCTGCTCGAGGTGTTCGCCGAGAAGGTGTCCGACCGCCCCAGGCTGAACCAGGTGATCGACATGGGCGCGGTGTTCGAGCATCTGTCGTCGTCGCTCCACCGGGAGCTCGACTTCCGGCAGGAGGCATCGAACATCGAGCGCATGCAGGGCGTGATCGCGCCCTATGCGCGGCTCGCCGTGCCGCGCGTGTTCGGCGACCTATCGTCGTCCCGGCTGCTCGTCATGGAGGAGGTCCAGGGCATGCCGATCTCGAGCGCGCCGGAAGGCGAGGCGCGCACAGGGGCCGCCCGCGAGCTGCTCGAGTCCTACTACAAGCAGATCCTGATCGACGGCTTCTTCCACGCCGACCCGCACCCCGGCAACCTGATGTGGTGGAACGACCGGATCTACTTCCTCGACTTCGGGATGGTCGGCGAGGTCGATCCGGCGATGCGCGAGCAGCTGATGCTGCTGCTCATGGCGTTCTGGCAGGAGGACGTCCCGTTCCTCACCGACGTGACGCTCATGCTGGCCGGCGCGATCGACCGCTCCGAGCTCGACGTGCACGGGTTCGCCGACGAGATCGGCGAGCTCGTCGCCAAGTACCGGACGGCGTCGCTCAAGGACATCCAGCTCGGTCCGGTGCTGCAGGAGATGAGCGAGGTCGCCCTTCGGTACCAGGTGCCGCTGCCGGCATCGCTCACGTTGACCGGGAAGGCGCTCGCGCAGATGCAGCTGGCGACGGCGCAGCTCGATCCCGAGCTCGACCCATTCGACGTCGCCGGGAAGTTCCTGATGCGAAACCTGATCCGCGGGATGGGCGCGAAGCTCGACCCGCAGACGCTGTTCTATCAATCGCAGCGGCTGAAGGTCCGGTTCCTCCGGGTCGTCGAGGCGGTCGAGCGGCTGATCGGCGCTCGACCCGGCCAGAAGCTCGAGGTCAACTTCCGCGCGTCGACGCTCGAGACGACGATCCGGCGGGCCGGGCGGCGGCTGGCGCTGGGTCTCACCGCGGGCGCCGCGCTGCTCGCCACCGGACTGACGCTACTGTCGACGCGCGTCGCCGGCTGGGTCCCGATCGTGTTCGGGGTCGCTGCCGGGGTGCTGACGATCGGCCTCCTGGTCGACCTGTTCCGCCGGAACACCTAGTCCATCGTGGACTAGTCGGCCGAGACGTCGGCACCCGTCCCCGTGATCGCCGTCGGCTCGACGGGCTTCGGCGTCGTGTTTCCCTTCTTGATCGACCGCAGGACCGCCTTCTCGATGACGTAGGCGAACATCGCCATGACGAGCCCGACGAGCCACCGCTCGAGGCGGCGGAAGCCCTTGGGTGCCGGCCGATCGCGCAGCGCGGGTCGCGGGGCGCTCATACGGCCGGGACTTCCCGTGTGCGACGAACCTCGAGCTCGGTGAGGGCGAGGACGACGAGGCCGCCCGCGATGCTCGCCCAGGACCACACCGGATCGGGGGCGCTCATGTACGTCGAGAACGCGAGCGACGCGAGCCCGAACGCGACGAGCGCGACCGCAGCGATCCAGCCGACGATCCGCCAGCCGGTCCGACCGATCGCGGCCACGACGACCGTCGCGGGGAGCGCGGCCGCGGCGACCGCGGCTCCGCTGTAGTGATGCGCGTCGCCGTGTGGGTCGCCGGGGATCGCGTGGCGCTGCAGCGCCGCCTGCGTGAGGGCGTACGCGATCGCGGGGATCGCGGCGACGACGGCGGCGGCCAGCAGGCCGAGCCTCGGACGCTCGAGCCGCCACACGTCGCGCCCGGCCGGATACAGCGCGAGCAGGATCGCCGCGAGGACGGCGCCGACGAACAACAGTCCCGAGAACAGATCGCCGGCGACGAGCCCGATGAGCATCGAGACGATCGCGCCGACGACGAACAGCTGCATCGCGGCGAGCTCCTCCGGGCGCCACGCCAGCACCAGCAGCGCCGCGGCGAGGATCAGCGATGGCACCGCGCCGCCGGTCGTGTGGAACCGGTGGATCGTGTTGCTCGGATCGTTCGAGACGACCGCGATGATCGCGAAGGGGACCGACAGCGCGACCAGGAGCGTGCCGAGGACGGATGCCACGATCCGGAACCCCCGTCCCGCCGCCGATTCGACCTCCAACAGCTTCTCTTTCACGGCTCGACCGGAACCGACCCGACGATCGACGTGCCGGCGCCCGGCGCGGATCGCACCTCGAACGATCCGTCGAGCGCTGAGAGCCGGTCCGCCATCCCCTGCAATCCGGTCCCGTATCCCGTCCCGCTCGGGTCGAACCCGACCCCGTCGTCACGAACTTCGAACGTCAGCCGCCCGTCGCGCTGCCCGAGGCCGACGACGACGGACGAGGCGTTCGCGTACTTCGTCGCGTTCTGCAGCGCCTCGAGGATCGAGAAGTAGACGGCGGCCTCGATCGCCTGATCGTATCGGCCGACGCCGTCGGGCGAGAAGTCGACCGGCAGCGGCGACTTGCGAGATTGTGCCTCGAGCGCCGCGGCAAGGCCCTTGTCGGCGAGCAGGGGCGGATAAATCCCGCGCGCGAGATCGCGAAGGTCCTCGAGCGCGTCCTGGGTCTCCGCGCCGATCTGGTCGAGCATCTCGCCCGCCTTCTCGTCGTCGCGACCGAGCAGCGAGCGGGCGAGCCGTGCCTTGACGGCGAGCGCGACCAGCTGCTGCTGGGCGCCGTCGTGGATGTTGCGCTCGAGCCGCCGCCGTTCCTGATCCTGTGCGGCGACGATCCGGCGCTGCGCGGCGCCGAGCTCGTCGAGCCTCGTCTGCAGCTCGGCCGTCAGGCGGACGTTGCGGAGCGCGAGGCCCGCCTGCGCGGCGAGGTCGTCGATAAGCTTCTCGCGGGCGGGATCGATCGGGTCGTTCGCAGGCATCGCGACGGCGAGCGCGCCCAGGACCTCGCCGCGATCGCGGACCTCGACGACGAGATCGTCCGGCGTGTCGTGCTCCGCCGCGGCCGGCCAGAGGGCAAGCTCCCGCATGCCGGATCCAACGCTCACCAGCACTCGGACGCGGCGAGCACCGATCCCGTCCGCCAGAACCTGTGCGATGCGTTGCACGACGTCGTCGGACGCGTACGTGCCCGCCAGGTTCTGCCCCAGCCGAGCGAGCACTTCGTACGGTGTGGCGCGCTTGCCGTAGACGACCCTATCCGCTAAGCGGCGCGCACCGGCGAGCGCCGGCTGGAAGAGCGCTGCGACCACCGCGGCCGCTGCGAACGACAATGCCGTCGTGCTGTGCGTCTCCACCAACGCGCCGATGCCGCCGACGACACCCACGTACACCGCCGTGAAGAATGCGGCGATCGCGGCGACGACCACGGTCTTGCGGACGACGACGTCGATGTCGTACAGGCGGTAGCGGAGGACGGCCACGCCGATCGAGATCGGAAGCAGCGCGAACAGCACTAGCGCGAAGTTCTGGACCGTACCGACCCACGGCGCGTCGATGAACGAGACGGCCATCGCGATCGCGTAGCCGACGGCCACGGCGATCGCGGCCAGCGCGAACCAGCGGATCTGCAAGCGCTCGGTCGGACCCGTCCGTCGGAACCGCACGACGAGGCTCGCCGCCGCGCCGATGATCCCGAGCGGGATCGTCACGAGGAACACGTAGCCTAGGTCGACGACCGACGCGATCGCCGGGACGCCGAACGGATTCCGGACATGCGGATAGCCGCTGTCCGCGAGCGTTCCCGGCGACAGCAGGATCACGAGCGAGGTCAGCACCATCCCGGCAACGACGGCGCGAGCCAGCCAGCGCCACCGGGGCGACGGCAGGCGGCCGTCGGGGAACAGCAGCGGCACGAAGATGCCCGCAAGACCGATCAGCGGGACCCACGTCCACGACGCGAAGCCGAGCGCCCAATCGCCGGCCGGAAGTCCGACGGCGA
Source organism: Actinomycetota bacterium (assembly GCA_036257835.1). GTDB lineage: Bacteria > Actinomycetota > UBA4738 > UBA4738 > HRBIN12 > DATAEU01. The sequence continues at coordinate 735 of DATAEU010000029.1, read as the reverse complement.
CGGCGTGCGCGCCGTACTCCTCGAACGGCAGGAACGCCACCACGCCGACCGCAAGCAGCACCCACGCGAGCCGGTTGCCGGGACGACGCAGCGCGACGAGCAGTCCCACGACGGGGAAGAGCCCGAACGAGACCGCGAACCCAAGGCGGCTGATGAGGCCCGAACCCCAATCGCCCTTCGACCGGACGGAGTCGAGGGTCTGCAGCGTGCCCGCGAGGACGAGGCAGACGACGGCGAACGCGAACGTGGCGATCGCCAGACGCCGCGCTCGGCGAGCCGTCCCCGCCCGGTCGATCGTCGCGCTCATCGGATCGGGAGGCTCCCGGTCACGACGGTTCCGGCGCCGACGGCCGACCGGACATGCACGGCGCCGTCGAGCGCGGCGAGGCGGTCGGCGATGCCCTGAAGCCCCGTCCCGTAACCGCGTGCTTCCGGATCGAACCCAGCGCCGTCGTCGCGCACCTCGAACGTCAGAGACCCGTAGCGCTGCTCGAGCGCAACCGACGCGCGCGACGCGTTCGCATACTTGGCCGTGTTTTGCAGCGCCTCCAGGATCGAGAAGTACACGGCCGCCTCGACCTCCTGGGGATAGCGGCCGACCCCGTCTGGCACGATGTCGATCGGCATCGACGCCTTCCGAGCCTGCGCCTCGAGCGCCAGGACCAGGCCCTTGTCGGCGAGCAGGGGCGGATAGATCCCGCGCGCGAGATCTCGGAGGTTCTCGAGCGCGTCCTG
>DATAEU010000028.1:0-2255 GCA_036257835.1 Actinomycetota bacterium | reverse complement strand
CGAGTAGCGGGTGACGGTGAAGCCGAGCGCTTCGAGCAGGAGCGCGAAGAGCCCGTTCAGCTCGTAGCACCACCCGCCGCGCCGGCGCGTCACGATCTTGTCGAAGACGTGCTCGGGGTCGAGGACGTTCTCGACGCCGAGGTGGATGTCGAGGTTCTCGAACGGCACGGCCAGCATGTGCGCCCGGTGGAGGTCGGCGAGCACCTCCGCCGACGGCTCGCGCGCGCCGGTGTACCCGATGCGTTCCAGATATGCATCAACGTCCATGACAGCACGATAGGGGTCTGACCCCGGGTCCGCCCGAAGTGCGGATTGATGCTGGTTTGCGACCGTTTGGCGTGTCTTGTGACGCTTGGTGGCCGTACCGTCGACCGCGATGCCTCGACCGCCTCGACCACTCCTCGCCGGCGGCGTCTACCACGTCTTCAACCGCGGAGTCGTCCGGCTGCCGATCTTCATGGACACCCGCGATCGCGTTCGGTTCCTCGACCTGCTCGGCGACGTCGTCGAGCGCGGGTCGTGGAGATGCCTGGCGTACTGCCTCATGGGGAACCACTTCCACCTGCTCGTCGATACGCCGAGCCCCGACCTCGATCGCGGCATGCAGAGCCTCCAGGGCGTGTACGCGCAGCTCTTCAACCGCCGCTACGAGCGCGAGGGGCACCTGTTCCACCGGCGCTACGGCGCCAACGTCCTCGCCGACGACGACCTCATCCGCCACGTGGCCCGCTACATCGTGCAGAACCCCGTCCGCGCCGGCATCTGCCGCACTCCCGGCGACTGGCCGTGGTCAAGCCATCGCGCCACGCTCGGACACGTCCGCCTGCCAACGTTTCTGGCCGCCGAGAGGCTGGTGAACCTCTTCGGCGGCCAGTCCGACTACCGCGAGTTCGTCGATCCCGCCGCTAGGCGACGGCCTGCACGGGGCCTGGCTCGAGGGCCAGCTTCAGCACCTCGTCGATCGACATGACCGGGTGGAACGACATCGCCTCGCGCACGTCCTCGGGCACCTCGTCCAGATCCCCGCGGTTTCGCTCCGGCAGGATGACGTCGGTCAGCCCGAGCGCGTGGGCGGCCAGCACCTTCTGCTTCAGCCCGCCGATCGGAAGGACGCGGCCCTGGAGGGTCACCTCGCCCGTCATGCCGACGGTGTGCTTGACCGGCCGCCCCGTGAGGAGCGACGCAATCGCCGTCGTCATCGCGATGCCTGCGGACGGCCCGTCCTTCGGGATCGCGCCGGCCGGCACGTGGACGTGGAACTCCTTGCCCTCGAAGGCCGCCGGGTCGATCCCGAGCTCGGCCGCGTGCGACCGCACGTACGAGAGCGCGATCCGGGCCGACTCCTTCATCACGTCGCCCAGCTGCCCGGTCAGGAGCAGCTCCTGCGTGCCCGGCATCGACGTCGCCTCGATGAAGAGCACGTCGCCGCCGGCTCCCGTCACCGCAAGGCCGGTCGACACACCCGGCACGGCGGTGCGAACCGCCGACTCCTGGAAGAACTTCTGCCGGCCGAGCGCGGACCGGGCCCGATCCAGGGTGACGTCCACGGGTGGATCCGCCTTCGCCGAGGCGATCTCGGTCGCCGTCTTGCGAAGCACGGTGCCGAGCTCGCGCTCGAGCTGGCGCACGCCCGCCTCGCGCGTGTACTCGGTGATCACCATCCGCAGGACGTCGTCGGACACCTCGACCTCCTCGGGCCGAAGGCCGTTTCGCTCCACCTGCCGCGGCCACAGATACCCGCGCGCGATCGCAACCTTCTCCTCGGTCGTGTAGCCGTCGAAGCGGATGACCTCCATCCGGTCGAGCAGCGGGCCGGGGATCGTCTCGGCGACGTTCGCGGTCGCGATGAAGAGGACGTGCGACAGGTCGAGCTCGACGTCCAGGTAGTGGTCGCGGAACGAGTGGTTCTGCGCCGGGTCGAGCACCTCGAGCAGCGCCGACGACGGGTCGCCGCGCCAGTCGGCGCCGACCTTGTCGACCTCGTCGAGCATGATCACCGGGTTCATCGTCCCCGCGTCGCGCAGCGCTCGCACGAGCCGGCCCGGGAGCGCTCCGATGTAGGTGCGCCGGTGGCCGCGGATCTCGGCCTCGTCGCGCACGCCGCCGAGCGACATGCGGACGAACTCGCGCCCGGTCGCGCGGGCGATCGACTCGCCGATCGACGTCTTGCCGGTGCCCGGCGGGCCGATCAGCGTGAGGATGACGCCTGAGCGGCGGTCGTCGGGGACGCCCCGCTCGGCGCGCAGCTTGCGCAC
>DATAEU010000002.1:0-29150 GCA_036257835.1 Actinomycetota bacterium | reverse complement strand
GCGTCGCCGAGAAGGCGGGCCTACGTCTGATCGAGCGCTTCCGCCACGAGGAGGACGGCGAGGTGTGGTTCGGCGTCCGCTACGAGCTCTCGCGTTCGCGGCGCGCGGGCGCGAGCTGAGCTCAGGCGCGGACCGCGCTCGCGATCAGCACGAACGATCCGGTCGTCGCGTACGCGCCGGCCAGCGACAGCGTCTCCGTTCCCGCCCGACGCGCGCCCGGCGAACAGCGTCGCGCCGGCCATCGCGAGCAGCACCACCCCGACCCACGCGATCACCACGCGGAACCGGACGAGGCGGCGGCGGCGTGCCTCGCGGACGAAGAACGATCGCTCGGTCGCCGGCGACGGGGCGGCCACGGTCGCGAGCGTCTCGAGGACATTCGGCGCCTCCGCGGCCGTCGCGCTCGTGTACGCGCCGGAAAGCGCGGCGCCCCAGCCGTTGGCCCGCGTCCACGCGAGCGCCTCCTCGTTCCGGATCCCCGCGTGCATGGCCGCCGCGCCGAGGCGCGCGAACGAGAGGAGCCACGTGATGTCACGCGCGCCGCCGACGGTGTAGGCCGTTCCGAACTCCTGTCCGGCGAAGCCCGTCGAACCTCCCTGGTCCAACGGCAGGGTTTCGCCGTGTCCGATGGGCCCGGACGATCGTCCTTCCGGCGTGACCGGTCGGCTACCGGCCGAGACGTCCGGATGATCAGGCGACGGGGGCGCGGGTCTCGGCCCAGCGCTCGGCCCAGGCGCGGAGCTCGTCGACGACGCCGGCGAGGTCGCGTCCCTGCTGCGTGAGCCCGTACTCGATGCGGACCGGGGTGCAGGGCGTCACCTCGCGGGTCACGATCCCGGCCCCTTCGAGCTCCTTCAGGCGCTCCGAAAGGAGCCGGTCGCTGATCCCCGGGATCGCGTTACGGAGGTCCGTGAAACGGGTGACGCCGTCCAAGAGCGCGCCCACGATCAGCGGGTTCCAGCGGCGGGCGATCAGCGCCGCTGCCCGCTGGAAGTGCTCGCAGATCTGGGGTTCGGCCTGGGGATCGGGCGTCATGACCGCGTCATCGGTCGGCATCGGCGCCGACCTTACACCTCCTCACGCCGGGCAACCGGGGGAAACGCAGGCGGATTCCCGTTCGGAAGCTGCCGGGGAATACCCAGCAACTAGGGAATCGTTAGCCAGGTCGTTGGCCGCGCACGGGGCGGGGCCACCGGTCTTCGAGGAGGAGGACGAAGGACATGGCCCAACCCGCCGAGCAGATGCAGGAGCGGACGTACCAAGGCGTGTCGATCCCGCCCGCCGGGACGTACCGGATCGACCCGAACCACACCAGCCTGGAGTTCGTCGCCAGACACATGCTCAGCAAGGTCCGGGGGAGCTTCCAGGAGTTCTCGGGGACGATCACCGTGGGTGAGCGGCCAGAGGAGTCGAGCATCGAGGTCGACGTCGACACCGCGAGCGTGACCACCGGCACCGAGCAGCGCGACCAGCACCTGCACTCCAGCGACTTCTTCGAGGTGGAGAAGCATCCGACGATGACGTTCGCGAGCACGGCGTTCCGTCCGACCGGCGGTACCGAGTTCGAGATGGACGGCGACCTGACGATCAGGGGCGTGACGAAGCCCGTCACGCTGAAGGGTGACTTCCTCGGCTGGGGCAAGGACGCGTGGGGAAACGACCGGCTGTTCGCCGAGGCCCGAACCCGCGTGAACCGCGAGGACTGGGGCCTGCTGTGGAACATGGCCGTCGAGCTGACCGGCGTCCTGGTGGCCAGGGACGTCGATCTCGAGATCCAGGTCCAGGCCGCTCGCGTGACCGAGGAGTGAAGTAACCCGGTCGGGCGTCAGCGGATCCGGGCGAGGCGTTCCGCGAGGTCGCCGACGACGTCGTCGCCGAAGCAGAACCGCAGCCCGGTGAAGCGCGATCGCAACGCCGCCGTGCGCGCCTTGACGTCGGCGTCGTCCTCGACGACCGCTCGGATCAGGTCCGCGACCTCGGCGAAGTCGCCCGGCTCCATGCCGAACCGCGTCATCTCGGCGACGCCCATCCGAAGGCCGCTCGCTGCCGTGAAGCTCTCGTCGTCGGGCAGCGCCTGGTAGTTGCAGATCACGTTGTTGTCCTCGAGGCGTCTGGCGATCTCGCACCCGCGCCCGTAGCCGACGCGCACGATGACCTGATGCGTCTCGGTGTAGCCGATCGAGGCGTCGCCCTCGACCTGCAGGCCGGCATGGGCCAGCGCGCCGGCGAACGCCTTCGCGTTCCGCAGGACCTTCGGCTGGTACTCGTCCTTGAACGCGTTCATCTCGTAGGTGGCCATCAGGAGGCCCAGGAGCGTTCCGAGGTGGTGGTTCGAGACCGAGCCGGGGAACGTGCGGTTGCGGATCGCCTCCCACAGGGCGAACCGCTCCTCCTCGCGCCGGAAGCTGCCGCCGATCACACCGCGCTGCGTCCCGAAGAACGTCTTGTGGCTCGAGCCGGTGACGAGGTCCGCCCCCTCGTCGAACGGCCGCTGGAACTCCGGCCCGACCAGGCCGAGGACGTGCGCCATGTCGTACAGAACGATCGACGAGATGTCGCGCTCGTCGAGGAACCGCCGGACGTCGGCGACAGGCTCTGGGTGTAGCACCATGCTCTTCCCGAAGACGATGAGCTCCGGACGGACCTCTTCGATCAGCTCGAGCGCGGCCGGGACGTCGATGCGGTAGGCGTTGTCGGCCAGGACCGGGAAGTTGGTGACCGCCGGTCGCTCGGTGCGCGGATCGCGCGCCACGAAGTCCTTGAGTGCGCCCATCGGCTGCGCCGACAGGTGACCGCCCCGGCCGATGTGGTTGTTCATGACGCGACGGATCCGCCGCGGCTCGGTGCGCCGGTCGTGCCGATTGAGGTAGTCGACCACGCCGCCGAACACCGCGGTGTTCGCCATCTGCCCGCTGATCACCCGGCTCTCGACCTCGTGCGCGCCGAGGAACGCCGCCATCTCCTGGTTCACGAGCCGCTCGACGCCCGCGATGAAGTCCGTGCCCTGGTAGTAGAAGACGTCCGCGTCGTAGAAGGCCTCGAGCGTGCGGTGCTCCGCGTAGCGGAACGCGGGGTCCATCACCTGCAACATCCGGACGATCGGCGACTGCGTCATCTCCGACGGGATGAGGTCGATGCACTCGCGCTGCCGCCACTCGTGGTTGCGCTCGGCGCGCTGCAGCAGCGAGCGCACCTTCTCCTGCGTCGAGGGCGTCGGTGTGTGGCCCGTTCGGTCCTCGCGGGTCACGACGATCGGGCGGGCGTAGGGCGGCGCGTCGGAGCGCAGGTGATGCTTGACGACCTCGCCGTCGGTCGGCTTGCCGCGGACGTCGATCGTCACGGCTTCCCCGTCGAGCACGTGGCTGTCGACGAAGGCGAGCGCGATCGCGCGCGTGCGGTGCTCGCCGGTTGGACGCGCCGTCTCCGCTTCGCCATCGAACTCCCAGTACGGAACGGCGGTCCCGCTCGTCACGCGACCGATCTCGACGTCGCCTTGCAGGACGGAGGCCCCGGCGCGCGCGATGCCGCGCCCGGTGACCGCGATCGGCCGGATCATCCGCGGGAGATCCGTCACGTCCGACGTGTCCCGTTCGCGGATCCGCGCGGCCGCCGCCGCCTGGCGCTCGAGCGCACCGCGTCCGACGAAGTCATCCTTGTGCGCGGCGAAGCTGACGCCGAACCGCGCGATCGGTATCGCCAGGATCGGGATCTCGTTGCCGTCGTGGTCGAGCCCGAGCTCGTCGCCGTACAGCGGGAGCCCGGCCTCGAGCCGGAGCGTGTCTCGCGCGCCGAGGCCGGCCGGTACGGCGCCCGCGTCGGTGAGCGCGTCCCACACCTTGAGGCCGTCCTCCGCCGCGATGAACAGCTCGAACGCGATCGGCTCGCCCGTGTACCCGGTCCGGCCGATCCGAACGCTCGCGCCGGCGAGCTCGGCCGTGCCGACGGAGTTCCGCACGGGCTCCGGCAGCCGCCCGCCCGTCAGCGTGCCGGCGAGGGCGTCGCGCGCGTCGGGGCCCTGCAGGGCGAGCATCACGACGTCGAACGTGTCGTCGCGCAGCTCGACGTCGAAGTCGCCCGCGAGCGTCTGCAGGTGCGCCCAGTCCTTCTCGCGGTTCGAGGCGTTCACGACGAGCAGGTACTCCTCGCGCGAGAACCGGTAGAGGTATGCGTCGTCGACGGCGCCGCCGTTCTCGTTCGGGATCAGTGTGTACTGCGCGCCGTGCGGACGCCCGTCGAGCGCCTCGGCGTTGTTGGTCAGCGTGTGTTGGAGGAAGGCGAGCGCGTGCGGACCGCCAACCGTGAACCGTCCCATGTGCGAGACGTCGAACAGGCCGGCGTGCCGACGGACGGCGAGATGCTCGCCCACCGTGCCGCCCGGGTACTGGAGTGGCATGTCCCAGCCGCCGAACTCCGTGAGTCGGGCCTCGAGCTCCCGGTGGCGGTCGAAGAACAAGGTTCGGCGCGGCTCATCCACGGCTCGACGAGTCTATCGCCGCCGTTCGTGCGGCCGGGCGTCAGGCCTCGGGCTCGGCCTCGACGGTGTCGACCGCCGGAAGGCCGTACTCGGTTGGATCGGCGGCCTCGACCGGCGGGCCCTTCTCGATGAGACCGGCGGCGCGATCGGCGCGGCGCTGATTGCGGGCGACGCGTCGCTCTTCGCGATCGGCCGCCTTGCGTGACTTCACGTCCCGACGCTTCTTCTTGCCGTAGCTCTCTGGCATCGAGCCTCCCAGCCGCTGCGCCCCCCCGCGCGTCCGAAACGGCGCGAGCCTGCCGGGTTCGCGACGCGGATCTCCGGCGATGCCGGACACAACGAGCGTAACAGGTGGGGTGCGGTTAGCGGTGGAGGCCGCCGCCTCGCGCCCACGAGCGAGCCGATGTCACGCGTAGCGCACGCGTGGATCGAGGAACGCGTAGCCGATGTCGACGACGAGGTTCATGACGACGATCAGCAGCGCTCCGAGGATCGTCACACCCATCACCGCGGGGAAGTTCGAGGAATACAGCGCGTCGATCGCGTACGCGCCGAGGCCGGGCAGCTGGAACACGTTCTCGACGATGACCGCCCCGCCCAGCAGGAACGCGAGGTCGAGCCCGAACATCGAGACGACCGGCGTGAGCGCATTCCTGAGGCCGTGCCGGTAGATGACGCGCCGCTCGGGGAGGCCCTTCGCACGCGCCGTGCGGATGTAGTCCTCGCTCATCGTCTCCATGAGGTTCCCGCGGACCATCCGCGAGTAGAACGCGGCCGTCGTCGAGGCGAGCGTCAGCCACGGCAGCACGAACCGCCCGGTGAGGATCGCGGTGAGCGTCGACATACCGTACGGGATCCCGCTCGACGGCGCGATGCCGAGCCAGAAGTGGAAGACGTACAGGAACACCAGGCCGAGCCAGAAGTCGGGCGCGGAGACCCCGACGAGCGCCGCCACCATCGCCGAGCGGTCGAGCGCGCTGCCGGGTCTCGTCGCCGAGACGATCCCGACCGGCAGCCCGAGGATCACCCAGATGACCGCCGAGCCGATCGCAAGCGTCGCCGTCGTCGGCCAACGCTGCCATATCTCGGTCTTCACGGGCACACTGTCCGCATACGAGAAGTAAACCTGCTTGTCGAGGAAGAAGCCCGGGAGCGGGATCAGGCCGCGCGCGAACCTCCAGTACTGGACCCAGAACGAGCGGTCGAGGCCCAGACGGTGCCGCACCAGCGCGATCAGCTGCGGAGACGGGTGCCGCCCGACGATGCGGTAGATCGGGTTGCCGGCGGGCAGCTTGATGAAGATCAGGAAGGTCAGGATCGAGACGACGACCAGGACTAGGATCCCGAACAAGCATCGGCGGACGATGTACCGCAGCATCCGATCGAGGATACGTGCGGCGACGGGGCGGGGTCTGTTCGGCGGGGGGGCGCCGCTATTCAGCGGTCGTACAGGCCGAACGCGGTTCGGGCGATCGCGGGATTGCGGAAGATCGTGACCCGCGCACCGGTGCCGGACAGGGCCGAGAGCTCGGCCGGCGTGGCCTCCATGAGCACGGTGTGCGCGGCACGCTCGATGACGGCGACGCCCGTGCGCGCGAGGACGTGTTCGATCTCTCCCGCCGCCACCGCGAACCGCCTGCCGTTCATCGCGTTCTTCCTCGATCCTCATCCAGATCGTCGGTTCGAACCCCCGCTCCGCCTCATGGATAGGCGGAGGGGTTCCGTTTCGGCCGTGCCGGCCGGGCTCGCGAGGCGAACGACGGTCGACCAGGCCGAAGGCCTACGCCGGTGCCGCCCGGGTAGCGTCGCGGTGATGGCCGAGGACAGACCGATCCGCCGCGGCGCCGGTCCGTACTGGGCGACCAGCGCGGGCTCGATGCGGGTGATCGCGGCCGTCGATCCCGACGTGGCGGAGCGGGCGTTCGGCCGTGGACGGGGGCTCGCCCTCGGCGGCGGGTCGCCGTCGGGATGGCCCGGAGCGGTCACGGGCCGGGCGTGGGGCAGCCTCGTGGCGTTCGAGCGGGACCTTCGGGCCGGGGCGGTCGATCCCGGGGTTCGCGTCGCCATGTACGACCTCGAGCGATGGCGGTTCACCCCGGTCGAGGAGCAGCGCGCGCCGGAGCGGGCGATCCGGCGGTTCGTCGCGACGTCCCGCCGGCACGGGCTCGTCTCGATGGTCACCCCCTATCCGAGGCTCGTCACCGTTCGGGGCGCGGAGTTCGTGGCGGATCCGGGCGAGCCCGAGGAGGACGCGTACGTGCGGTCCGGGATCCACGCGGCCGCCGGTCTGGCCGATATCTGCGAGGCGCAGTCGCAGCGCCTCCAGGACCGGCCAGAGCGGTACCGGGCGTTTGTCGCGGCGGCGACCGAGCAGGCGTGGGGCGCGAACCCCGACGTCGTCGCGCTGTCGGGGCTCTCGACCTCGCCGGGGTTCCCGGCGACGCCAAAGATGCTGTTCGAGGCGTTCTCGAGCGTCCGCGATGTCGTGGACGGCCACTACATCTCGTTGTCGAAGGGGCGGCACCCGGAGGTGATGGCCGCGTTCCTGCGGATGGCGCTCGACGCCGGCTGACGAGCGCCGCCCGCAGCCACGCGGCCCGGCGCGGCATGGAGGAGCGCCCGACCTCAGGTGTGGAGCTCGGTCCCCTCGGCGGCAAGGAGACACCGCTCGGGCTCGACCTTCCACCGCTCGAGGACGTCCGCGCGCATCGCCTCGAGCGCGTCGTCCGTGTGCAGCGGATCGTGGTGGAACATCACGAGGCGGCCGACGCCTGTCCGCTCGGCGAACGCCGCCGCGTGCTCGGTGCTCGAGTGCCCGAAGCCGACCCGTTCGCGGTACTCCTCCGGCGTGTACTGGCAGTCGTGAATCAGGACGTCCGCGCCGGCGGCCAGGCCGAACCCGGAGATCCACTCCCCGGGAAGGGTGGTGAGGTCCGAGGCCAGGGCGGGCTCGTGATCGGTGAGGTACGTCAGGACCGCACCGTCCGAGTCCTCGATCCGGTACCCGACCGTCTGCCCCTGGTGCATGATCGGCTCCGAGCACACCGTCGCCGAACCGATCGACCACGGTCGGTCCGTCGCGTCGTGGAAGACGGTGCTGGCCGGGACCTCGGACAGGTGAACGGGGAACAGCGGCGGCGAGAAGTACGTGGCGATCCTCTCGTTCAGCGATGCGACGGGGGACGGCGGGCCCCAGACGTGCAGCTCGATCCCAGGCGACCAGATCGGCTCGAAGGCGCCGAGCCCCTCCACGTGGTCGACGTGCAGGTGCGTGAGCAGCAGGTCGATCCGCGCCGGCAGGTCGCGCATCAGCTCGATGCCGAGCGGCCGCGCGCCGGTGCCGGCGTCGAGCAGCAGCCGCGAGTTGTCGAGGAGGCACACCTCAACGCAGGACGTGTTTCCGCCGTAGCGAACCGTGTCGAGGCCCGGTGAGGCGATCGATCCACGTGAGCCCCAGATCCGGATCCGCACTATGCCGACTCCGGTCGCTCCCAGAAGATCGCCAGCGCTCCGAGGCATTCCCCCGGGTGGGCGAAGAGGGGGAACGCGGTCACGCCGATCCGGCGGTCGACGCCGTCGGCGCCCTTGATGTCCAGATCCTGGTGGTCGGCGCGCCCCTCGCTGATCGCGATACCGAGCGGCAGCCGCTCGTACGGGACCAGGTTCCCCCTCTCGTCGAGCGGCGTGAACATCGTCGACCATTCCGACGCCGGCATCCCGGGCCCCTCGATGAACCGACGCGCAAGCACCGCCTCGGCGGCCTCGTTGAAGTAGATGACGGTCCCCTCGGCGTCGACGAGCCACACCGGCGTCGCCAGGCGGGAGGCGAAGCTCCGCGCCAGGATCAGGACCAGGTGCCGCTGCTCCACCTGTTCGGCCATGGTGCGACAGGGTAGCCGGTGGACGGCCGGCCCGCGTTCAACCCTTGACGACGAAGTCGGTGCGCGCCAAGGCCTTGTAGCCATCGTCCGTCAGCAGATACGCCGTGTACTTCCCGGCCGGGAGCGGCCACGCGCCGTGCGCGTCCTCGCCGAGCGATGCCGTGCCCTCGACGGTCGCGCCCGTATAGGTCCAGAGCAGGTAGTACGCGACGTGGGGGTCGCGGCCACGCTTGTAGATGCCGATCCAGTCCCAGCGCCGGGCCGGCGCGTACGTCCAGGCGACGTCGATCGGCTCACCCACGGCGTACGTGTGCTTGCCGGTCGAGATCCGCACGCCGGCGTCCGGCGGCTTGAGCCAGAACGGGATGCGCGACAGCTCGTTGCCGGCGCCGTTCAGCAGGACGGCGTCGTACGCGCCGGCCGGCCATCCCGTCGTCGAGAACGTCACGGTCCCGTCGGTCGTGCCGGGCGTCGTCGCTTGCGTGTGCTGGGTCTCGGTGGCGGGATCCCCGCCGCCGGGAACGATCGCGATGCGCTCGCCGCCGCCGGGCGAGTGGTACCGGACGTCCACGTCCTGCCCCACGTCGCGAAGGGCCTTCTGCACCGCGACCAGCGTCGGCATCGGCGCCGGCGTGACCGTGAACGTCGATACCACCGAGCGGTGATCGGACGGCCACGGCGGCGGGATGGCGATGTCGGCGTTGACGTTGTTCCACTCGCCGACGACGACGCTCGCCGTCGGCGTTGCGTTCGCCGCATAGATCAGGTCGATGCGGTCCTGCGGCGCCGAGTTCGGCGGGTAGCCGCCGAACAGCTTCGGCCGGTCCGCCCACCACGTGAGCCCGGGATGCGCCCGTGGGTTCGGATAGATCGCGCGATACGAGTCGACGAACCCGGCCGCCTCGACCGCGAGGCTCACCGGCCAGCGCACCGCGTAGCGGATCTGCGGCCGGACCCCGACCATCCGCTTCGTCCAGTCCTCCCACGTCGGGGTGTTGAAGTCGCCGACCAGGAACACCGGGACGCCGTCGGCGACGAGCGCGGTCGACGCGTCGAGCGTCGCCTGGATTGCCGGCACGCGGAGACGGTTCTCGATCTCGAGGACGTCCACTCGCGTCGCGCCCATCTTGATCCGGAAGGGCCCGTACGGGTTCGACGGGAGATGGACGTTCTGGAGGGCGACGATCTCACCGGGCGCCACCTCGACGTAAAGGTAGTGACCGTCGCCGCCCGGCGGGTCGATCAGCGGAAGCTTCGAGACGACCTGGAGACGTTCGCTGAAGTACGGCCACCCGAGCGCGCGCGCCAGCCGCGGGATGTGCGTCTGCGCCTCTTCGATGCCGACCACGTCCGCCCCGCCGCGCCGGATCGCCTGCACGACCTTGTCGAACGACACGTGGGTGCCGCCGTACTCGATGTTGAACACGCCGACCTTGAGCCGGCTCGGCTCCGTGGCCGCGACGGCGGGATCGGCCTGGGCGAGGACCGATGCCAGCGCCGCGAGGAGGAGGACGGCGAGCCAGGAAACAGCGGACCGGCGCACGATCGTCTTCGTCACCGGCGGATGCTGCCACGAGGAGGCGGTGTGGCGCGAATCCGAGGCCGGCGCCGGTCAGGCGTCGCGGCTGTCGAGGGCGGCCAGGACCCGCCGCGCGGCGCCCTTGAGGCCGAAATGGTCGGCGAACCGCACCAGCGAGGCATCGTCCCGCGTGCCGTTCCAGACATGGACCGGTGCGTCGAGGTGGACCGGGACGATCTTGCGGATGGCGTCGAGGTACTCGACGGCGTCGCGCAGCCGCGAGCGGAGCGCCGGCTTGCCCTTGAGCGGTCCGTCCCTGGGGGTGTCCGACCGGGACTCCTCCAGCATCGCGTCGATCGAGGGGTAGGCGTTCACCAGCTCGCGCGCCGTCTTCTCGCCGATGCCCTGCACGCCGGGAAGGTCGTCGCTGGGGTCACCGCGCAGGATCGCGAACTCCGCGTAGCGCGACGCCGGCACCCCATACTTCGCGAGCACACCCGCCTCGTCGAGCTCGAGCAGCTCGGAGACGCCGCGGAGCGTGTAGAGCAGCCGAACCACGGGATCGCGGACCAGCTGGATCAGATCCCGGTCGCCGGAGACGATCTCGACGCGGTCGTCGTCGGTCGCCTCTGCGCACAGCGCGCCGATCGCGTCCTCGGCCTCCCACCCCTCCGTCTCGGCCTGGCGCATCCCAGTGAGGTCGAGAAGCTCGCGCAGGATCTCGAACTGCCCCGGGAGCCCTTCGGGGTCGGGCGGCCGCGTCGACTTGTAGGCGGGATACAGATCCGTTCGCGCGATCGGCCGCCAGTCGTGGTCGTACACGTGCACGGCGTCGTCCGGTCGGCGCGTCGCGATCAGCCGGGTGACCATGCCGAGGTAGCCGTAGCACGCGCCGACGTTGGTCCCGTCCTCCGCGCGAACGGTGTCGCGCAGCGCGAAATGCGAGCGATACATCAGGCTCGATACGTCCAGAAGGAGTGTGTGCGTCACGCCGAGCGGCCCGCAGGCCACGGCAGTTCGAGCGCGTCGACGAGGTCGAGGTCACCCGGCGAGCGTCCGCACTCCGTGAAGTAGCGAGCGAGCTCGCTGCGGTGCTGCGTCCCGTGGTTCACGACGTGCGCGAGGATCAGCCATCGTGGCGGCGCGAAGTCGGGGCCGGCGACGAGGGGTTCGTTCAGCGCCGCATCGTCCAGGGACTCGACGTAGCGGCGAAGGTGTCCGTCCTCTTCGAGACAGAACGCGTGGATCGCCGGCAGGTCGTCCAGCACGAACCCGTGATCCCAGACGTACGTGTCGCCGACGTCGTTCCCGCTGCAGAACTGACGCCAGCTCCAGTCGACGTCGACGAGGTGCCGGAGCGTGTGGAAGGCGCTGTTGTGGTCGAGGACGCCCGTCCTGCGGAGTTCTTCATCCGACAGGCCGGCCGCCGTCGTCAGGATGCGGTCGTTCGCCCATGCGTGGAACCGCACGAACGCAAGAAGGCTCTCCGCATCCACGATCTACGCCTCGAGTAGGTGCTTCAATCGGGTGAGGTCGGCCTGCACGAGTCCCGCGTCGCGTTCGAAGTCCTCGTCGCTCATGTCCGGGAGGCGGCGCAGGGTGAAGACGACCTCACTGCCGTCACCGTCGGGAATGACCCGCATCGGGTTGTAGACGATCTCGCCTGTCGGCAGCGTGACTTCGTGGTCGAGGACGCCATACGTGTTGCGCTCCACGAACGCGAAGCCGAGTCTCCCCGACGCGGTGTCCACGAACCATCGTCCGTCGACGTTCTCCACGGAGTCGCCGAGTCCGGGAGCCCATCGTGCAAGATTCGCCGGATCGGAAGCGTATTCGTACACGTCGGCCGCGCGACGGTCGATCCACTCGGTGATCTGCCTGGATGCCGAAGGCATCCCAGCATCATGCCAGACTTGGTTGCTTCGGCGGCCGCGTTCAGCAGCCGGAGTCGACCCACTGGGGCGGCTTGCCGCCGGGCACGTTCTTGCGCCGCGCGAGCTGCCGGAGCCGGTGCCGGAACCTCTGCATGTCCGGGCGGAGCCAGTCCGAGTGCGTCAGGCACCGCCACGACGGATAGAGCTCGTGGTGGTACGGGCTCTCCAGCGTCTCAGCGTGGCCGATCACGTTGCCGACGTTGATGCCGTACCTCGCCATCAGCCAGAGCGTCAGCCGCAGCGCCGCACGGATCTGTGGTCGCCGGTGCAGGATCTGCGCGTCGCTCGTCCCGACCATCTCGATGCCGACGGCGGTCCAGTTCATGCCGATGGCGTGCCGGCAGCGCTTCCGCAGGTTCACGAGCTGGTAGATCGTCCCGTCGGTGTCGATGATGAAGTGCGCGCACACTCCGGGCATCTCGCCCATGTGCAACTGGTTCGCGGCGAAGTAGTTCCACGCGCTCTGGAACGATGGGCCGTCCGTGTAGTGCTCGATGATGACGTGCGGGTTGGTGAGCCGCCACGTCCGCACGCCGTAGTGGCGTTTCGAGTACGCGGCCATCTGCCGCTCGCGCCGCGCGCCGAACGGGATCGGCTTCCACACGATGGTGGGCTTCAGCCGTGACGCCGACGTCCCGGCCGCGGGCACGGCCGGGGCGAGGACGGCGAGTGCCACGAGGGCGACCGTGACCGTGCGCCGAAGCATCGCGCGATGGTACGCGCCTCGGCTACCGTGCGCGACGACCGAGCGAGGAGATCGAAGGATGCGGCTGCGGGACAAGGTTGCGGTGGTGACGGGCGGGACGTCCGGGATCGGGCGGGCGACGGCGGTGCTGTTCGCGCGGGAGGGCGCCAAGGTCGTGTTCACGGGCCGCGACCGGGAGCGCGCTCGGGCGGTCGAGGACGAGCTTCGCGGCGCGGGTGGCGAGGCGCGGTTCGTTCCCGCCGACGTCCGCGACGCCGAGGACTGCCGCCGAACCGTCGCGGAGGCGCGCTCGGTGTTCGGGGGCGTCGACGTCCTGTTCAACAACGCCGGTCTCTACACCGAGAACGACATCCTCGGGTGCGACGAGGACGAGTGGGATCTCCAGGTTGACACGATGCTCAAGGGCACGTACCTGATGTGCCGGGCGACGATCCCCGCGATGATCGAGCGCGGCGGCGGCGCCATCGTGAACAACAGCTCGGGATGGGGGCTGGTCGGCGGGGAGAAAGCCGTCGCGTATTGCGCGGCCAAGGGCGGCGTCACCGTCCTCACGAAGGCGCTCGCGATCGACCACGGGAAGGACGGGATCCGCGTGAACGCGGTCTGTCCCGGCGACACGGAAACGGCGATGGAGCACGCGGACGCCGAGCGCAAGGGATGGACGTGGGACGAGTACGTCGCGTGGGCGTCCGAGCGGCCCCTCGGGCGGATGGGGAGCGCCGAGGAGGTTGCGCGCGCGGTGCTGTTCCTCGCAACGGAGGAGTCGTCGTTCGTCACGGGCGCCGCGCTGTCCGTCGACGGCGGCGGCGTCGCCGGCTAGAGACGGGCGCCGCGCGTGAGCGTGAGCCAGAGGTACTCGTCGACGAGCCGCGCGGCGGTCGTCCTCGGCCGCCCCAGCGCCCTCGGCAGATCCGACGGCTCGATACCGGCGCGCCGGGCGGTCGCGCGAACGCCCTGCGCGCACAGGTCGAGGTATCGGGCGTAGGCCTCGGCATCGTCGCCGAAGCCGAGCTCCGCGCGCATCGGGGCGTCCCAGGGTGGGAACGCCGACGGCCGGAGCGCGTACAGGGCCTTGGCCGAAGCGGTCGGCCCGAACGTGACGGTGACCGGTCCTCCGGCTCGAGCGGCCGACGCCGCCGGCCGGATCGCGAGGGCCTCGTACGCCGCGGCCGAGCCCTCGACCTGGCGCACCGAGAGGTCGACGAGGGAGCGACGCGGGAGCAGAGGCACCCATTCGCTCGCCCAGGCGCGCAACGAACGTGACGTCCGCGCGTGATCCTTGAGGCGCAGGTGGCGGCATCCCCACGACCGCAGCCACCGGAGCAGCTCGTCGCGCCCGCGCGGCGTGAGCGCGTCGCCGTGAGGCGGGAGATGGTCGAGGTCGCCGCCGGCCGCCAGGGCGCGGCGAAACCGCGGGAGCGAGAGTCCCGACTCGAGCGCTCGAACGGCGGGGTGCGGGTGGGCCACCACGAAAACGGTACCGACCGACACGGACGTGCGCGTCTGCGGCTCCGGCGCAACGGGGGACCGTGGACCCTGGGTCCCCCGGGCCGCCGGCAGGTCCGTGTGTCGCGCCGTGGTGCGACGCTCGGCCTGAGGCGACATGAGGAGGCGTCCGATGACCGAGGTCATCGAGTACCTGGAGACAAAGGAGATCCCGTTCGAGGTGCTCGAGCACGAGCGGGCGTTCACCGCGCTCGAGGAGGCGGCGACCCTGCACGTCGACCCGCACATCGTCGTGAAGACCGTGCTCGTCGACACCCGGTGGGGACGCGTCCTCACCGTCATCCCGGGCGACCGCCGGATCGACATGCAGTTGCTTCGCGACGCCCTCGGCGATCATTTCGCGCACCTCGCATCCGAGGTCGAGCTGATGGGCGTCTATCCGCGCCTCGAGCTCGGCACACTGCCGCCGCTCGGACGGCTGCTCGAGCTGCCGATCTTCGTCGACGGCGACGTGATGCGCCACGACTGGGTGGTCTTCCCGGCCGGATCGCAGACCGAGGCCGTTCGCGCGCGGAGCCGCGACATATTCGATCGCGAGCACGTGACGATCACGCGGCTGACGCGTGACCCGGCCGCCTGAGCGCGCACCCCGGCCGCCGCCCGCGATAGGCTCCGCGCGCGATGCGCGCCGCGGTGCTGTATGAGTACGGGGCGCCGCTCGTCGTACGCGAGGTGGACCTCGACGACCCCCAGGACGGCGAGGTGCTCGTCCGGATTGCGGCGTCCGGCGTCTGTCGGTCCGACTGGCACACGGTCCAAGGGATCCATCCACACCACCTGCCGGTCGTCCTCGGGCACGAGGGCTCGGCCGTCGTCGAGCGGGTGGGACGGGGCGTGCGCGGTCTCGCGCCCGGCGACCACGTCGTCCTGTCCTGGCTGCCGTACTGCGGTTCGTGCGGGCGATGTGTCAGCGGCCGGCCCAACCTGTGTGAGCGCATGGATCGGTTCGACGCGGGAGGTCTCGGGGACGGGACGACCCGGATGCGGGCCGACGGCGCCGACGTGCACCACAACGTTCCGTCGTCGTTCGCCGAGCGCGCCGTCGTGCCGGCGAACACCGCGATCCCTGTCGATCCGGATATCCCGCTCGACCAGGTGGCGCTGCTCGGGTGCGCCGTGATGACGGGCGTCGGCGCGGTACTGAACACCGCCCGTGTTCGCCCCGGACAATCGGTCGCGGTCGTCGGCTGCGGCGGCGTCGGGATGTCCGCCGTGCAGGGCGCCCGGATCGCCGGCGCGTCGTCCATCGTCGCGATCGACGTCGTCGACACGAAACTCGCCCTCGCGCGCGAGCTTGGGGCGACCCACGTGGTCAACGCCCGCTCGAGCGACCCGGTCACGGCCGCGGGCCGCGCCGACGTCGTGGTTGAGTGCCTCGGCCACGCCGACACGATCGAGCTCGCGGCGTCGCTCATCGCGCCGGGCGGGACCGCGGTGCTCGTCGGCATGGCGCCGCCCGCCGCGCGCCCCGGGATCCCGGCGCTCGACATGACGCTCGGGGAGCGAACGGTCACGGGATGCTGGTACGGCTCGTGCGTCCCGCCGCGCGACTTCCCGATGCTCGTCGATCTCGTGCGTCGCGGCGTGCTTAGGATCGACGCGATGATCGGCCGGACGTTCGCGCTCGAGGACGTCAACGAGGCGCTCGGGCTATTCGAGCGCGGCGAGGACCCCAGAAGCGTCCTCCGCTTCCCATGACCGATACTGCGGGCATGCCGCTGGTTCGCACCCGCCGCGAGGGCGCCGTCGCGGTCCTCACGCTCGACCGACCCCAGAAGCTGAACGCGCTCTCGACCGACGTCGAACGCGACCTCGTCGCCGCCCTGGACGCCGACGATGTCACGTCGTCCCGCGCGATCGTGATCGAGGGCGAGGGAAGGGCGTTCAGCGCGGGCGCCGACGTCAACGAGATGCGAGAGCAGACACCGCAGGCGATCCTGTCGTACTACCGGGCGACCGGGACGGTGAACGAGCGCGTCGCCTCGACGCCGCAGCCGACCGTCGCCGCGATCCACGGCTACTGCCTCGGCGGCGGGCTCGAGCTCGCGATGGCGTGTGACCTCCGGATCGCGGCGCGCTCGGCGGTCTTCGGCCTCCCCGAGGTCGAGCTCGGGATCCTTCCGTCGTCCGGAGGAACGGTCCGGCTGGTTCGCGCGCTCGGCGTCGCGCGTGCGACCGAGCTCGTCCTTTCCCGCCGCCGGTTCGACGCGGATGCGGCGCTTCGGTTCGGCGTGGTGAGCGACATCGTGGATGACGGTGAGGCGTCCCCGCGCGCGATCGAGCTGGCGACGGATCTGGCGTCGCTGCCGCCGCTCGCCGTCGAGGTGACCAAGCGGGCGATCTCGGCGGCGGCCGAGTCGAGCCGCGAAGCCGCGCTCCTGATCGAGCAGCTCGCGTATGCGGCGCTCGCCCAGACCGCCGAGCACCATCGCGCGACGGACGCGTTCGGCAGCCGGCGTTCGCCGGGTTGACGTCACTCTCGGAGGCCTGCGGGGCAAGCATCGTGTGGCCACGCGATGGGTACACCGCTGGCGTGCCGAACGACCGGCTGATCAGGAGGCTCCAACGGGTGGACGCGGTCCGTCGCGATCTCGCCGCGTTCCTCGATCGGCTCGGGGTCGCGATCCGCGCGGGCATCGCCAACCTCCGGCGCGGGATCCCGGCGTCCGAGCAGACTCAGGACGCGGCCGCCGTCCACGTCGAGCTCGTCCGGAAGCTGGACGACATGCATCACGCGGTCCACCAGGCGCGCGCCGAAGGCGTGCGCGTTCTCGTCGAGGACGAGGGCCTCTCGGTGAGCACCGTCGCCCGTCTGATGGGGCGCCCGCGTCAGCTCGTCGGTCGGCTGTACCAGCAAGCCCGGGGCTCGACGGGTTCTCTTCCGCGTCCCAACGGCAACGGCGGACGTCGCGCCAGGAACGGCTCGACCGCCCCGCAGGAGGGCCCCCGGGAGGGCCCGCGGGAGGAACGGACGCAACGGCCGACCGTGGCCGAGCGAATCGGCGCGAGCCGCCGCACGCGCATCCCGCCCGCGGCCCAGTAGGCGGCCTTGCCCGGTCCGGGCCTGGTTTGGCCGCACCCCTCGGGTGCGCCCGTACCGTGCGCGAGACCGGCTCGGCCGGCGGGGGATGATGAGGGACCGTCTGCTCGCGTTGATCGACGATGTCGAGGATGCGCGTGGCGACCTGATGGGGTCGCTCGAGCGCCTCGGAGACAGCCTGCGTCGACGCGCGCTCCTCGAGGACCCCGAGACCCGATTGTCGGAGATCGACTCGCTGCCCGGCATCGAGCTCCACGAGCGGTTGATCGATGGCCTCGAGCGAATCCACCACGCGATCGCGGCGGCGCGCGCCGAGTGCATCCGCGTGATGGTCGACGAGGAAGGGCTCACGCTCTCCGACGTCGCGAAGCTGATGAACCGGCCTCGGCAGCTGGTGTCCCGCCTCTACCGTTCGGCGTCGCGAACGGCATCGACCGGCTGACGGCCGGCACGGCGGATCGCGCTCACGCGGGCAGCGGTGGCGGCATCCCGAGCCCCCACGCGTCCACGCCGCCGTCGACGACGATCGTCGTCCCCGTGATGTACGCGCCGCCCGCCGAGGCCAGGAACGCGATCGTGCTGGCGACCTCCTCGACGGCACCGAGCCGCCCGAGCGGCACGGTCCTGGTCGCCTCCTGTATCCACGGCTCCCCGTAGTCTCGGAACCCCTCCGTGTCGATCGCGCCGCACGCGACGCAGACGGACCGGATGCCGAAGCGGCTCCACTCGATGGCGAGACCGCCGGCGAGGTTCTCGAGCGCCGCCCGCGCGGCGGAGGCGTGGACCATGAAGGGCATCCCTCGTCGCGGGCTGAAGCCGATGAACACGACGAGCCCCTCCCGCCGCGGGATCATCGAGCGCCCGGCGAAGGTGCGTGTGACGTCCCACACCGCGTCCACGTTCAAGCGGTGGACCGCCCGCCAGCCCTTCGGCGAGATGCTCGCCGGCGCGGCGATGAACTGTCCGCCTGCGTTGTTGACGACGATGTCGACGCGGTCGAACCGCTCCATCACCGCGTTGGCGAGCGCGGCGACCTGGTCCGGCTCGCGCACGTCGGTCGGCACCGCGAGGCACGTGCCGCCCGCGTCCTCGATCAGCGCGCGGGTCTCCTCGAGGGGGTCGGGACGGCGCCCGCAGATCGCGACGGCCGAACCCGTGCGCGCGAGCTCCATCGCGGTGGCCCGGCCAATGCCCGTCCCGCCGCCGGTCACCACGGCGACCCGGCCGGCGGTGGCGTCGGCGGCGAGCGGCGATCGGAAGGGCGTCTGCTCCACGGCCGCCCCATGATGCCGGACTACACTCGCGCCGACATGGAGCTCGCCAGGGCGATCGAGACGCAGCGAGCCATCCGGCGGTTCGCCGACCGTCCGATCGAACCCGAGACCCTCGACCGCATCCTCGACGCGGGCCGGCGCGCGCCGTCGTCGATGAACGAGCAGCGGTGGGCCTTCGTAGTCGTGACCGATCGCGAGCGTCTGCGCGAGCTTGCCGCGATCGGCGACTACGCGGACCACCTCGCGAACGCCGCAGCCGCGGTCGCGCTCGTCACGCCGGATGCCGGCGAGGGATGGCAGCGGGAGTCGATCGCGTTCGACCTCGGTCAATGTGCGCAGAACCTCATGCTTCGCGCGTGGGACCTCGGCGTCGGGTCGGTGCACGCCGCCGTGTACGACGAGGACCTCGCGCGACGCCTGCTCGGGTACCCGGGCGGATGGCGCTGCGACTGCGTGCTGTCCTTCGGCTACCCGGCGGAGCCGCCGTCGACACCGGGCGTTCGTCGCCCGCTCGACGAGGTCGTCCATCGCGAGCGCTGGTGACGATGGCCGGCGCGCGGCTCGACGACCTCGTCCGCGCGACCCCGGACACGCGTGATCGTTCGATCGACTTCCTGCGCGCAGCGTCGATCGTCGCGGTCGTGTTCGGCCACTGGTTCATCGGGATCATCCACTGGCGGGGCGGCCTCATCTTCACGACGAGCGCCGTCGGCGTGACCTCGTGGTTGTGGCTCGCGACGTGGTTCTTCCAGGTGATGCCGGTGTTCTTCTTCGTCGGAGGGTTCTCGAACCTCGTGTCGTACGAGTCGGCGCGTGCACGGGGACAGGGCATCGGGTCGTGGATCCGCGGCCGGCTCGAACGACTGTTGCGGCCGTCGCTCGTCTTCCTCGGGATCTGGGCCGTCGTGCAGATCGCGCTGCACGTCGCGGACGTGGGCGCGCCGGCCGGTCCGACCATCTGGGGGACGACGCGTCTGCTCCGCGGGATGAAGCCACCGGGGGCGACGGTGCCGTTCGGGCCGCTCTGGTTCCTCGGCGTCTACATCGTCGTCGTCGCGATCGCACCCGCGACGATCGCGCTCGACCGTCGCTTCGGTGCGTGGGTGCCGGTCGCGATGGCGGCCGGCGCCGTCGTGGTGGACGTGGTCGCGTTCGGGTTCGGCCACCCCGCCGTTCGCTGGTTCAACGTCGCGTTCGTCCTGCTGTTCGCCCACCAGCTCGGTCATCTCTGCGCCGACGGCCGGCTGGATCGAGCATCGAGATGGGTGCTCTGGGCGATGGTCGTCGGCGGGCTCGCCGGCCTCGTCGCGCTGACGAACCCGGCGGTGTTCCAGGCGTTCGGCGGCACGCGGGCGTGGTTCTCCGGATTGGGGAGCTACCCGAAGAGCCTGCTCGGAACGGACGTGGAGCCCGTCTCCAACGCGTATCCGCCGACGGTGTGCTTCCTCCTCGGCGGCGTGTGGTCGATCGGCGCCGTGATACTGCTTCGGCCGTCGCTCCGGCGCTGGCTCGCGCGCGACCGCCCATGGAAGGCCACGATCGCCGTGAACGGCATGATCATGACGCTGTTCCTGTGGCACATGACGGCGTTCCTGTTGGCGATCCTGATGCTGTGGCCGCTCGGCCTCGGGCACCAGGGCGATAGCACCGCTCGATGGTGGGCCGAGCGCGTGGTGTGGGAGGCCGTCCCCGCGGCGATCCTGGTTGTCCTCGTCCTGGCGTTCGCGCGGTTCGAACGGGTCCAGCCGCGGCCCGCGTAGCGAGCGCGCGCGGGACGTCGAGGCGTCGGCTCAGCCGTCGGCCGGCTCGAACGCCGCGAGCATCGCGCGGAGCTTGCCGAGCGCGGCTTTCTCCGTCTGACGGATCCATTCGCGCGACAGACCGAGCTCCTTGCCGGCCTGCTCCAGGGACAGGCGTCGCCCGCCGCCCAGGCCGAACCGCAGCGACAGCACCGCGCGTTCGCGCTCCTCGAGCACGTCGACCATGGCGCGCGACAGCGCCTGCACCGGCGCGCCGTCGACGACCACGACCTGCGGGTCCTCCTCGGGCCGCAGGCTTGCGTCGAGCAGGTCGACGAGCGGCGGCGCGTCGGTCATCACCGGCGCATCGAGCGAGAGCGGCTGCAGGCGCTCGCATCGAAGCAACTGGAGCACGTCGTCGAGGCGCAGTCCAGACGCGCGCGCCAGCTCGTCGGCGCGGGGCTCGCGCTGGCCTTGCTGCCGCAGGGCCTTGCGCGCGCGGTTGAGCACCCGCAGCCGCTCGTGCACGCGCGCGGGCAGACGGATCATCGGCGACTGCTGCTGGATCGCCCGGCCGATCGCCTGGCGAATCCACCACGTCGCGTACGTCGAGAACTTCAGCCCGCGTCGCCAGTCGAATAGCTCGACGGCGCGCATGAGCCCGATGTTGCCTTCCTGGATCAGGTCGCTCAACGGCACGTTGCCGCGGTAGTACGTCCGCGCGATCGAGATGACCAGACGGAGATTCGCCCGGACGAAGCGATCTCGAGCCGCTTCGGCGGCTCGGATCTGGCGCTTGGCCCGCTCCACGTTGAGCGGCGCCCGGATCCGCCCGGCGGTGAGCTTCTCGGCGGCCTCGCGTCCTACCTCGATCGTCCTCGCCAGCTCGCGCTCCTGCTCGGCCGACAGGAGCGGCTCGCGCGCGGCGTCGCGGAAGTACTCGTCGAGGTCGCCGGAGGAGATCCGGTTGGCCGCTTGGCTCATACGGTCTCGTCCAGCGTCCGGCGGTGTTCCTCTTCGGGCGTCGGATCGCCGACGGGCTCGTCCGACGTCCGCATCTCGACGCCGAGCGAGCGGTCCGCCCGGTCGAGCGACGCGCCCGATACCTCGTGGCCGCAGCTGTAGACGTCGACCTCGCTCGAGTCGGCCAGCTGCTTGGGCTCCTCGCCCGGTCCGCCCTCGCCGGTTCCGCCGTCGAACGAGACATCGATCAGCCAGCCGTGGCCGCAGAACGGGCAGACGGTTCTGTCGGTCTGCGTCTCTCCCACGTGTGACCCCCCTGCCCCGGCCCCCGGGCCGGAACGTTTCCGTGGTTCCCATCCCGGGTAGCGGCGAAACGGACACCGGAACCCATGCGAAGGAGCGTTCGATGCCGACCGACCAGAGCGGATCGAGGTCGACGTCCCGCGGGGTCCCCGCGGACCGCCCGTTGCGGCCGGAGAGCGAGGCCAAGTCCGCATGAGCGACCTCGGACGGCCGGGGCCGGCGTCCGAGGACACGATCTGGGAGCTCCGGAACCCGGACGGCGGCAGCCAGGGCCTCGAGTTCGCGAAGGCGCGGATGGGGGAGCACCACGTCGTGCTCGTGCACGCCGCCCCGTCCCGGTTGAACGTCGCGGTCCGGAGCGTCAACGAGGTGCTGCTGGCGATCGGCACCGACCTGCATGCGCCGGGGGAGACGCCGATGAGCCGGTTGACGCTCGATGACCTCCGGGTGGTACGCGAGAACGTGTGGCCGAGCGAGGAGGACCTGGATCTGCCCGTGATCCTTCCGGGCGGCGAGGTCGGCATCCTCCGCTCGTGGTGGAACGCAGGGGATCACTCGGCGTGGCGCTGGACGATCGAGCTGTCCAACTCCGTCTGAGCGCTCGTCGATGAGCGCTCTTCAAGAGGAACCGACCGCAGAACGGGCGCGTCGAAGGGCACTCTGCGTTTGCCTCCAACCGCCGTCGGGAACCCTCGCGCCGGATGGCCGAGATGAGTGTGAGCGCCTTGCAAACCAACCTCACGACGACGGCAACCCTCGGTGGTCGCTATGGGCTGGTTCGACGCGTGGGTGCGGGCGGGATGGGCACCGTGTGGGAGGCGGAGGACACCGTCCTGAGGCGTCGCGTCGCGGTGAAGGTCCTCGCGCGGTACCTGTGCGGGAACAAGAACGTCGCGGCGCGCTTCGAGCGTGAGGCCCAGGCGGCAGGGCGGCTGACACACCCGAACATCACGCAGGTCTTCGACTACGGTGAGAACGCGGGATATCCGTACATCGTCCTCGAGTTGGTGGCCGGCTCGACGCTGCGACAGGTTCTCAACGACCGAGGCCGACTCCCGGCCACCGAGGCGGCGGACGTCGGCGCACAGATCGCGGATGCGCTCGCGTCGCCCGAGCAGGCGACCGGTGGCGCCGCAGCGGCCGCATCGGACGTCTACTCGCTCGGGGTCGTGCTCTACGAAGCGCTCGCGGGCCGGCTCCCCTTCGAGGCCGAGTCGCCCTTCGCGATCGCCCATGCCCACGCGTATGAGCCGCCGCCGCCGCTCGACCGGTTCGCCTCGGATCTCCCGCGCTCGATCGTCGAAGCCGTCGAGGCAGCCATGCGCAAGGACCCGCGGCAACGCCCGCGCGCGGTCGAGGTCGCGACCGTCCTTCGCTGCGCGTCGCTCGACGACGCCACTCTCGTTCTTCCGGTAGCCGGCTCGCGATGGTTCGCCGTCCGGATGTTGGCGGGGATGACGCTCCCGGCCGTGGTTCTGACCCTCGTGCTCACGGCGTTCGCGCCGTCACGACAGCCGAGACGTTCGTCGCCGGCGTCGAGCATCGACGCCCCGACGGCGCACGACACCTCGGGCGGAGAGGCGGTCGATCGCCACCAGCACGACCCCAACGGCGAAGGCTCGATGGGCGACCGTGGCGACTGACGCCGGCCGGATGCCGAGGGTTCACCGCGTCGAGCCGACGACGCCGGGCTATTCGCGCCGCAGGCGCGGCAATGGGTTCAGCTACATCGACGGCGGTGGCCGTCCCATCGACGACTCGCAGACGCTCCATCGCATCCGTGCACTCGCGATCCCGCCGGCATGGACCGACGTCTGGATCTGCCCCGATCCGTGGGGCCACATCCAGGCGATGGGCACAGACGCCGCCGGACGCCGGCAGTACCTCTATCATCCGCGTTGGCGGGAATGGCGCGACCGGTTGAAGTTCCGCCGGATGCACGAGTTCGCGCGGGTGCTCCCCGCCGTGCGCGATACCGTCGCGAAGCACCTCGAGCTTCCCGGTCTGCCGAGAGAGAAGGCGCTCGCGACCGCGATCCGGCTGCTCGACCGCGCGTACTTCCGGATCGGATCGGAGGCGTACGCGGAGCGGAACAACTCCTACGGCCTCGCGACACTCCGGAAGGAGCACGTGCGGATCGACGATGACGGCGTGCGGTTCGACTACACCGCCAAGGGCGGCAAGCGGCGGATCGTTCGCCTGCGGGACCCGCAGATCGAGCCGGTCCTGCGCGAGCTCAAGGCGCGGCGCTCGGGCGGGCAGGAGCTCCTCGCGTACCGCGACGAGCGCGGCCGGTGGCGCGACGTGCGGTCCGCAGACGTGAATGAGTACCTGAAGGAGGTCACCGGGGGTCGGTTCACCGCCAAGGATTTCCGAACCTGGCACGCGAGCGTCCTTGCCGCCATCGCGCTCGCGGCGCGGACCGACGTCCGGCCCTCGATGACGGCCCGCAAGCGCGCGATGTCATCGGCCATCAAGGAGGTCGCGGAGCTCGTCGGAAACACGCCGGCGGTGTGCCGGCACTCGTACATCGACCCGCGCGTGCTCGACCGGTACTTCGAGGGCGCGACGATCGCCGGGATCCTCGGCTCGCTGCCGGCCGGAGGTGACGACGACCTCGTCGATGCCGAGGCTCAGGCGCAGATCGAGGAGGCCGTCCTGGCCCTCGTCGCCGGGCGGATCGAGTCGACCACGCCGGAGACGGTGGCCGCATGAACCAGGCTTCGGCGCTCGTTTCGCACCCGGGGCCCGCGGGTACGGCACCTCCGCAAGGCGGTGTGACGGGGCCCGGAGAGGTCGTTGATCGCTGCCGGGCGTACCGATCCCCACCCGCCGCGGTTGCTCCTTCGGATGACTGCGTACACGCCGTTTGAGATGCAGACCGACGACACCGCCTCGATGATCATCCCCGAGCAGGAGTATCAGCCACGCGGGGACGAGAACTTCCACCAGACCCTCGACGAGGCCATCGCGGCCACGCGCGACGCCCACGTTCCGTTCCTGATCATCGGAGGGATCGCCTCCGCCGTGATGGGCCGCGATCGCGGGGCGCGCGACGTCGATCTCTTCGTCCGCCCCGAGGACGCCCGGCGGGCGCTCGAGGCGCTCGGGTGCGCCGGGTTCGAGACGAAGGTCGCGTTCCCACACTGGCTGTACAAGGGGTTCAAGCGGGACGTCCTCGTCGACGTCATCTTCCGGTCGTCGAAGGACGTGCTGCTCGACGACGAGATGCTCCGGCGGGCGAAGGAGCGGGAGTTCCGTGGCCACATCCTGCCGATCGCGCCCCCCGAGGATCTGTTGATCATGAAGGCCGTCGCGGCCGACGAGGACACCCCGAGGTACTGGTACGACGCGCTCGGGATCATCGCGCACGCCGACGGGCTCGACTGGGACTACCTGGTGCGGCGCGGAAAGCAGCACGGCGTGCGGCGGATCCTGAGCCTGTTGATCTACGCCCAGTCGAACGACCTCGTCGTCCCCGCGGCGCCGATCGCCGAGCTGATGATGCTCGGCGGATACGAGGCGGCGCCGCAGCCAGAGCCGAACGGCGCCCGGCCCGAGGGGGAGCCGTGATGGACGACGAGTACACGGCCGAGCACATCCACCAGGCGCTCGCCGGCGACGAGCGCGTCAACGAGCCCGAGCTCCGAGTCAAGGTCGTCGCCGGCCGGGTGGTCATCACGGGAGACATCCACACGCCGGAACGCCGGGACGCCGTCGCCGCCGTCGTCCGGGAGGTCGATCCCGACCTCGTCGTGGACAACCAGACCACCGTGATGGGCCCGGCGCCGCAGACCGAGCTCACGGTCGAGCACATCGAAGGGCTCGTGTGATCCGGATCGCCGCCACCGGCGACCTCCACTTCGGCAAGGACTCCACGGGCACGCTCCGTCCGTGTCTCGAGCAGATCGATCGCGACGCAGACGCGCTGCTGCTCGCCGGTGATCTCACCAAGAACGGCGATCCGGCGCAGGCCGAGGTCCTCTCGCGTGAGCTGCGGGATCTCCCCGTTCCCGTCGTCACGGTGCTCGGCAACCACGACTACCACTCCAACCGCCACGAGGAGGTCCGCACCGTGCTCGAGCAGGCCGGCGTGACGGTCCTCGAGGGCGAGCACGTCGTGCTCGAGGTGGGAGGTGCCGACGTGGGCGTCGCCGGGGGCAAAGGGTTCGGCGGCGGCTTCACCGGATCGTCGGGGGCAGAGTTCGGCGAGCCGGAGATGAAGGCGTTCATCCGGCACTCGATGACCCAGGCGGAGAACCTCGAGCGCGCGCTCGCCGAGATCGAGGACGTCGACCTGAAGCTGGCGCTGATGCACTACTCGCCGATCCGCGACACGCTCGAGGGCGAGCCGCCGGAGATCTTTCCGTTCCTCGGGACGTTCCTGTTGGCCGAGGCCGTCGACCGCACCGGCGTCGACCTTGCGCTCCACGGTCACGCGCATCACGGCTCCGAGAAGGGCGTCACCCCGGGTGGTGTGAACGTGCGGAACGTGGCGATGCCGGTGCTGCGACGCCCGTACGCGGTCTACGCCTTCGAGCGCCCACGCCGCGGCGACCATCCAGAGCGAGTCCACGCGATGGTCGAGTGAGACCGGTCAGGCGGCGCGCGTCGGATCCGTGGTCGCCTCCGCCGGGACGGGTCCGTCCTGCAGGACGCGGGGGTCGACGGTCACCTCGACATTGCCGCGGACCGCTACCGAGACCGGACACCGCTCCTGCGCGAGTCGCGCCGCCTCCTCGAGCCTCCGCTGGTCGGCGCCCTCGTATTTCGCGGCGACGGAGAGGCGCATCGACGCGATGCGCAGGCCGTCCTCGCCGCGCTCGAGCCCGCAGGTTGCCTCGACCTCGAGCTGTTCGACCGGCGTTCCGGCATTGGCGAGCACGTTCGACAGCGACATGGCATAGCACGCGGCATGCGCGGCGGCGAGGAGCTCCTCCGGGCTCGTCCGGCCTTGCGCATCCTCGACACGGCTCGCGAAGGTGATCGGCATCGAGACCAGGACCTCGCTGGTCCTCGTCGTCAGTCGGCCGGATCCGTCCTGCAGATCGCCTTCCCAGACGACGGTTGCTTTGCGCTCGATCACGCTGCCCACCTCCCGGATCGTGAACACCGTCCGGTACCCGGCCCTCCTGGCGTGCAAACCGGGGCGTCGTTTCCGCTCGTAGGCGCACGGGTATCGCGCAGCGGAAGCCCCGAACGGTCAAACAGCGCCAACGGGAGGTCGCGATGATCCTTGTTCGCCATGCGATGAGCTCCGACCTGAAAACCGCGAAGCCCGACATGACTGCTGCGGACGCCTCCGGTCTCATGCGCAGCTACGACGTCGGCGTCATCCCGGTCGTCGATGACGACGGAACGTTCATCGGCCTCGTGACCGACCGTGACCTCGTCGTTCGGGTCGTCGCGGATCGTGAGGACCCGAACCAGGTGCGCCTCGGCGACATTGCAACCAGGTCGGTCGTCACCGTGACGCCGGACATGAGCATCTCCGAGGCGCGCGCGCTCATGGGCGAGCACAAGGTCCGTCGTCTTCCGGTGATGAAGGACGAGCGGATCGTCGGCATGATCTCGCTCGGCGACATCGCGCTGGCCGACGAGTCGAAGCGTGCCGTCGGCGAGGCGCTCGAGGACGTGTCGGAGTCGCCGTCGACGACCGATGTCCAGCCGAACGGTCCGGACCGCGGCACACCCCAGCGCGTCCAGGAGAACCGGGAGGCGTCGGCATAGGGGCCGGTGCCGCGAGGCTGGCCTCCGTGGCTACGCGTTCCGCCCTCGTGGCTACGCGTTCCGCCGCGTCGCGTGTCGACGACGGGCGATCGTTCGTCTTGCTTCCCGCGCAACGAATGCCCGGCGGAGACGCGTTTAGCTCCATCGGCGCGCGGGAACCATCGCGACACGAAAGGAGGTGCCGATGACCGACCACGAGCACTACAGCGACGGGCCAGTCGTCCGGGAGCCGGACGGCAACGGGCTCGTGGGCTATGCGGCGATCAAGTACGCGGCCATCGTGATCATCGTGCTCGCGATCCTCGCGTTCCTCGCGTTCTATCTGATCCCGCAGTTCACGTCGTAGTACCTCTTCTCACGAATCCACAGGCGCATCGAAGGGAGGAAGGATGCTCGGGATGCTCGCGGCTAGTGGGCTGAGCGGTGGGGCAGCAACGCTGTTGTGGCTCCTCGCCGTCATCCTGGTCATCGCCGGGATCGTGTCGCTCATCCGCGGCGCCGTCCTCGCCGGCATCGTGCTGATTATCGTCGGGCTGCTTATCGGACCCGGCGGGGTCAGTATCTTCGGCTGACGACGACGCGTTGATGGAGTGATTGCCCGCGAAACATGAAATGCCCGCTTTCGAAGGGCCGGTGGCCGCAGCCGCCGGCCCTTCGGTTTGGTGCCCGAGCGAGTCAGCGGTTCCGTGGCGCTGCGACGAGCGGGACGCTCGCGCTACGACGGCTCTTCGATCGCGCCGCGCAATTGGGCGAGCGTCTGGGACAGCAGGCGCGAGACGTGCATCTGGGATATCCCGAGCTGGTCGGCGATCTCGGTCTGCGTCAGGCCCTTGAAGAACCGCAGGTACAGGATCCGGCGCTCGCGACGAGGGAGCTCCCGCAGCGTCGGCCCGACGCTCGCCCACGCCTCGAGGAGCTCGAGCGAGTCGTCGTCCTGCGGCAGCATGTCGCCGTGGGTGAGCCCGTCCTCGCCGATCGGCGCGTCCAGCGAGGTGGTCGAGTAGGCCTGCATCGCCTCCATCGCCTCGAGGATCTGCTCTTCGGGGAGTTCGAGCTTCTTGGCGATCTCGGCGACGGTGGGGGAGCGGCCGAGCTCCTGCCACAGCTCACCGAGGACGCGGTTGACGCGCAGCCCGACCTCCTGGAGCCGTCGCGGGACGCGCACGGACCAACCCTTGTCGCGGAAATGCCGCTTCAGCTCGCCGACGATGGTCACGGCCGCGTACGTGGGGAACTGCACCTCGCGGCTCATGTCGAAGCGGTCGACGGCGTTCAGCAGCCCGATGCTCGCGACCTGGATGAGGTCCTCGACCGCCTCGCCGCGCCCCGCGAACTTCCGCGCCAGGTACTCGGCGAGCGGCTGGTAGA
The DNA here is from genome assembly GCA_036257835.1 of Actinomycetota bacterium. Classification (GTDB taxonomy): domain Bacteria; phylum Actinomycetota; class UBA4738; order UBA4738; family HRBIN12; genus DATAEU01. Next base: position 713 of record DATAEU010000002.1, on the reverse strand, counting down.
GGTGCACCAACTCCTCGCGCGCCGATGCGTCGTCGGGCAGACGCGAGAACAGCTCGGCCGTGCGCTCCCGCGTCTCGCGGTCCTCGGCCGGTGTGCGGGAGCTCACGACTCCATGGCGGTCGCGGGGACCTTCAACACCCGGATTGCCGGTCCGATCGGAAGCGACTCGAAGCTGACGTCGTCGGCCAGGCCCGACAGCACCTTCCACGTCAGCGTGTCCTCGAGGTCGGGCGGCGGCCACGCGTGCGCGTCCCCACCGTCGAGCGAGACGAGCGCCTGCACGCCACCGCCGGTCGTCGTGAGCCTCAGCGTGAAGGTCGGTCCGCCGCCCTCGAGGGCGAGAAGCTGCGCGCACGCCTCGTCGATCGAGATCCGCAGGTCGTCGATATCGTCGTACGGGAAGTCGAGACGCGCGGCCAGGCTCGACGCAACGGCGCGGAGAATGTGAACCATGTCCGGCCGCGCCGGCGCGGTGACGACCACCTCCAAATCGCGTTCGCGGTCCATCGGCCTCACCCTATCTCAGCCCGTCCGCTGGACGGGCCGGTTCAGGACGCACGCCGCAGGGCGACGGTCGTCGATGGCGAGAACGCCCGCCAGCCCGAGGGCGTGCGGTACCCCGCTCACGCCGGCAACAAACGATGCAGCCCAGCGGTTTCGCGGCCGCCGTGGGGGGAAACCACCATGGGACGAAGGAGGTGCTGCCCATGGCA
>DATAEU010000128.1:0-16028 GCA_036257835.1 Actinomycetota bacterium | reverse complement strand
CGCCCTCGCCCTTCTCCATAGGCCGGTGCCACTTACCGCCGGTGACCCGCGCGTCGACGTCCGGAACCGTGTGCCTCTCCGCGATAGACTCGACGGCCATCTCCGCCTCCGCGAGCGTCGACTCTTCGGGCGAGCGCACGTCGACCTCGATCGTGCAGCGTTCGGGGACGACGTTCGTCCGGGTCCCGCCGTGGACGACCCCGGCGTTCACCGTCACGCCCGGCCACCGATCGTTGAGCGTGTGGAGCGCCACGATCTTGTGCGCCGCTTCGAGGATCGCGCTCCGGCCGCGCTCCGGTTCGACCCCCGCATGGGCGGCGCGGCCGACGATCTCGATCGCGTAATCGGAGACGCCCTTGCGCGAGGAGACGATGTCGCCGTTCTCGCGCGCGCCCTCCAGCACGAAGGCGGCGTCGGCCCGGCCCGCCTCCTCGCGGATCGCGTCCCGCGACCACGGCGAGCCGATCTCCTCGTCCGGATTGCAGATGTACGTGATCGAACGGAACGCGTCGAACCCGGCCTCCTGGAGCACGTCGATCGCGAAGAACCCCGTGAGCAGGCCGCCCTTCATGTCGGAGACGCCGGGGCCGGTCGCGCGGTCGCCGGAGATCGCGAACGGTCGAGCGGCCGCCGTGCCCGGATCGAAGACCGTGTCGGTGTGCCCGACCATGAGGATGCGCGTGCTGCCCGAGCCCTCGAGCCGCCCGATCACGAGGTCGCCGAGCTGGGCCTCGCCGTCGCCCGGACGGTGGCGACGGCGGTCCACCGTCCAATCGTGCTCCTCGAAGCGGGCCTGGCAGGCATCCGCGATGCGGTTGACACCCTCGGGCGTATACGAGCCACAGTCGAGGTTCACCATCCCGGCGAGCGCGTCGACGAACTCGTCGTACCGGTACGCCGCGAGGTCGATAAGCCGTTTGGCCTCGATCATCGGCGGCGAGTATACGGAGCCGCCCGCGCGCGCTGGCCGCTGGCCCCCCCGCTAGCATCGGCCCGATGCCGGCGCGCACGAGCGGTGACCTGAACGCGTGGTGGCGGATGGGGCTCGCGATCGTCGGGCCGCTCGTCCGCGCGTCGTTCCGGTTGCGGGTCACCGGCGCCGAGCACGTCCCGAGCGGCGCGGCCGTCGTCGCCGCCAACCACGTGAGCGCGCTCGACGGGCTCTTGCTGGCGGTCGCGACGGGACTCGGTGCGCACCGTATGACGCGGTTCCTCGTCGCCGCGGAGTTCTTCGCGAAGTGGCGGGTCGGATGGGCGCTCCGGCTGTATCGGCAGATCCCGCTGCATCGCGGCGCGGGCGACGCCGATGCCCTCCGGGAGGCGCTCGCGACGGTCTCGGGCGGCGCCGTGGCGGGCATCTTCCCCGAGGGACGGGTCAACCCCGAGCCGGACGGCGGCCGTCAGCGCGCGCATCGCGGCGTCGCGAGGATCGCGCTGGCTGCGAACGCGCTCGTCGTGCCGGTGGGGATCTGGGGCTCGCAAGCCCGCTGGCCGCAAACGGGCCTGCGCTTGGGCCGGCCGTGGCGTCCGACCGTCGCCATCGTCTACGGCACACCGGTAGAACCGGCCGGAGACGCAGCGTCACTCGATGACGTGCAGTCGTTCACCGCGAAGGTGATGCTCGCGATCGACGAGCAGGCGCGCGAGGCGCGATCCCTTGCAACAGGTCCTGCGCGCTAGCCGCGCCCGCGGATCCACTCGGAAGCCAGAACCGCGACCTCCTCGAGCGCACCGGGCTCCTCGAACAGGTGCGTGGCGCCGGGGACGACCTGGAGCCTCGTCTCGGCATTCTCCATAAGCGTCCGCGCCTGCCGGTTCAGCCGAAGCACGTCGGTGTCGAGGCCGCCGACGATCAGCAGCGTCGGCGCCTCGATCAGGAGGAGCGCGCGTCCGGCCAGGTCCGGGCGGCCACCGCGCGAGACGACGGAAGCGACGCGGTCGGGTGCGTGCGCCGCGGCGACGATCGCGGCCGCGCCGCCGGTGCTGGCGCCGAACAGCCCGAGCGGCAGGTCGCCGACGTCCTCCCGTGCCCTCGTCCACTCGACGGCCGAGACCAGCCGCCGGCCGAGGAGCTCGATGTCGAACACGTTCCGGCGATCCGCCGCCTCCTCCTCGGTGAGAAGGTCGAACAGCAACGTCGCGAGCCCGTCGCCGTGGAACGCCTCGGCGACGGCGACGTTACGGGGGCTGAACCGGCTGCTGCCACTGCCGTGCGCGAAGACGACCACGCGTGTCGCGTCCGGCGGCAACCCGAGGACGCCGGGCAACAGGCGGCCGTCGGCGTCGACCTCGACGTCGAGCGACGGGATCACGGAAGGGATCTCCGCGGCGTCCGCGGTAAACGGGAAGAGGCGCGCGCGTCTCCCCGACGCGTCACATCATGCTAACGGCGCTGATGAGGTTGGAGTCGCGCAGCTTGCGCAGCGCCTCGCGCTCGATCAGCCGGACCCGCTCGCCCGAGAGGCCGAGCACCTTGCCGGTTTCGCGGAGCGAAAGCGGCTGTCCGTTCTCCAGGCCGTACCGAAGCGCGACGACGTGCCGCTCGCGCTCGTCGAGCACGCGCTCCACCGCATCACCGATCTCCTCGCGGACGAGCTGGTCCTCGACCTCGTTGAACGCCGCGTCCGAATCGACCTCCTCGATCAGGTCCCCGAGCTCGGTGTCCTCGCCCACGGGCGACTGCAGCGACAGGGGTTCGCGGCGGCCCATCTCGGTGAGGTCGTCGATCTCCTCGGTCGTCGTGTCGAGCGCCCTGGCCAGCTCCTCACGCGTCGGCTCGCGGCCCATCGTCTGCGCGAACTGGAACCGCGTCCGGTTGAGCTTGCGAAGCCGGTCGTGGATGTGCACCGGAAGGCGGATCGAGCGCGAGCGATCCGCGATGGCGCGCGTGATGCCCTGGCGGATCCACCAGGTGGCGTACGTCGAGAACTTGAACCCGCGGCGCCAGTCGAACAGCTCGACGGCGCGCATCAGCCCGATGTTGCCCTCCTGAATCAGGTCGAGCAGCGGCAGCCCCTGGCCCTGGTACTTGCGGGCGACCGACACGACCAGCCGGAGGTTGGCCATGATGAAACGCTGCCGAGCCGCCTCGGCCTTCCGGACGGTCTGGCGCGCCTTCATGATCGACTTCTCCGAGCGCAGCCGCCCGCCGCGGAGCTTCTCCTCGGCCTCCTTGCCGTGCTCGATGATGATGGCGAGCTCGACCTCCTCCTCCTTGGTCAGGAGCGGCTCGCGCGCCGCGGCCTCCAGGTACAGCCGAAGGTCGTCGGCGTCGTCGGTTCCGAGCGGTCGGGCTGGTTCAGGCATTCCTCTCCTCTTCCTCGGTTCTCTTCTTCGGTCCTCGTCCTCGAAGCCTCGCCGAGCGCGGGCCGGCCGTTCGGGGTCTTCGGGATCAGCGATCCGGTTCGTTCATGACGGCCCGGGGGCGCCACAAAACCGGCCGCCCCCGGCAACCTCATCTGCGATGCTACCCAGGCCTTACATGTCTGTAAAGGCAGTCATGGGTAAAGACGTCATGAAAACAGCGGGTATTCCCGCCGTTCGGCTTCGTTCGTTCGGCTACAACGTCGTAGGTCCGCTCACAGGCCGTCCCCGGGAGCCCTCTCGCCGAACGATCGGGCCCGGCTACGGGGAGACGCGCACCGACAGAACGGGCGCGAGGTCCTCGGCCACGCACCTCCAGGTGGAACCTCCATCGGCCGAGCCGAAGACCTCTCCGGACGTTGCGCCGAAGTAGAGCCCGAGCGGATCGCGGCCGTCGTGGCCGAACGCCTGCCGAAGGATCGTCAGGTACCCCTCGTCCGGCAGGCCGGCCTCCGCGGGCGACCACGTCGCCCCGGCGTCCCGCGTGCGGAACACGCGGACCCGCCCCTCGGCGGTCACCCGGTCCCCGTCCGAGTTGAGCGGGATCACGTATGCGGTGTCGGGATCCGCCGGGTGCATGACGAGCGGGAACCCGAAATCGGAGGGCAAGCCGGCGCCGATATCGATCCAACTCCGTCCGGCGTCGTCGGACCGGTAGACGCCCCCGTGGAACTGGATGAACAACCGGTCGGGCCGAACCGGCGAGCGGTGCATGTTGTGGACGCAGCGCCCGTACGGGTTCGCCAGCGCCTCCTTCGGGAGGTAGGGCGGGACGATGCCGTCGTTCGAGATCGTCCAGGTCCGTCCCCCGTCGTCGCTGAGCCAGACGCCGACCGCCGAGATGCCGACCGCGAGCCGCGAGGGGTCGCCCGGCCAGGGACAGATCGAGTGGAGCGCCAACCCGCCGAACCCGGGCGTCCACTCCTCAAGGCGGCTCGGCTGGTCCCACAGACCCCGGTTGAGCTGCCACGTCCGCCCGCCGTCACGGCTCTCGAAGAGCGCGGCGGGATCGACGCCCGCGTACACGAGGCCGTCCTCCTCCCCCGGCTCGATCTTCCAGATGCGCGCGACGCTCGCGTCCTCGCCCTCGGGGAACGCGGGGCCCTCCGACTGCTCCCACTCCCCGGTCGGGTCGTCGGCGAGGAAGACGTGCGCTCCGAACTGTCCGTGGGTGACCGAGGCGAGGTAGGTGCCGGTGCGCCGATCGCGGATGGCGTACTCGACGGCCATGCCGGGGAACGCGCGCGCGGCGACCGACATCGCGCCGCCCCGCCGCCCGCGCAGGACGAACAGACCCTTCTTCGTTCCGACGAGCACCTCGGCATCGTTGTCGGAGCCACCGGAGACTGCGCCGATGATGTCCAGACGCGCGTCGGGCGTCATCGACGCCGTTCCGTCGACGCGCTCGCCGGCAAGGAACACCGCGACGTGCTGTCGCAGGCGGCCCTGGTCGTCGAGCACCCATCCCGTGAGCTTCGGGTGGTCGAGCTCGAGACGGCGGAGCACCTCGGCCACCGTGACTCCGTCGGCGCGGACCTCTCGGCTCCCGCCTGCGAGCTCTCGGAGGGGCGGACGAAGGGCGACGATCGCCATGGCGAACCAGTCTATCGAGACCGGCCCGGGAACCGGAACGGGGCTCCGCCAAGGGTAGGCTGGCGCGGATGCCTGGGGCACGTCCCGCTCGGCTCGAGATCCCCGAGGGTCGCTGGGTGGACATCGACGGGCCGGTGCACTACCTCGAGTGGCCGGGACCACCGGAGCGCACGTTCGTCCTCGTGCACGGTCTCGCCGGATCCCACCTCAACTGGATCCGTGTCGCACCGAGGTTGTCGAGGCGCGGACGAGTCATCGTCGTCGACCTGCCGGGCTTCGGCCGGACACCGCTGGCGGGCCGCCGCTCCGCGATGCACATCGGCCGGCACTTTCTCGGCGACTTCGTCCGCGCCCTCGCGGCGGGGTCGACCGTGGTGGCGGGACACTCCATGGGGGGCGGCTACGCGATGCTCCTCGCCGCGTTCCAGCCGGACCTCGTCGACGGCCTCGTTTTGACGGGTTCGGTCTTCCCGTGGGCCCGGGGCGGATGGCCGTCGCCGCTCGTCATCGGCGGCTTCGCCCTGTACCGGACGCCGTTGCTGGCTGACGTCGTCGTGAAGGAGCGATTCCGGCGCCTCGATCCCGACTTCGTCGTCCGCTGGGGTTTGCGCCTCACGACGAGCGACCCGTCCGCCATCCCCGACGAGGTCGTCGAGGCGCACACAAACCTCGCCCGCGAGCGGCAGCTCGATCCGGGCGGCGCGGACGCGTTCCTCGACGCGGCGAGGTCGATCCTCGCACTCGGCGCGCGTCCGTCACTCACGACGCGGGTCATGGACGCGATCCGGTGCCCCGTGCTCGTGATCCACGGGATGGAGGATCGGCTCGTGCCGATCGCGTACGCCCGTACCGCCGTCGAGCGACACCGGACGTGGCGGTACCGGTTCCTCCGGGCTGTCGGTCATGTCCCGCAGCTCGAGGCGCCGCAATCGTGGCTCCGAGCCGTCGATGGGTGGCTCGACGGCGTGGCTCAGAGGCCGGCGGCCTTCGAGAACTCGGCGACCGACTCGTCCAACGCGAGGGCCAGCCGATCCACGTCGGGCACGGCGTCCCTATCGGCCGTCAGACCGAACGCCATCGTGCCGCCGAGCGACGTGCAGGCGATCGAGAGCCCGGACGTCGGGCCGAGCGGCATCGACGGATAGGACGCGACGAGTGGGGCACCGGACAGGAACAACGGTCGCTGGGGGCCGGGGACGTTCGAGACCACGAGGTTGAACCACGGTGCCGTCGAGACGGCACGTGCGGCTGCGGACAGCAGCGCGGCCGGCGCGTAGGCGCCGAGCCCGATGATGGCGTCGACGCTCATTACCATCGACGAGGATTTCAGATGCTCGGTGCGCGCGCGGACCAGCGCGAGGCGCCGGGCCGGCCGCATCGCGCCCACGGGGAGATCCACGAACCCCGGCGCGATGCGGTTGCCGAACGGATCGCCGTCAGCGCGCACGGAGACCGGAACCATCACCCGGAGCTCGAGGCCCCTGGTCGGCTCGCCACGTTCGCCGAGGAGGCGATGGAGCGCGCCGCCGACGACCGCGAGGACGACGTCGTTGACGGTCCCGCCGAGCCCCGACTTCAACGCGCGGAACCGCTCGAACGGTGCCTCGGTCGTCGCGAACCGACGATTCGGGCCGACACGAACATCGAACGGCGACGATGGCCTGGCGCCGAGGTCGACGATCTCACGGACCCCGGACGCGACGTCGCCGACCTGCGCGAGGACGTCGTCGAGCGCGCGCCGAGCGACGTCGAGGACGTGCGCCCCCGCGCGGATCGGATGCGTCAGCGTGTCCCGCGCGGCGTCGGCGACGAGCTCGACGACGGAGGGCTCGGGCTCCGGCTGCCACCCCTGCGGACGGACGGCATCCACCGGCGTCGGCTCGACGTCGTACATGGCCGAAGCGATCTGGATGCCGGACAGCCCGTCCATCAGGGCGTGATGGACCTTCATCAGCGTCGCGACGTGGTCGTCCTCCAGGCCCTCGATGACGACGAGCTCCCACAGCGGGCGCGACCGGTCGAGCGGGCGCGAGAGCGACTCCTGCACGAGCGCCATGAGCTCGTGCCGGCCACCGGGCGACGGGACGGCCGCACGTCGCACGTGGAGATCGAGGTCGAACCCCTGGTCGTCGACCCATACCGGCAGCGCGAGACCGATCGGGACGTGCACCACCTTCTTCCGAAGGCGCGGTGCGAGCTGCAGCCGCGACGCGATCGTTCCTCGCACGTCTTCGAAGCGCAGAGGCCGGCCCGTCCGGGTCGACGGGTCGAAGACCGACAACGCCGCGACGTGCATGTGCGCAGCGGGGCGCTCGAGGTACAGGAACGAAGCGTCGAGCGCGGTCAGCCGTTCGGGCGGCATGCCGGAACGGTACCGCTCGCGAAGCCGTCTCGGGACAGGTGCTATCGTCCGCGCCGCATGCGGCGGACCTGGGCGGTTCCCGCGGCCCTGGCGTTGCTCGTGGCGCTGTTCGCGGGCGGCTCAGCGCACGCGGCCGGTGAGGGCGCGTACACGGATGTCTCGATCCTCGACGACGTGTTCAGCCCCAGGATCGTCCGTGTGCCGGTGGGCGGGATAGTCGAATGGACCAACGACGGCCGCAGCCTCCGCGATGTGGTCGCCGACGACGGTTCGTGGCGTTCGCCGAAGCTCCGCCCCGGCGAAACGTTCGAGCACCGGTTCGACCAGATGGGCGCATTCCCGTACCACTGCTCATTCCACGGGGCTCCCGGCGCCGGTATGACGGGCACGATCGTCGTCGGCGACGCGCCGATCCCGGGTACCGCGGTGGGCGTCGGGCCGGGTCGGGAGACGCCTCCCTCAGCGCCGGCTCCGACCGTTCGCGTTCCGCAGGACGCGCCGACGATCCAGGCCGCGGTCGATCGAGCGCAGCCGGGCGGGCTCGTCCTGATATCGCCGGGCGTCTACGTCGAGGCCGTCGTCGTGACGACGCCGTTCGTCACGATCCGCGGCACCGACCGAAACCGGGTGATCCTCGACGGCGACTTCCGGCTCGACAACGGCATCCAGGTGATCGAGGCCGATGGGGTGACACTCGAGAACATGACTGCGCGCCACTACCTGCTCGACGGGTTTCTGTGGTCCAGCGTGTTCGGCTACCGAGGCTCGTACCTCACGGCGTACGACGACGGCGACTACGGCATGTTCGCGTACGCCTCCGAGTACGGACAGTTCGATCACTCATACGCGAGCGGGCATCCGGACTCCGGCTTCTACATCGGTCAGTGCGATCCGTGCCACGCCGTGATCACCGACGTCGCGGCGGAACACAACGCGCTCGGCTTCAGCGGGACCAACGCGAGTGGTGACCTGTCGATCGTGAACTCCGAGTGGGCGTACAACATGGCCGGGATCCTGCCGAACACACTCGACTCGGAACTGCTGGCGCCACAGCATGGCGTCCTGATCGCCGGCAACGTCGTCCACGACAACGACGATCGCTCGGCGCCGGCGGAACCGTTGCAGTATCCGGCGTTCGGGATCGGCATCGGGATCACCGGGGGCATCGGCAACCTGGTGGCCGGCAACGTCGTGACGGCGCAGGAGCGGTTCGGTATCGCGGTGTTCCCGATGCTCGATCGAAGCTTCTGGCCGACGTCCGACAACGTCGTCCGCGACAACCGCGTCTCGGACTCGGGGATCGCGGACCTCGTCCTCTCCGGGCCTTCGGCCGGCGGCGACTGCTTCGAGCGCAACACGTACTCGACGAGCCTTCCCGCCGCGATCCAATGGCAGTTTGGTTGTTCGTCGCCGCTCCGCCGGCTGGGCGGAGGCAACCTCGGAACGACGTTCGCCTCGTTCAGCCTCTACGTGGACGCGATGGACGGCCACTTCCCTCACGGCGACTGGAAGACGGCGCCCGAGCCGGGACCACAGCCGCAGATGCCGGGCGCCGAGCTCGCGCCGCCCGACCCTGCCGTCGCCGAGGTCGCCGTTCCCGAGACGTTCCACATCCGCACGCCCGAGCCGCCGCTCGTCGTGCTCGATCGCGAGGAGATGTCGGTGCTGGGGTTCCCGCTTGCGACGAGTTGGTGGGCGTTGCTGCTCGGGCTGTACGCGTACGCGCTGCCGATCGTCCTGTACTGCGCGTGGGTATCGATCGCGCTCTGGGACATCGCGCGGCAGGACGCCGTCCCGAACGGCAGACGGATCGTCTGGATGATCGTCGTGCTGGCGGTGCCGCTCGCCGGGCCGATCGGGTACTTCGCGCTCGGCCGCTCGCCGATCCAGCCGTCCCTACGGTTGACGCTGGTCGTCGGGGCGCTCGTCGTGTACGTCGCGCTCGCGGTGCTCGGGTTCGTCGTCGGGTCCTGAGCCCCACGCCGGCGCTCGGCGCTGTCGGGTCCCGACGGCCGCAACGCCTACGGGACGGCCGGTTCCTCGGGCACACGGTCGCGGTTGAGGCTCGCGAGGACCGCGCCCGCCAGGATCAGCGCACCGCCGACCGCCACGCCGGCGCCGATCGGCTGGTCGAGGAACAGCCACGCCAGGATCGCCGCCGAGAACGGTTCCGCGCTGGACACGATTGAGGAGCGCTCGGCGCCGATCCGCCGGATGCCCTCGAGCAGGCAGACGAACGCCCCGGCTGTCCCGATGCCCATCGCGAGGATCGGACCCCACTCCGACCACCCGGCCGGCGCATGCCAGCGCCCGGAGCCGAAGGACGCGGCGAAGAGCGCGAGGGACGCGGCACCGCTGACCCACATCGAACCGGTGAGCGCGGGCGTCCGGCGGAGCACGACGTCCGCACCGAGCAGATAACCGCTGATGATGAAGGCCGACACCAGGGAGAGAACGACGCCGATCGGCTCGATCGCGAGCGACCCGCCGACGCCGACGACGATCGCCACACCGGCGGTCGCGAGCGCGAGGGCCACCGTCGTCCGGGCCGGCGGCGCACCCCGCCCGAGCACGAGCCACGATCCGAGCGCCACTACGACCGGGTACGTGTAGAAGAGGAGCGTCACGGCGGCGGCGGTGCCGTGCGCGAGCGCCGCGAAGAACGCGCTCGCCTCGATCGCGTATCCGAACACCGCGAGGGCGGCGGCACCCACACGCTCGCCGCGGGCCGGCGCGAGGGGGCGCCCCAGCGCGGCCAGGACGACCGCCAGGATCGCGGCGGCGATGCCGAACCGCAGGGCAAGCGTCGACGTCACCGGCAGCCCGCGGTTCGCCAAGCGACTGGAGAAGACGACGACGATCCCGAACTGGATCGCCGCCGCCAGGGCGAAGACACCGCCGGCGGCCGGTCCGCGTCGCTGGGCTCTTGGCACGCGCGAGAGGCTACCCGAGCCCCCTACACGCCCGGCGTCTCGAGGTTCAGCGGCGGTGCCGGACGACCGATATCGGTCGAGACATGTCCGGGTCCCAAGGGTCGCCTCGGCTCGTCGTCCGCTTCGCGCTCGGGAGCCTCGTCGCGTTCGTACTCGTCGGCGCGGGCGTCGGCGCGGTCCTGGTCCGCTACGTCCGGATCCAGGCCGAGGAGCGCGGCAGCTTCCATGCGACGTTCGTGGCGAAGGCGGTGCTCCCTCTCGCGTTCAGGGGAGTCGATCTCTCGGAGCCACTCACGGGTGAGGACCTCGCGCGCGTCGATGCGTTCGTGCGCTCGCGGATCCTGGGCGACGGACGCGACGTCCGCATCAAGGTTTGGCGCCGGGACGCCACGATCGTCTATTCCGACGAGCCTGCCCTCATCGGCCGCCGCTTCCCCGACGAGGTCGGCGACATCCGGGCGGCCATGAGCGGCGAGGCCGACAGCGGCGTCTCGGATCTGCACGACCCCGAGAACGTGTTCGAACGCGGACTAGCCGACAAGCTCTTCTTCACGTATGCGCCGCTTCGCCTGCGGCCCCACGGACCGGTCGTGGCGGTCGCCGAGGTGTACCAGGACTACGCGATCCTGCAGGGCGACATCAACGGGCTCCTGCGGACGCTCGGCATCACCCTCGGCGCGGGGCTGCTGCTTCTGTACGCGGCGCTCCTGCCGATCGCGATCCGGGCCACGCGCGACATCCGCCGCCAGAACGAGCGGCTCAACGAGCTCCTGCAACGCGAGCAGGAGAACGTCGAGGACTTGCGCGCCGCGAACAAGAAGAAGGACGACTTCGTCGCGGCCGTGTCGCACGAGCTGCGAACGCCGCTGACCTCGATCATCGGGTACCTGTCGACGCTGCAACAGCCGGCCTTCGCGAAGGACGAGATGGCGCGGAGCGAGTTCATCGGCGCCGCCGAGGGCCAGGCGAAGCGGCTGATGCGACTCATCACCAACGTGCTGACCGCCGCCGAGCTCGACGACCGCGAGCGCCCCATCGTGCTCGAGCGGATCGACCTCGCCCTGATGCTCCGCGAGGTCGCGGGCGGGCTGCCCGGAGGCGAGGGCCGAGTTCGCGCTGCGATCCCCAACCAGGCCGCGTTCGTCGTGACCGATCGCTTCCGACTCGCGCAGATCCTCACGAACCTGCTCGACAATGCGCTGAAGTACTCGGCGGACGATCAGGAGGTCGACGTGGACGCGGCGTGCACCGACGACGAGTGCGTGCGGATCGCCGTGCGGGACCGGGGCATTGGCATCGCGCCCGAACGTCGATCGACGATCTTCGACCGGTTCCACCAGGAGGACCAGTCGGCGACGCGCCGTTACGGCGGGCTCGGTCTCGGATTGCACCTCGTCGGCCGGATGGTCGAGGAGCTCGGCGGCCGCGTCGATGTCGAGGACGGATCGGACGGTGGGACGGCGTTCGTGCTGACCCTCCCGCCGCCGGCCCCGGCGCTCCTGCCGGCCGCCGCCGCGGCCGGCGCTCGCTCCTAGCCGGCCAGGAACGCGGACACGCGCTGTATGAGCACCGGGATCGCCGAAAACATGGCGCTCACGTCGTCGAAGGTCTCGAGCTCGGCGTTCGGGAACAGATCGGCCAGGATCGGACCGAGCTCGGCCGGGTGGATCGGATCGCCCTCGACGCAGATCAGCATCACCGGCGCGGTCACCTTGCACAGGTCCTCACGCTCGCGAACCGGCCAGTCGGTGATCGCTCCGCGGATCGCGCGGGCCACGCCGTCCGGGTGCTCGTGCTCCCACATCAGCCGGTCGAGCTCGAACCGCCACGGCGCCTGCAGGTACTCGGCCGCTCGCTCGGGATCCGACAGGACCGCGTCGACGGCCTCCTCCGGCGTCTTGCCCTCGAGCATCGAGGCGAGCTCCTCGTACCGGTCGCGGAACGCGAACGACAGGTCGAGCGCGGCCGGCAGCAACCACACCATGCGCTCGAACCGGTCCGGGCGCCGGGTGAGCAGGTTGGCGATCGCCCCCGCGCCGAGGGACGTCCCGACGGCTCGCGTCGCGCCGACCTCGTCTGCGACGGCTTCGAGATCCCGCGCGAAGTCCGCAAACGCATAGCCGGCTTTGGGAGCGCTCGAGCGGCCGTGGCCACGGAAGTCGAAGCGCGTCTTGGTGCCAGGGACCATCGGCGTGAGGGCCGCGAGCTCGTTGCGGTTGTTCGTGAGGCCATGCGCGATGACGGTGACCGGCTCGCCCTCGCCGTCCGTCTCGTAGTAGATCGTCGCGTCGTCGGTCCGAACCTCGGGCATGCAACCTCCTGACGCTCCTACGATACGGAGGTGACGCGGATCGACGTCCAGAGGGCTGATCCGGCGCTCGTCCTGGCGACGTTCGTCGTGACGGTGACCGACGATGACGGCTCGTCGACGACGCACGAGGTCCGGATCGATCCCGACGCGGTCAGGATCGCCGAGTGCTTCTCCTCGCCTCGGGCGTTCGTCCTGGCCTGCTTCGGGTTCCTGCTCGAGCGCGAGCCCAAGGAGTCGATCCTGCGGTCGTTCGACGCGAGCGCGATCGGCCGGTACTTCCCCAACTGGCAGGAGGAGCTCGGCGGCCCGTGATCAGGCGGTGATAGCGACGAGCGCCCGGCGCGCTTGGTCGAGGTGGAACCGGTCGTGGCCAGCCGTCAGGCGGAAGATCAACTCATAACTCTCGACACCCCGCTCGTCGTGCAGCCCTACGCGAGCGCGCTCCTCAGCGCCCGACCGTGTCGACAGGTCGAGGTTCGCGCGCCGGAGCGACTCGAAGAGCGCGAGGAGGTCGTTCGGCGCGTCCTCGGCGTGCCGCAGCCGATCGACCCACAGATCCTGGTCGTAGCCGATGAGCCTCGGACGGTCCTGCGCGAGCACCCAGCGGTATCGCGCGGTCGCGACGATCTCCGCATCGAGCATGTGCCCCAGGCATTCGAGCACCGACCACTCGGCTGGTTCCGGACGTTCGGCGACCCGCTCGCCGGCATCGACGAGCAGCGCCCGGACGGCGTCGGGCGTTCCAGCCTGCACCTCCGCCGGATCGTCGTCGCCGAGGAGCGACAGGATCATGCGCTGGTAGCCGGTCGGATCCTCCACCGGGTCGGGCGTTCGATCCGGCGTCACGCTAGGGGTCCGCGGCCGTCGGCGACGGCGTCGTCGTTCGTCGCGAACTGGTCCCTGATGCTCGATGCCCAGCGGGCGACGAGCGCCGTCAGGACGAGGAAGACGAGTCCCGAACCGATCAGGAGCGGGCGCACACGGCCCTTGTCCCAGAGCAGGACCAGGAGCAGGGCCGGCACGATGAAGCCGAGGTTGTACGCGATATCGAACAGCGCGAACGCGCGGCCGCGGAAATCGTCCGGCATCGTCTGCTGCATGATCGTGTCCGCCGAGATCTTCCCGAGGAAGAACGCGAAGAAGCCGCAGAACAACAGGATCGCGAACGCCGGAACGCTCACCCACGCCCCGAACAGAACCGTCGCGACGCCGATGAGGAGCATCGAGCCGAGCAACAGCCGGATCGGCGGGACGCGGTCCTTCCACCGCTGCGCGAGGACCATCCCGAGGAACCCGCCGAGCAGCCCGCCGACGCCGGACAACACGAGCGACAGGGTGTCGGCGTTGCCGCCCTTCGCGAGATCCTTGGCGTAGAGCCCGAACACGAACAGCACGAATCCCCAGAACTGGTATCGCAGCATCTGGAACGAGACGATCGCGAGCGCCGCCGGCGCGCGCGCGGCCACTTCCCTCAGGCCGGCGAGGATGTTCCGTACGACCTGCGCCGCCTCCCTGGCGAACGACGACTCGTGCGGCGTCGCCTCGGCGTGCCGCAGGCGCATCGCGACGATCGCGACGACGCCGACGACGAGCGCGCCGGCGAACACCGCCGCGAACGGCGGGAAGAGCCCGGCGAGCACGCCGCCCACCCCGATCCCGAAGACCTGGAAGAAGCCGCCGCCGGCCTGCGACAGGCCGTTCCCCTGCAGGAGATCCCTGCCGGTGAGGACGTCGGGGATGGCGGCCGATTTCACGGCGAGGACGACCCGGACGAAGGCCTGCACGGCCAGGAGCCCGACGATCAGCCCTGCGGTCGCGCCGACCTTCCCCTCGGTGGTCCCCTTCCCGAGCGGGACCAGCACGAGCACGGCGATGGCGGCGACGATCACCGCGGTGATCACCGACGCCCACCAGACCACGCGGCGACGCGGGAACCGGTCGATCACGACGCCGATGAACGGCGACAGGATGGTGTACGGCCCGTACAGGAACAGGACGACGGTGAGCAGGTACGTCGCCGAGGGCAGGTTCTGGACGTCGAACCCCTTCTGGCCGCCGAAGGCGAGCGATTTCGCGATCGCGCCCTGGACGAGCCCCTGGCCGCCTTGGGCCAGGAACTGAACGCCCATGAGCGTCGCGTAGTCGACGTTCGAGAAAACGGCGAACATCCCGTTGAAGAACGACGAGAAGCCGTTCAGCGCCCGCCGGATCGCGCCGTCGCCGAACCGCAGGCCGAGCGCGATCGCAGTCGCAAGCCCGAGCGTGGCCCACCCGTCGGCCGTCGAGAACGGCGAGCGCAGGACCGCGACGACGATCAGTCCGGCCAACACCGTCAGCCCGAACGACAGGCCGGGGATGAGCGCGATCTTCACCCACGCGTCCTCGAGCTCGAAGAACCTCGCCGCGATGAGCCCGGGCACGACGACGAGCAGCGCCAGCGCGAACAGCACCCACAACGTGTGGCCGAGGTTGCCGAAGATCCCTGGGTGGTCGGCGTACAGGGCGGCGGTCTGCGCCTCGGCGCGCACGGCGGCGTCGATCGCGGCGGGCGATGGCGTCGCGAACGTCGAACCCGTCACGACGGCGACGTCGTCGCTGATCTTGATCAGACCGGCGGGCGTCGGGCTCTGGTCGAGCATCGCCGCGTTGTCGGTGCCCTCGTTGAGGTTCCGGATGAGGAACACCAACGGCGCGCCGGTGTACCGCCGGCGCAGCGCCTCGACCTCGCGGAAGAACCCGCGCGACATCTTCGAGTACGTCGGGTCCGTGCCGGCCGTCGGCCGGTTCGCCAGCAGATCCCGGACCGAACCGAAGTAGGTCATCGAGCGCTTCACCGCGTCGCCCGGCAGCCCGGTGCGCGAGACGTTGGTGAAGGTCTTCGACCAGCCGTAGGCCTGGTACGAGTCCTGGTAGTTCACGACGAAGATCACGGGGGAGTCGCTCGGCGAGTCCCGGACGACGGCGTCGACGGCGGAGAGCGCGGTTCGGGTGGGCTGGTCGATCCACTGGCTCTTCGCCCAGCCCGACGCCTCTCGGCCCTGGACCCAGACGAACGCGAGGGAGGCGACCACGGCGATGGACGCGACGACGCCCGCGATCCTGAGCCAGCCCTCGTGACCCGTCGTGAGCCAACGGATGGCGACCCAGGTCCCGAGGCCGGTCAGGGCCATCAGCCCCGCGGTCGCGTTCATGAAGCGGTAGTACGGATAGGCGGCGCCGGTGATCCACCCGAACGCACCGAGCAAGGGCAGCAGCCATGCCGCCGAGACCGTCCCGAACTCGCTGGCCGGCTGCCGGTCGCGGCGCGAGCGCCAGATCGTCCAGCCGATCGCGAGCAGGATCAGGGGGATGGTGATGGGCGGCTGCAGCGAGGCGACCCAGCCGACCAGCCGCTTGAGGAAGACGGCCTTGGTGTACGGCGGCGGGAGCGCCGCGTCGGACAGCGAACCCTTCACGCCCCAGGGCG
>DATAEU010000119.1:0-16060 GCA_036257835.1 Actinomycetota bacterium | reverse complement strand
GTCGTGCGGGAGCTTGCTCACGAAGCCGACGGTGTCGGAGACCGTCGCGGCTCGGCCGCTCGGCAGCTCGATGCGCCGCGTGGTCGGGTCGAGCGTCGCGAACAGCTGGTCGGCGACGAGGACGTCGGCGTCCGTCAGCGCGCGCATCAGTGTCGACTTGCCGGCGTTCGTATATCCCGCGATCGCGATCTGCGGGACGCCGCTCCGCTCGCGGCCTCCCCGTTTGACGTCGCGCGTGCGCGCCAGATCCTTTATGTCCTTGCGGAGCTTCGAGATGCGCCGGCGGATGTGCTGGCGGTCGACCTCGAGCTTGGTCTCGCCGGGGCCGCGCGTCCCGATGCCGCCGCCGAGCCGGGACATCGCCTCGCCCCAGCCTCGCAGGCGGGGCAGCAGGTAGTTGAGCTGCGCGAGCTCGACCTGGGCCTTGCCCTCTCGCGACCGCGCGTGCAGCGCGAAGATGTCGAGGATCAGCGCGGTCCGGTCGATCACCTTCGTGCCGAGCCGATCCTCCAGGTTGCGCAGCTGCCCCGGCGACAGCTCGTCGTCGAGGATCACGACCTCCGCCCCGCTCGAATGCACGGTGCGGTGGATCTCCTCGAGCTTGCCCTTGCCGACGAACGTGGCGGCGTCCGGATCGCTCCGCGTCTGGACGAGCCTCGCGACGGGGTCCGCGCCGGCCGAGTCGGCGAGCGCGGCCAGCTCGTCGAGGTCCGACTCCTCGATGCCGCGGCCGACGCCGACCAGGACGGCCATCTCGCGCACGCGCGGCGTCCACCTCGCCGACAGCGGCGACTCGAGCATCGTCGTCCGATGCTCGCCGCGCCGGCGTCCGTTCTGGCTCATCGGTCCGTCACCCCCGCCCGCGCTCGAGTGCTCACGCAAGCGTGTGGCCGATCCGTTGCATCGCCTCGGCGAGCCGGTCGTCGGGCACCGACAGCGCGAACCGCACGTACCCCTCGCCGTTGGCGCCGTACCCGTTGCCCGGCGCCACGAACACGCCGGCGCGGTCGAGCAGCAGGTCCGCGAACTCGGATGACGACATCCCGTTCCGCGTCGGCACCCACACGTAGATCGAGCCGAGCGGCGGCTTCAGCGACCACCCGAGCCCGTTCAGCGTGTCGACGACGAGGTCGCGCCGGCGCCGGTACGTCTCGCGCAGGACGTCGAGATGGTCCTGCGGCCCCGACAGGGCCTCGATCGCGGCGAGCTGGATGGCGTTGAACTGTCCGGAGTCGAGGTTCGTCTTGACGATCGACAGCGCGCGGATCGCTTCGGCGTTGCCGACGACGTAGCCGATGCGCCACCCGGTCATGTTGTAGTGCTTCGACAGCGACCCGAACTCGACGGCGACGTCCTTCGCGCCGGGCGCCTGGAGGATCGAGGGCGCGACGTAGCCGTCGAACGTGATCTCCGAGTACGCGGCGTCGTGCGCGAGAAGGACGTCGTGCGCTCGCGCGAACGCGATCGCGCGCTCGAAGTCCGAGAGCTCGGCGACGGCGGCCGTCGGGTTCGACGGGTAGTTCAGCCACAAGATCTTGGAACGCTCGTTCGGGCGGATCGCGTCCAAGTCCGGCTGATAGCCGTCGTCGGCGGTCAGGGCGAACGTTCGGACGACGCCGCCCGCGAGCTGCGTGGCGCCTGCGTACACGGGGTAGCCGGGGTCCGGGACGAGCGCTTCGTCACCGGGGTCCACGAACGCGACGGTGAGGTGCGCGAGCCCTTCCTTCGACCCGATCAGCGCCATGACCTCGGTGGTGGGATCGAGCTCGACGCCGAAGCGCTCGCGGTACCAGTCCGCGACCGCCGTGCGGAACTCGAGGCTGCCCCAGTAGGACGGGTACCGATGGTTGGTCGGATCGGCGATGGCGTCGCGCATCGCCGCCACGATGTGATCGGGCGTCGGCAGGTCCGGATCGCCGACGCCGAGCGAGATGACGTCGACGCCCTGCGCGCGCTTGACGGCGAGCTTGGCGTCCAGCCCGGCGAACAGATACGGCGGGAGCGATTCGATCCGCTTGGCGATCCTCATCGGAGTCCCCTCGCGCCAAGCCACGCGTCGTCGACCGTCGCCTCGAACACACGCTCGGCGGGTCCCGTGAGGAGGAGCTGCTGGTCGGTGCGCTCGACGACCAGCTCGCCCCCGGGGTAGCGGACCGGCGCCCGGCGGGCGACGAGACCGGCCTCGTTGGCCGCGACGAGCGCCGCGCACGCGCCGGTGCCGCACGCCATCGTCTCGCCGACGCCGCGCTCCCACACGCGGAGGCGGATGCCGCCGTCGGCGTCGATGGCGACGAACTCGACGTTGGTCTTGTCCGGGAACCGGGGGTCGCGCTCGACCGCCGGACCGATGCGGTGGACGTCGACCTGCGCGGGGTCCTCTTCGACGAACAGGACGAGGTGCGGGTTGCCCATCGAGACCGCGCTCGCCTTGTACGTCCGCCCCTCGACGTCGAACGGCTCGGTGAGGAACGGCTCGTCGGGATCGCCGCCGGTCATCGGGACGTCGCGCCGCGCGAGGCGGGCCCGTCCCATCCCGACGGTGACGCCCCGAACGACGCCGCCGGCGGTATCGAGGGAGAGGTGCTTCACGCCGGCACGCGTGTCGACGCCGAATTCGGTGTCGGTCGTGTGGCGGCGCTCGAACACGAGCTTGGCGAGACAGCGAATCCCGTTGCCGCACATCTCGGCGACGGAGCCGTCGGCGTTCCAGTGGTCCATGAAGAAGGACGCGGCCGCGCCGTCTTCGGCGCGCGTGATGCGGATCACGCCATCGGCGCCGATGCCGCGGTGGCGGTCGCAGAGCGCGGCAACGAGCTCCGCGCGCAACGGACGCTCGTCCTCGAGGTCCTCGATCATCACGAAGTCGTTGCCGGTCCCGTGGTACTTCCACACGGTCAGCTCACCCACGCAGATACCCCACCACGTCGTCGAGGACGTCGGCCGCCCCGGCCTCGCCGGCGGTGAACCACCGGATGCGCGGGTCTCGCCGGAACCACGCCGTCTGACGCCTGGCCAGTGCCTTCGTCCGCCTCACGATCAATGCCGCGGCCTCGTCGAGGGAGCACTCCCCGGCCAGGAACCGTGACACCTCAGCGTACCCGATGGCCTGCCGCGCGGTCGGTGAACGCTCGATCCCGCGATCGAGCAGCATGCGAACCTCGTCGAGGAAGCCGGCGTCGAGCTGCGCCCGGACGCGCTCGTCGATGCGGCGCGCGAGCACGTCGCGCCGGAGGTCGATCCCGGCCGCGCGAACACGCTCATCGCGATACCGCGTCCAGTCGGCGGCGAACTCCGAGAACCGTCGCCCCGTCACGCCCGCGACCTCCAGCGCGCGGATCGTCCGGCGCACGTTGTCGGGCTCGATGCGCCCGGCGGCGACCGGATCGAGCTCCTGGAGCCGCCGGTAGAGCACGCCGCCGCCGACGGCCGCGGCCTCATCCTCGAGCGCCGCCCGTGTGGAGGCGTCGGTCGGCGGGAACGCGAGGTCGTCGACGATCGCACGGAAGTACAGGCCCGAGCCCCCCACGAGCAGCACGCGCCGTCCCCGCGCGATGATGTCGTCGATCGCCTCGCGCGCCAGCGCCTGATACCGCGCGACGGTGAACGACTCGTCCGGATCCGCGACGTCGACGAGGTGGTGCGCCACGCGCGACCGATGCTCGGGCGTCGGCTTCGCGCTGCCCACGTCCATCCCGCGGTAGATCGTCGTCGAATCGACCGAGATGACCTCCGCGCCGAGCGCCTCCGCGACGGCGACGCCGGCCTCCGTCTTGCCGGACGCGGTCGGGCCGACCAGCGCGAGGAGCGTCTCGCCCGGTATCACGCGGCGAACGCGGCCGAACGGCGCATCAGACGGCGGGGACCGGCTCCCGCGTGTCGAGCCGCGCGGAGACACGCGCGCCGACGAGATGATGCGGGTGCGCCGAGACCACGCGCACGTCGAGGAACGTTCCCGGCCCGAGCGCCTCGTCGACGTGCACCACCTTGTTGGTGCGCGTCCTGCCCCGCGCGCCGCCCTTGCGGCCGACGCCCTCGATCAGGACCTCATGGACCCGGCCGACCTCGTCCCGCATGCGCTGGAGCGAGATCGACTCCTGCAGCGCGACCAGCCGGTCGAACCGCTCCTGGACGACCTCCTTCGGCAACTGGTCCGGCAGCTGCGCGGCGCGAGTACCGGGGCGCCGCGAGTACTGGAACGTGTACGCCTGGTCGAATCGCGCGCGTGCGACGACGTCGAGCGTCGCGCCGAAGTCCTCCTCCGTCTCGCCGGGGAACCCGACGATGATGTCGGTGCTGACCGCGATGCCCGGGATCGCCTCGCGGATCCGGTCGAGCCACGACAGGTACCGCTGGCTGCGGTACGAGCGCTGCATCGCCTTCAGCACCGCGTCCGAGCCGGACTGGAGCGGGAGATGGATGTGCTCGCACACCTTCTCGCTCTCGGCCATCGCCTCGATGACGTCGGACGTGAAGTCGTGCGGATGCGGGCTGGTGAACCGGATCCGGCGCAGGCCGTCGACGTCGTTCACCGCTCGAAGCAGGTCGGCGAACAGCGGCAGGCGACTGGAGCCGGGCACCGTGAGGTCGCGCCCGTAGGTATTCACGTTCTGCCCGAGCAGCGTGACCTCGACGACGCCGGTTCCGGCGAGGCCCCGCACCTCGGCCAGGACGTCGCCGAGCGGGCGCGACAGCTGCGGACCGCGGACGAGCGGCACGATGCAGAACGTGCACGCGTTGTCGCACCCGACGGCGATCGAGACCCACGCGTGGTGCGCGACCTCGCGCCGCGCCGGGAGCGCGCTGGGGAAGACCTCCGTGTACTCACGGACGTCCATCTGCGGCCCGTCGGCCTCGGAGCGGCGGATCAGGTCGAGCAGCGCCGGCAGTGCGTGCGTACCGACGACGACATCGACCCAGGGGGCGCGCTCCTGGATCTGCCCGTGGTCCTTCTGCGCGAGGCAGCCGGCGACCACGATGCGTATCCGCGGGTTCGCGGCCTTGAGCGGCCGCAGGTGTCCCAGGTTCCCGTACAGACGGTTGTCGGCGTTCTCGCGGATCGCGCAGGTGTTGAACACGACGACCTCGGCGTCCGCGGCGTCGTCGGTCGGGACGTAGCCGTCGGCCGTGAGCAGCCCGGCGATGCGCTCGGAGTCGTGCTCGTTCATCTGGCACCCGAAGGTGCGCAACAGGAACCGCCGGCCCGACTCGCCCATCAGGCTCCCCAGGCTACCGGGCGTACTCAACGGAGCGCGTCTCGCGCACCACGGTGATCTTGATCTGGCCGGGGTATTGGAGCTCCTCCTCGACCTGCTTGGCGATGTCGCGGGCCATGACTTGCGCCGACAGATCGTCGACGTTCTGCGGCTTCACCATGACGCGGACCTCGCGCCCGGCCTGCATCGCGTAGACCTTCTCGACGCCGGGGTACCCGGCGCAGATCTCCTCGAGGCGCTCCAGGCGCTTGACGTAGGTCTCGAGCGACTCGCGACGCGCGCCCGGCCGGCCGCCCGAGATGCCGTCGGCGATCTGCGCGATCACGGCCTCGACCGTCCGCTGCTCGACCTCGCCGTGGTGCGACTCGATGCAGTGGACGACCTCGGGCGCCTCCTTGAGCCGGCGGGCGATCTCGGCGCCGATGATGGCATGCGAGCCCTCGACCTCGTGGGTAACGGCTTTGCCGATGTCGTGGAGCAGCGCGCCGCGCTTGGGGACCCGCGGATCGAGGCCGAGCTCGGACGCGATCGCGGCCGCGATGTGCGCCGACTCGATGAGGTGCCGCAGCACGTTCTGTCCGTAGGACGTGCGGTATTGCAAGCGGCCGAGGAGCTTGATCAGCTCGGGATGCATGTCGGTGATGCCGACCTCGAGGACCGCCGACTCGCCGGCGCGGCGGATCTGCTCCTCGATCTCCTTCTGCGAGCGCTCGTACGTCTCCTCGATCCGCGCCGGATGGATGCGGCCGTCCACGACGAGCTTCTCGAGCGTCAGGCGGGCGGTCTCGCGGCGGACCGGATCGAAGCACGACAGCACGACGGCCTCGGGTGTGTCGTCGATGATGAGGTTGACGCCGGTCGCCGCCTCGAACGCGCGGATGTTGCGTCCCTCGCGGCCGATGATTCGGCCCTTCATATCCTCCGACGGGAGCGAGAAGACGCTCACCGTCGACTCGCTGGTCTGCTCGGATGCCACGCGCTGGATCGCGATCGTCACGATCTTTCGCGCGCGCTCCTCGCCCTCCTCACGTGCCCGCTGCTCGATCTCGCGGACCTGCCCCATCGCCGAGCGCTTGGCCTCCTCGACGACCTGCGCCATCAGCGCCTCGCGCGCCTCCTGTGAGGTCATCTGGGCGACCGACTCGAGTCGCTGGCGATGCTGCTCGGCGGCGTGCTCGAGGTGCTGGCGCACCTTCTGCAGCTGCTGGTCGCGGTCGTCCATCTCGGCCGAGCGGCGATCCATCTCCGCGAGCTTGCGCTCGAGCGTCTCCTCCTTCTGGGTGAGGCGCGCTTCCTGGCGCTTGATCTCCTCGCGCCGGGTGCGGACCTCCTCCTCCGCCTCTCGACGCGTCGCGCCGATCTCGTCCTTCACCTCGACGAGGGCGGTGCGGACGACCTGCTCCGCCTCGCGCTCCGCATCGAGGACCAGCTTCTGGGCCCGGGATTCGGCGCTCTGGGCCTGCGACTGAGCCATCGTCTTGCGAACGACGAACCCGATCGCGACCCCGAGGATCAGCGCCACGACCCCGGCGATCACCGATCCCATGTGCGTTGCCTCCAGACATCAGGAAAGCCGAACGAGAGGCCCTCCCACGGCCGGCCCGCCGTGTGTCCGGATAGCCGAAGGGGCGCGCCCTTAGGGTGCCGAAACCCTCCGCGGGTTCTGGCATCCCTGGCGCCGGTGTGCTTCCTGCGTACGAACGGTTAGGTGATCAGACACGTCGATCGAACGGTCGATGTAGGAAAGCCTCTCGATCGACAATGTACGGCCTGACCTCGCAAGAGGCAAGGCGGGACGGCCGCTACGTCGACTCGGAGGCGTCGGCTACCAGGCGGAGCGCCCGGGCTGCGGCGGCGCGAGCCGCGCCCGGCTCGTGGCCGCGGCGCACCAGGAAGGACACCAGCCGGCGGTACGCGGCCTCCGTCGGGAGCGTTGCGAGCCGACCCGCGCGCGCCCGGGCGAGCCGGGCGAGGCGGTCGCCGTCGTCGTCCTCGGAGGCGGCCTGCAGGGCCTCGTCGATCAGGCGGCGGTCGACGCCCTTGGCCGCGAGGCCGGCTGCCACGGCGCGCCGGCCCTCGAGGCGGCGATCGAGCGCGTGCTCGGCGAACTCGACCGCGAACCGGGCGTCGTCGACCAGCCCGACCTCCTCGAGCCGGTCGAGCTCGGAGGCGACCTGGTGCGGATCGAAGCCGGCACGGACCAGGCGCGTCTGCAGCTCGCGTCTGGTCCGTGGGCGAACCGCGAGGAGCCGGAGCGCGCGCTCGTGGAGGGGGAGCTTGCCGGCAGCCACGCCGGTCAGCCGGCGGTTGCCGGTTGAGCGTCGCGGTCCTTGGCGGCGGCCTTCTTGCCGTTGGCGGCCGCGTCCTCGGCGATGTCGGGCACGATGGCGATCGGCTGGTCCGCGTCCTCGGCGAACGACGTGAGCCCGACCGCCTCGCGGACCCGGCGCTCGATCTCCCCCGCGACGTCGGTGTGCTCGATCAAGAACTGCCGCGCGTTCTCGCGGCCCTGGCCGAGCTGCTCCCCGTCGTACGTGAACCACGCGCCGCTCTTCTTGACGAGCTCGAGATCCACGCCGACGTCGAGGAGGCTGCCCTCCTTGGAGATGCCGAGGCCGTACATGATGTCGAACTCGCACTGACGGAAGGGCGGCGCCACCTTGTTCTTGACGACCTTGACCCGCGTCCGGGAGCCGACGATGTCGGTCCCATCCTTCAGGTTCTCGACCTTCCGTACGTCCAAGCGCACGGACGAATAGAACTTGAGCGCGCGGCCACCCGGCGTCGTCTCGGGGTTGCCGAACATCACGCCGATCTTTTCGCGGAGCTGGTTGATGAAGATGGCGGTGGTGTCGAAGCGCGAGAGCGAGCCGTTGAGCTTGCGCATGGCTTGCGACATCAGCCGCGCCTGCAGGCCGACGTGCGTGTCGCCCATCTCGCCCTCGATCTCGGCGCGCGGCACGAGCGCCGCGACCGAGTCGATGACGACGAGGTCGAGCGCACCCGAGCGCACGAGCATGTCGGCGATCTCGAGCGCCTGCTCGCCGGAGTCCGGCTGCGAGACGAGCAGCTCGTCGATGTCGACGCCGAGGCGCTGCGCGTAGGTGGGGTCGAGCGCGTGCTCTGCGTCGACGAACGCGGCGATGCCGCCCTTGCGTTGAGCCTCCGCGATGATGTGCAGACAGACGGTGGTCTTGCCCGAGCCCTCGGGCCCGAAGACCTCGACGATGCGCCCGCGCGGGATGCCCCCGACGCCGAGCGCGATGTCGAGCGCGATGGATCCCGTCGGGATGACCGAGATGCCGGCGCCCATCGGGTGCTCGCCGAGGCGCATCACTGCGCCCTTGCCGTACTGCTTCTCGATCTGCGTCAGCGCGACGTCGAGCATCTTCTCGCGATCCATGTGCGAAGCCTCCTCCTGCCGGCCACCGCGGCCGGCCTCCCCGACACGGCGCACGCTAGTGCCGAGGTCTGACATCGAAGCCGCCCACGTCGATACACACCCTCATCACGGACCCATCACCGACCCTCATCCCAGGCCTTCATCCCAGGCCTTCATTACAGACCCGTAGTTACGCTCGTGCAACCCGACGGGAACCGTACCCGAACACGTGTTCGAGTTCAACCACCGAGGAGGAACGTCGCGAGCGGCTCGTAGACGGGCGCGGGGCGACGAAGGTGGCTGCGGAACAGCACCACGCGGTCCACCTCGAACGGATCGGTGGTGAGGGCCGCGAGCCCCTCGAGCCGCACCTGCGGCTCGAACCGCGCCACCGTCAGGTGCGGCGTGAAGGCCCGCTCCTCGGGCGGGAAATCGCGACGGAGCGCCTCCTCGAGGGCGCCGGCGAGCCCGACCAGTCGACCGTCCGGATCGGCCAGGCCGGCCCACAGGACGCGCGCCCTTCGTTCGTTCGGGAACGCGCCGAGCCCGTCGACGCGTGTCGAGAACGGCGCGGCGGCCAGGGCGACGTCCTCGACCGCCTCGGTCACCCGATCCATCAGCCGGGGCCCGGTCGCCCCCAGGAACTTCAGCGTGACGTGCTGGTTCTCGATCGGGACCCAGCGAGCGCTCGAAAACGCCTCGCGCAGCGGCTCGACCGCCGACGCGACGGCCCACCGTACCTCCTCGGGAACGTCGACGGCGACGAAGAGCCGGAACGACTTCGCCCCCTCGCGCGAGGCGCGATCGCGAGCCATCACACGAGGCTCGGGCCCGAGGGCAGCGGCAGCCCGCCGAGGTAGCGGCGGAGGAGATCGAGCGCCGCCTGCTCGGACCATCGAAGCACCGTCGCGCGGTCGCCCGGCATCCGGAGCTCGCGCGCGTGCGCGACGTCGCCGGCATCGAGCGCCATCCAGACCGTGCCCGGTGGTGCGCCGTCGTGCGGCTCTGGCCCCGCCGAGCCGGTGAGGGAGACGGCGACGTCCGCGTCGAACACCCGGCGCGCGCCGGCCGCCATCTCGCGCGCGCACGCCTCGCTGACGACACCCTCGCGTTCGATCGTCTCGTGCGACACGCCGAGGACGCGCTCCTTGGCTTCGGCGGTGTAGACGACGGCCGCGCCGCGGAAATAGGCCGAGGCGCCGGGAGCCGCGGTCAGCCGCTTCGCCACGCCGCCGCCGGTGACCGACTCGGCACACGCGACGGTCTTGCGCGCCGCCTCGAGGTCGCGCGCGACGACGTGCTCGAGCTCCTCGTCGCCGGTCGAGTAGACGACGTCCCCGAGCCGTCCCCGGACCTCTTCGACCACGGGCGCGATCAGCGCGTCCGCCTCGCCGAGCGTCGTCGCCTTCGCGGTCAGCCGAACCCGGACCTCTCCCCCGCCGGCGAGATAGGCGACCGTCGGATTCGTCGAGCCGTGGAAGAGATCGTCCAGGATCTCCGCGATCATCGACTCGGCCATCCCGACGGATCGGATCTGCCGCGACGCGATGCCGGCCGGTCCCGACTCGGCCGCGAGCCGCGGCAGGACGGTGGAGCGCATCATCTGCCGCATCTCGGCCGGCACCCCGGGCAGCGCGAAGATCGTCGCGCCGTTCGCCCGGACGACGAGGCCGGGCGCGCTGCCGCGCTCGTTCTCGATCACCTCGGCGCCCTCGGGCACGTCCGCCTGCCGCAGGTTGGACTCGGGCATCGCCCGACCCATCCGCTCGAAGCGGCGACGCAGCCAGTCCTGGAGCTCCGGCCGTCGGACGAGCGGCGCTCCGGCGACCTCGGCAACCGCCTCGCGCGTGATGTCATCCTGCGTCGGTCCGAGACCGCCGGTGACGATCACGGCCTCGGAACGGCCGGCCGCCAGCCGCAGGACCTCGACGATCCGCTCGTGGTTGTCGCCGACGACGTCGTGGAACAGGACGTCGAGGCCGATCTCGGCCAGCCGCTCGGAGATCCATTGGGCGTTCGTGTTCGCGATCTGCCCGAGCAGCAACTCCGTGCCGACGCCGACGACCTCGACCCGCACGCGATCAGGCGCCCGCCGACGGGGATGCGCCGGGCGACGTGCCGGCCGGCGACGTCTGGTAGCTGAACGTCTGCTTCCACGTGTGCGTGGCGCGCCCCGGGGTCCCGTAGTCGCGGCCGTTCACGACGACTTCCGCGGTTCCGCCCTTCGACAGCCGGACGGTGACGGTGCGATCGGCGACGAACGCGCGGCTCTCGCCGGGAAGGAGCGAGAACGTCGTCGGTGCGGCGCCGTCGATCCGAACGGTCACATCGACGGGATCGTTCGGGGTGGAGACGGATAGCGAGATTCCCGGACCCGCCGGCTGGTCGAGCGGCTGCGTCCGGGCGACGGCCGCCGTCTGGGCCACGGGAGGAGCATCCCCGCCGCCGGCCAGGATCTTGAAGGCCCCGGCCAGCACGACGAGCGTCACGGCGACCATCGCGATCAGTCGGTGGTTGTCGCGGACCCGGGGAGCGCCGACGACGGCCTCGGTCGCGGCCGGCGTTGACGTGACACGCGGCGGCTCTCCCGCCGAGCGCGCGTAGCGCGAGACGACGCGGTCGGCGGGCAGCCCGAGGTAGGTGGAGTACGAGCGCAGCGCGCCTCGGACGTAGACGTCGCCGAGGAGCCGGTCGAACCGCTCGTCCTCGAGCGCCTGGATGAACTCCTGGCGGATCTTGGTGTCCCGGCTCGCCTCGGCGATCGACACGCCGCGCGCCTGTCTGGCCTTGCGCAGTGCCGGGCCCACCCCGATCGTCGAACGCTGCACGCGACCTCTCCCTCGTGCGGTCCCGGGGTCCGGGGCATCCTACCTGAGCACCGACGCTACACTCCGGCCGTGTCGTCGCCCGAGCCCGGCACCGTGACCGTCGTGGTCGAGATCCCGAAGGGCTCGAGAAACGGACCTCGAGCAGAAGAAGGTCGAGACCGGCGGGTTCGGCGACCGGGCGGAGGCTGCCGGCGTCATCGCCGAGGCGCGCCGGGCGGCCGCCGGGCACGACCCGGGCTCAAGGTCCTAATCCCTCCGCCCGATGCCTCGGGTTGCCCGGCCGACTACCTTCGGGGTACCTCGTCGGGAGGGGCAATGGCACCGAGGACGAGAACGACCCGGGGCGAGGCCTCGCCGTTCGCGGCGGCGGACGCGCCGTCGGCGCTCGAGCTCCAAGGCGAGCGGGCGGTTCACTACGTGCTGGTCTCGGGGCGACAGGACGATGGCGTGTGGGGACTCGTCGGCGCGGTCTGGCTCTCGGCGGACGGGCTGCGCGGCGGCTTCCTGGTCCACCCGTGGGCGATCGACCTCGGGGCGGAGATGGTGCGCAGCTACCGCGGCGCCCTCGCTCGCGGCTTCACACCGTCGATGATCTTCGACTACTGGGCGAAGGAGCCATGGACCGGCTCGAGCGTCATCGTCGAGGATGAGCGGCACGCGGAGACGCTGCTCCTCGTGAACGAGCTCCTGAACGTCCTGTAGCTCGGGGACTACCGCTCGCGCGTTGCGCTCGCTGCTCGAGTCCCCCGAACTCCCCCGTAGCTCGGGGGACTACCGCTCGCGCGTTGCGCTCGCACCCCCGGTTATCCGGAGGCCGCGGCGCGCGACTCCACCCACTCCTCCGGCGTGATCAGCACGTCTCGTGCCTTCGAGCCGAGCGACGGACCCACGATGCCGCGCTCCTCGAGCAGGTCCATCAGCCGGCCCGCACGCGCGAAGCCGACCTTGAGCTTTCGCTGCAGCATCGACGTTGATCCGAGCTGCGAGCGGATCACGAGGTCGGCCGCCAGTTCCAGCAGCTCGTCGTCGCCCCCGAGGCCGCCGTCGTGGTCCTCCCCCTCGACGGGAGGACGGCCGAGGCCCTCGACGTGCGCCTCGTACACCGGCTCGCGCTGCAAGCGGATCCACTCCGAGATCTGCTCGATCTCCTTCTCGGTCACCCACGCGGCCTGCAGACGCGCCGGCTTGGACACTGTCGACGGCGCGAAGAGCATGTCCCCGTGGCCGACGAGCTTCTCGGCGCCGTTCATGTCGAGGATGACGCGGGAGTCGGCCTGGCTCGACGTCATCAGCGCGATCCGGCTCGGGATGTTCGCCTTGATGAGGCCGGTGACGACGTCGACGCTGGGGCGCTGCGTCGCGACGACCAGGTGGATCCCGACGGCGCGCGCCATCTGCGCGATCCGGCAGATGGCGTCCTCGACGTCGCGCGGCGCGACCATCATCAGGTCCGCGAGCTCGTCGATCACGACCAGGATGTACGGGAGATCCGTGAACTTCTCCTCCTGCCCCGGCGGGATCCGCAGCGTCCCCTCGGACAGGCCCGCGCGGTAGCTGTCGATGTCGCGGACGCCGCACATCGCCAGCAGCTCGTACCGCTGCTCCATCTCGCGGACCACCCAGCCGAGCGCCTCGGCGGCACGCTTCGGATGGACGATGACGGGCGAGAGCAGGTGCGGCAGGTCGGCGAAGTGGGACAGCTCGACACGCTTGGGGTCGACCAGGACGAGCTTGACCTCGTCGGGCGTCGTCCGCATGAGGATGCTCGTGATGAAGCAGTTGATCAGGCTGGACTTGCCGGCGCCGGTCGCGCCGGCGATCAGCAGGTGCGGCATCTTCGTGAGGTTCACCATCTGCGCGCGGCCGTGCACGTCCTTGCCCAGCGCGACGGAGAGCGGATGCCGGTCGTCCTTGCTGGCCGCGCGCAGGACGTCACCGAGCATCACGAAGTCCCGAACCTTGTTGGGCACCTCGACGCCGATCGCCGACCGGCCGGGGATCGGCGCGATGATCCGGACGTCGGGCGTGGCGAGCGCATAGGCGATGTCCTCTGCGAGGTTCAGGACCTTGTTGACCTTGGTGCCGGCCTCCACCTCGACCTCGTACATCGTCACCGTGGGGCCGCGGTGCGCCGCGACGACGTGCGCGGGGACACCGAACGTGTGGAACGTCCGCTCGAGCGCCTCCATCGTGTGCTCTTCGTCGAGCGAGCTGCCGGCGGCGGGCGGCGCGATGCGGAGCAGGTCGACGGGTGGCAGCGCGTACGCGCCTGGCGCGCTCCTCGGCGCGAGGGGCACGTGCACGCCGTCGTCCTCGCCCTCCTCGTCGTCGTCGAGGACGTCCTCGAGCTCCTCGACGAGCAGAGCGGGTTCGCCGTCGTCGCTCACGTCGATCACCGGCATCGACGGCGCCGTCTCGACGCGATCGAGACGGCGGCCGAACATCCGCTCGCGCTCCTCGGCCCCCGCGGCCTCGCCGTCGTCCACGGCCTCGCGCGCGGCACGGAGGTCCTCGAGACGCTCCGACAGCCACGACCACGCCGATGACAACGGTGTACCCGTGAAGATCGACAGCCCGAGCACCGCCAGACCGGCGCCCACGATGGCGGCGCCGATCTCCGAGAGCGCCTTCGACAACGGCCACGCGAGGACCGCGCCGATCACGCCGCCGGCGTCGCGGACGTCGTGGTACCCGGTGAAGGGCCGGGGGTTCTCGCGCGCGAGCGACGTGATGGCGAGGATGCCGACGACCGCGATCGCGAATCCGATGAACATCCGCGCCCGCTGCTCGGCGATCGAGTGGCGCAGCATCAGGACGCCCCAATACAGCGCGATGGCGGGGAACGTCACCGCCGCCGAGCCGACGGCCGCGTGCAGGGCGACATCGATCCCGTGGCCGACGACGCCCGCGGCGTCGAACCACACGGCGAGGACCGCGATCAACGCGAACACGACGAGGCCGATGCCGATCGCGTCACGCGCCCAGGGGGCCAGGTGCTGCCGGACGGAAGCGCGCTTCGAGGAGGCGGCGCGCCTCTTCTTCGCGGGTGCGCGCCGCTTCGTCTTCGTCGCCACTACACCTCCATGATCACGGGCAGGATCACCGGCTTTCGCTGGGTGACCTCGTAGAAGTACTTGCCCAGCGTCCGCCGGACGGTCTGTTCGAGCATGCCTCGGTCGACGACCTCGCCGGCCGCCGACTCGTTCAGGGCAATCATGACGCGGTCGCGGCCCTGTTCAAGGATGTCGCCGGCCGTTTCGTCGAACACGAAGCCGCGGTTCACGAGGTCGGGGCCGGCGACGACGTCGCCGCGGTGCGAGTCGATCGCGAGCACGACCACGACGACGCCGTCGGCGGAGAGCTTGCGGCGGTCGCGCAACACCGCCTGGCCGACGTCGCCGATGCCGAGCCCGTCGACGAACGTCATGCCCGCCGGCACGCGCCCGACGATCTCGACCTTCTCCCCAACCTCGACCTGATCGCCGTCCTCGCACACGATCACGTGATCGGCCGGGACGCCGACCTCGGTCGCGAGCTTGGCGTGGTGCGCGAGGTGTCGCCGCTCGCCGTGCACCGGAATGAACCACCGCGGCCGGACGAGCGACAGCATCAACCTCAGCTCCTCCTGCGCGCCGTGACCGGAGGCGTGCACCGGCGCGGAGGGAACGTGGTACACGTCCGCGCCGATCCGGTACAGGCCGTCGATCACGCGGTGGATCGCGGGCTCGTTGCCCGGGATCAGCGACGACGAGAGGATCACCGTGTCGCCGTCGTGCAGCTTGACCCACTTGTGCTGCTCGGCCGCCATCAGCGAGAGCGCCGAGAGCGGTTCGCCCTGCGACCCCGTCGAGATCACGACGACGCGCGAGGGATCGAGGTGTTCGACCTCCTCGATCAAGACGATGTCCTCGTCCGGCACGCTGAGGAGACCGAGCGCCCGCGCCGCCTGGACGCTCTGATGCATCGACCGACCGAGGAACGCCACGACGCGCTCGCTGGCACGCGCGGCGTTGATCGCCTGCTGGATCCGGTGGATGTGGCTCGAGAAGCACGCGACGACGACGAGCTGCGGCGCACGCGCGACGATGTCGGCGAGTACCGGGCCGACGCTCCGCTCGCTTGCCGTGTAGCCGGCCTCCTCCGCGTTCGTGGAGTCCGACAGCAGCAGATGGACGCCGCGGCCGGCCTCCTCGGCGAGCGCATGCAGGTCGGTCGGACGGCCGTCGAGCGGGGTCTGGTCGATCTTGAAATCGCCGGTGTGCAGGATCGAGCCGACCGGGGTGTCGATCGCGACCGCGACGCCCTCGGGGATCGAGTGCGTCACCCGCATGAACCGCAGGGAGAAGGGGCCGACCCGCTCGTCGTTGCCCGGCGTCACGGGACGGAACTCGGCCCGATCGCGGACGCCGTGTTCCTCGAGCTTGCCGTTCAGCAGGGCGAGCGTGAACGGCGTCCCGTAGATCGGCAGGACGCGCCCCTCGAACTCGCGGAGCAGATACGGCAGCGCGCCGATGTGGTCCTCGTGCCCGTGGGTGAGGACGACGGCCGCCACCCGGTCGCGGGACTGTCGCACGTACTCCATATCGGGCAGCACGAGGTCGATGCCCGGCATCTCGGCGTGCGGGAACGACAGCCCG
>DATAEU010000105.1:0-17174 GCA_036257835.1 Actinomycetota bacterium | reverse complement strand
CGTTCGCCAGGCCCGACGCGAGGAGGACGTCCGCGAGGTCGAGCCGGGTGCGCGCGCGCAGCTCCGAGAGGTCGGTCTGATCGGCGAGCCGGAGCGCGAGCCGGACGAGCGCCCGCGCATCGGCGTGCTCGCCGGCAGCCGCGAGACAGCGAGCCTTCGCCGCCCGCCACGTCACCTGGGACACGACATCGTCCTCGTCGGCGAGCGATGCCGCGTCGTCGGCGGCCCGCACGGCCTCGCCGGTTCGGCCGAGCTCGGTGAGGACGTACGCCAGCGATGCGAGCGCCGCGCCGCGATCGGTCGTGCGCGGCGCGGCGACGATCGCGTTCCCGAGCGACTCCTCGGCGCGCCCGGCGCCGCCCGCGTGCCGCGCGACGAACGCGGCACGGATCCGGACGGCCGTCGCGTCGTCGCCGCTCAGCTCCCTGCTTCGTTCGACCGTCTGCGCCGCGTCGTCCTTTCGGCCGGCCCGCGCGAGCAGAACGGCGAGCGCCGCCGTCGCCTCGGCCTCGACCGAGGTGCCGCGTGTGCGCTTCACCAGCGCGGCGCAGCGGTCGATCGCTTCCGCCACGGGCGCGGGCCCGTCGACGATCGCGGCCGATAGGTCGCGGAGCGCGGAAAGCTCGTCACGCCGCCGTCCGGCCGCCGCGGCGGCATCGGCGGCTTGCTCGAACGCACCCGCGGCGCCCGCGAAGTGTCCGCGCACCGTGTACACCCAGCCGCGCGCCGACCAACCGGTCGCGGCGGTGGTCGCGTCGTCGCGAGCGGTCGCGGTCACGATCGCGGCATCAGCGGCGTCGCGGAGCGCCTCGATCTGATCCTCGAGCCGTGATGCCGTGGCGAGCAGCCGCGCCCGCGCGACGAGCGCTCGGAGCTCCAGGAGTTCGTCGCCGGCCGTGCGCGCGGCGTGGATCGCGTCCCCGAGGAGCCGTTCGGCGGAGCCGCGTTCCTCGCGCGCCTCGAGCGCGGCCGCCGAGTCGAGCAGCAGGAGCCCGCGTTCGGCGTCGTCCGAGCGCAGGACGGCCGCCGCGCGACGGAGCAGGATCAACGATGCGTCCTCGTCGCCGACGTCTGCGGCGCCGCGTGCCGCGCGGACCAGATGCTCGGCCGCGCGTCGTCCGGTCGCCTCGCGGTCGCCGTCGCCGCTCGTCAGCCGGAACGCGCGCTCGAGGTGGGCGCCGATCGCCTCGTCGACGTCGGCGCCGAGCGCCCCATGCTTGACGAGCCGGTCGGCGGTCGCGAGATGCATCGCGCGCGTCACATTACGCTCGGCGTACGCGACCGCGGCCTCCGCCAGCAGGTCGTGACCGAACGCGAACCGGTCCTCGCCCACGCGCCGCAGGATGCCGCGGTCGGTGAGCGCCGTGCACGCGTCGAGAACCTCGTCGAGTCCGGCGTCCAGCGCGGATGCGACGATGTCCGGCTCGAACGTTCTGCCCACGACGGCTGCGGCGGCCGCGACCCGGCGCTCGGCCGGGTCGAGCCCGGCGATGCGTCGGGCGGCGAGCGAGGGAAGGTCCGCGGGAAGGGGAAGCGATGCCAGGTTGACGGTCGGCGTCCATCGTCCGTACTCCCACCGTAGGTGCCCGTCGTCGGCGAGCATCGCGACGAGGTGCTCGACGGCGAGCGGCAGTCCGCCGCACGCCGTGACGATCGACGCCGTCGCGTCCGGCGGAAGGTTGGGTCGCGCGAGGAGCCGTTCGACGAGCTCCGCCGATGCGTGGTCGGACAGCGGCGGCACGACGACGTCGGCCGACTCGCGGCCGGCGAGGATGACGAGGAGCGGGCCGTCGACCAGCTCGATCACCGAATCGAACACGGCGCGCGAGGTCGCGGCCGCGCGATCGGCGTCGTCGACGATGACGATCAAGGGCCTGCGCGCGACCGTCGAGGTGAGCAATGCGGCGATCGCGGCGCGCGTTTCCTCGACGGACGCACCGCCATCGCCGTGCAGCGATGCCGCGAGCACCGCCGCGTGCCCGAAGGCATCGGGCGCGAGCGCCTCGCGGAGCCGCGCCTCGAGCGCGGTTTGATCGGTCGCGCCGTCGGTGCCCGTGAGCGCGCGGACGATCGCGGCGAACGGCCACGCCGTCCCGCCGGCCTCCGCCGATCGGCAGGTGAGCTCGACCGTCCAGGCCCGGTCGGCCGTCTGCGCCGCGAACCACCGCGCGGCCGCGGTCCGGCCGGACCCGGGCTCGCCGCCCATCGTGATCGTCACCGGGCGCCCGCGCTCGATCGCGCGGTCGAGCACGTCGTGCAGCCGTCCGAGCACCGCCTCACGTTCGAGCAGCGCTTCGCCCTGCGTGTCGCGCGGCGAGGCGCCGTGGTCGAAGACCGCGGCGTCATCGACGTCGGCCGGGTCGGACGGGGTGGACGGTGCGAACGCTTCCTCGGGCTCACCGGCGACATCCTGGTCGATCGGCTGAGGCGCCTGGCCCGGCTCGGATCCGTCCCCGGCCTCGAACGCCTCGGGCTGGGACGGGTCCCGTTCCGTGTCCGCCCACGCCGTCTCTGCGATGACGCCGTCGCTCGGCAGGTCGAAGCCGGCCGGCACGTCGAATTCGGCCGCCACCCCGATGTCGAACGGTTCCTCCCGGTCCGCCTCGGCGACCGCCGGCTCCCCGGCCTCGGACGTCGGGGTCTCGGCCGTTGGTGTCTCGGCTTCGTCATGTCCGTCGGTCGTCGCGCTGCCGAACCGCTCGGCCCACATGTCGTACGCCGGCTCGATCGGGCGATTCTCGGTCGCGACGCTCTCCTCGTCGACGGCGGGAGGTTCGCTCGCCGCCTCCGCCGTTTCGTCGCTTGGGGGCTGCACCGCCCACGCGTCGATCTCACGGAGTCCGTGGAGCCGCAGCGGGCCGACGTCGTCGCCGCCGGGGTCGGCGCGAGGATCGATCACCTCGGCCACGATGGCATCGCGGATCAACCGGTACGCGCCCTCGCCGAGGATCACCTCGGCCGGCGCGGCCATCCGCGAGAGCCGGAACGCGAGGTCGACGACCCTGCCTCGCCACAGCTCGACGGCCTGGTCGTCGTCGCCGCGGACGTCCGAGGCGCCGATGCCGACGCGAAGGGCGACGTCGCCGCCGGTCGCCGCGTCACGCGCGGCGAGCGCCGCGCGGACGGCGGTGAGCGTCGAGATGCCGTCGCGCGCCGCCGGGCCGAAC
Source organism: Actinomycetota bacterium (assembly GCA_036257835.1). Taxonomy (GTDB): domain Bacteria; phylum Actinomycetota; class UBA4738; order UBA4738; family HRBIN12; genus DATAEU01. The sequence continues at coordinate 14,007 of DATAEU010000105.1, read as the reverse complement.
ACCGCGGCGACGGTGTGCGGGCTCACCGGGAGATCGCGCAGGATCGCGCCGGCGGCGACGAAGACGTCGCGAACGGCGACGAGCCGGGCGTCCGCGTCGGATGCAAGCGCGAACGCTTCGTTCGACGAGACGAGCTCCGTCACGACGGCCGTCAGGACGTCGATCGTCATCGGATCGGAGCCGGGATCTCCGAGCGCGCGCCCGCACGCCTGGCAGAAGCGGGCGTTCGCGGTGTTCGCGGTGCCGCACGTCGGACACTGGCCCCAGTCGGACGACCCGTCCTCGGTGGGCGACAACCAGCCCGTGTCCATATGCCTACGCTCCCTGCGCGACGGCGATGCCGCGGCCGGCGCCGCTGAGCGCCAGGGAGAAGTCGTGCGGGTTCGTCGCGACGGCGCGCGCGTCGTCCTCGGCGACGAGACCGTCGTGGACGAGCTGGACGAGCGCCTGGTCGAACGTCTGCATCCCGTCGTACCGGCCCTCGGCGATGACGTCCGTCAGCTCGGCCGTCGAGTCCTGGTCGACGATGCGTTCGGTCACGCGGCCGTTGTTCAACAGGACCTCGACCGCGGGGATGCGGCCGCGGCCGTCGATGCGCTCGAGCAGCCGCTGCGACACGATTCCGCGGAGCGCGCCGGCAAACGAGGCGCGGATCTGGTGCTGCTCACGGTCGGGGAACAGCGCGACGATACGCGACACCGTCTCGGCGGCGTCGATGGTGTGCATCGTCGAGACGACGAGATGCCCGGTCTGCGCGGCTTGGATCGCCGAGGTCGCGGCCGCCGCGTCGCGGATCTCGCCGACGAAGATCACGTCGGGGTCCTGCCGCAGCACTTGCCGGAGCCCCGCGGCGTACGACTCGGTGTCCAGACCGACCTCGCGCTGCCAGATCAACGACAGGTCGTCGGAGTGCAGGACCTCGATCGGATCCTCGACGGTCACGATGTGTGCGCGTCGGGTCCGGTTGATGAAGCCGAGCATGGCCGCGATCGTCGTCGTCTTGCCCGCGCCCGTCGGACCCGTCACGAGGATCAGGCCGCGGCGCGATTCGGCCAGCGTCTGGACGACGGCGGGCAAACGCAGCTCGTCGAACGTCTGCCCCTCGGACGCCACCTGCCGGATCGCCAGCGCCACGCTCCCGCGCTGGCGCAGCACGTTCGCGCGGAACCGAGCCACGCCGTCGAGCGTGTACGCGAAGTCGGCCTCGTTCGACCGGGCGAACTCCTCCCGCTTGTGAAGCGGCATCAACGACTGGGCGATGTCGAGCACCTGCGCGGCGACGAGGACCGGGAATGCCGTCGGGAGGAGCTCGCCGTCGACCCGGATGAACGGGACGTTGCCCGCCGACAGGTGTAGATCGCTGGCGCCGCGCTCGACGGCGTAATGCAACAGGTCGGCAGCGTCCATCCACGTTCCCGGCCGACGGCCGTGGCCGGGTCTCCCTCTGTTGCTTCGGGCCCGGCGCCCGCCCGCTTGAGCCGGCCGTCCCGGTGGTTCGCGCCGCGGCAACCGAGGACCCGCGCTCGACCTTGCCGAGCCCGGAGGCGGCGACTAGGGTCGTCGTCTCGTGAGGAAACCGCTGCTCGTGTTCGTGCTCCTGCTCGTGGGGAGCGTCGTTGCCGCGCCGGCGAGGGCCGGAGCCAGTCCCGGTCAGTTCGTCGTGCGGTGTCGGTACTCGCACACGTTGATGGACGATCCGATCGTCGACCCCGGCCTTCCGGGCGCCTCGCACTCGCATGACTTCTTCGGAAACGTCACGACCGATGCGTACTCGACCATGACGTCGATGCTGGCCGGCGGCACCACATGCCGGGCCACCAGCGACACGGCCGGGTACTGGACGCCGACGATCTCCGTCAACGGCAGGACGATCCGGCCGACGGCCATGCGCATCTACTACCTCGGCGACCCGCTCGTCCAGGTGGAGTCCATCCCACCGGGGCTCCAGATGGTCGGTGGCAACAAGACGGCAACGACCGCGCAGGAGAACCCGCACGTCGAATGGTATTGCGGCCAGAAGGGGCAGGTGAAGACGCCGCGGCAGCCGCAGCCGTACGACTGCACGCCATACTCCGTCTACCCGTTCGTCGACGGCGTCGTGGCGGTCATCGACATGCCGAGCTGTTGGGACGGCGCGGGACTCAGCCCCGACCACGTCGTCTACCCCGTCGGTGGCGACTGTCCTTCGGGTTGGCACCAGCTTCCCCGCCTTTCCGAGCGCGTCCACCTCGGGGTCATGAACCCGCTCGACGGCGCCGGCGGCATGTCGCTCACGTTGTCGAGCGGGGGGTACTGGACCATGCACGCGGACTTCTGGAACACGTGGCAGCAGGCACGTCTCGACGACCTGGTGGGTCGGTGCCTGGACGCGCACGTGCACTGCGGATCGATCACCTCCGGCGTCGCACTCGGATGGACGAACGAGTTCGGCACGTCGCGCTATGACCTGGCGTACGCCGCGGCGCCGTTCGGGGAGGGGGCGGCGGTCACCGGCTTCACCAACGGCCGCCTGCCCGGTGAGAGGACGCACCACCGATCGGACGTCTTCGTCCGGGCGATCCGTCCGGACTCCACGACCGCATGGACGACGCAGTTCGGCGGCTCGGGGATCGACGAGGGACTCGCCGTCGCGGCGACACCCGACGGCGTCTACGTTGCGGGGACCACGGACGGTCGCCTTCCGAACCAGGAAGCGAAGGGCGGGACGGATGCGTTCGTCGCGAAGCTCGGTGCCGCTGGAAGGATGTTGTGGGTGCGGCAGTTCGGCTCGCACGGCGACGATCGAGCGACGGCGATCGATCTCGCCGGGCATGGTCTCGTCGTGGCCGGCGACACGACGGGCCGCCTCGGGGGACGACACCGTGGGATGCGCGACGCGTTCGTGGCGCGTATCGGGCTCGACGGCGACCTGCACGATATCCGACAGTTCGGCGGGCGAGGCGACGATTCGGTGAACGCTCTCGCCGCGAACAGGCACCGGGTGTACGTCGCCGGAACGACGACCGGCGCGCTCGGGGGAGCGTCAGCGGGCGGCACCGACGGCTTCGTCCGCGCCATGACCGGGCAGGGTTCCGTCCTCTGGACGGACACGTACGGGACCGGCGGCGACGACGCCATCACGGCGATCGCAGCGACGTCCGAAGCGGTCTTCATCGCCGGCTCGACGAGGGCCACGTGGCCGGGACAGACGTCCGACGGTGGCGCCGATGCGTTCGTGACCCGCCTGAGCACATCGGGTCTCTCCGCCTGGACGCAGCAGTTCGGGTCGCCCGGCGACGACTCGGCCGCCGCGCTCGTGGTGAAGGGCGACGTGTACGTCGTGGGTTCCGCCAACGGGGCGCTCCTGGGCGACACGGCGCTGGGTGAGACCGACGCGTTCGCCGCCCGCTACCACAAGAACGGCGCGCCGGCGTGGTCCGAGCAGTTCGGGACGCCGGACTTCGACCAGGTGTACGGGGGCGCCGTGAACGGCACCTCGCTGTACGTGACGGGGACGACGCACGGCGTCTTCGAGGGGCAGGCCAACGCCGGCGACCGGGACGTGTTCGTCACACGCCTCGCGTTCACGTAGCCCGCCGAAGGCCCTCACGCGCGAACGGCCAGGAACCGCACCACGTTGTCCTCGATGGCGACGGCCTCGTCCTTGGCCATGCCCGCCGACAGGATCGAGAAGACCGCCCATCCGCCGCTCGCCCGACGGGCCCATCCCGAGAGCGCCGAGACGCCGTCGAGCAGCGTCCCGGTCTTCGCGCGAACGTCGATCCCGGCCAGGCGGTCCCGCAACGTTCCGAGACCCGGTCGAGCGAGCGTCGAGCGGAGCGCACGGCCCCACGGTGCACGATCGGCGAGGGAGAGCAGGCGGACCATCCCGTCGGTGGTGACGCGGTTCGCGTACGAGAGGCCGGACGCATCGCGCGCAACGACGCGGACACCGCGGCGCGCCGCCCATCGCCGGATCGCGCGAGCGCCGTCGGCGATCGACGCCGGCGCGTGGAAGGTCAGCGCGGCGAGCCGCTTGCCGAGCACTTCGGCGTCGAGGTTGATCGAGTTCGTGTTCTGATCGCGCAGGATGCGGACCAGGCGCGCCGACCGCACGCGTGCCACCGTCGTCGCGGGCCGAGGGGCCGCGCCCGCCCGCGGTGCGCCGGTCACGTCGACGCCGAGCCGTTCGAGATCGTCCGTCAGCGCCGCCGCCGCCCTCCGCTCCGGGTCGAACACGAAGCCGTTGGCGTCCGCGTTCGCGTCGAAGTTGAGCGCGGTGGGGATCGAGATGAACGACAGCGCGATGCGGTGCCAACCCGGCGCCCACCGGTCCCTGCGGAACATGGACGTGTCGCCGATCACGGAGCCCTCGATCCGGCGCACCCCGTCGCGCGAGAGCGCCTCCGCGAGCCGCTCGACCGCCCCGTCGTCGAGCTCGGGGTCGCCGTGCCCGACGATCCACGCGTTCCCGTGCAGGATGTGGTGACGGATCGGGCGTCCGGCCTCGACCGTCGTCGCGATCCTCGAGTCGGGACCGAAGCGCGACAGCAGGGCCATCGAGAGCAGCAACTTCTCGTTCGACGCCGGCGCCCGCGGGACGGAGCCGAGGTGCGAGAACCGGAGCCGGCCACCGATCGCCACCGAGACGGACACGGGAAGGTGACCGATCAACGCGTCGAGCGGGCCGCCCCACGGAGCGGCCCGAAGGACGAAGGGACGACGCGCGTCTCGCGTCGGCGTCGAGGTCGGCGTGGCGTGTATCGCGGTCGCGCGCGTCCACGTGGCGGCCGTCTCGGGCGTCGCGATCGGGCGGCGGGAGGCCTCGGCCGCGGGCGGCTCGACCGGGGCACGATGCCCGACGCATGACGCGAGGACCAGCGAGATCGGGACGACGGCCACCCATCGGTTCACGATCCTGCGACCGCGCCCGCAAGCGAACGGTTCCCGAGCTCGATCAGTCCCCCGCCGCGCTCCAGGACGTCACGGCGTCGACGTCGAGCGCGACCACCGAACCGCTCGGACGTCGCTCGCGGTAGGCGGCGTACTTCGCAGCCAGCGCGTCGAGCGCGGTGCGCCGCTCCGCCGCCCCGTCGACGATCCGCCCCCTTCCGCGCAGCCGCACCCACCACAGCCGCGACCAGTCGTCGTCGTACGCGTCGACCACGACCTCGGCGGCCGGGTTGGCAGCGAGGTTCTCGAGCCGGGCGAGGCGCGCGGAGCGCTTGGGCTTGTCGTCGACGACCCAGAAGAGCCTCGTCCGCCGCGTCGTGCGGACGATCGCGAACGTGACGGGGACGACGTGCGGCGTCCCGTCCGGCCGGACGGTCGCGATCCGGCCCACCCGCGCGTCGGCGGCCCGGCGCAGCGCCTCCTCGGGCATCACGTTCGTGTCATCCGCGGCTAGGGTGGTCCGATCGACGCTGGAGAAGGAGCATCGTGACGCATCTGGGGCTGCAGCTGCCGAGCTTCACCTTCGAGGGTGTTCCCGCCGACCGGCTGTTCGAGCGGATCGCCGACACGGCGACGGCCGCCGAGACCTCCGGCTTCGACTCCTTCTGGGTCATGGACCACTACCACCAGATCCCGAACGTGGGTCCGGAGACCGACCCGATGCTCGAGGCGTACACGCTCCTCGGCGGCGTCGCGGCTCGCACGTCGCGGATCCTCCTCGGCGCGATGGTCACGGGGGTCACGTACCGCAACCCGGCGTTTCTCGCCAAGACCGTCACCACGCTCGACATCGTCTCGGCCGGGCGGGCGATCCTCGGCATCGGCGCGGCGTGGAACGAGATCGAGTCCCGCGCCTACGGGTACGACTGGCCGCCGATCGCCGAGCGCTTCGAGCGTCTCGAGGACGCGATCCGGATCTGCGAGGCGATGTTCACGCAGGAGCGCAGCACCTATCACGGGAAGCGCCACTCGGTCGAGGGCGCGCTGAACGTGCCGCGACCGGTGCAGCCGGACGGGCCGAAGCTCTTGATCGGCGGCGGCGGTGAGCGGAAGACGCTCCGGATGGTCGCCCGGTACGCGGACATGTGGAACGGATTCGGCGACGTCGGGATGATCCGGCACAAGCTCGAGGTGCTCCGGCAGCATTGCGCGGACGTGGGGCGCGATCCCTCGGAGATCGTGAAGACGCGGCTCGGGACGCTCCTCGTCGCGGCCGACGAGGCCGAGGCCGAGCGCCGCAAGGCCGCCTGGCAGGCGAAAAAGGGCGTCGACGACGACGGTCTCGCGGCGCGCCTCCTGTGGGGGAGCTCGGACACGATCGCCGAGCGGATCCGGCCGTTCCTGAACGCCGGGCTCGACGGGCTCATCTTCAACATGTCGACGGGCTCGACACCGGAGGACGTGGAGCGCGCCGGCCGTGCCCTGCGCGCCGCCACCTCGTGACGCCGCGCCGCGTTCTCACCGCTCGCCGCCGCTGCTAGCCTCGGTCCGACGGCCGGGAATGTGAGGCGCGATGGTGTGGGACCGCTCTGCGAAGCTCCTGGCGATCGTCCGGTACCGCGAGCCGTGCGATCTGGTCTCCGTCTTCGCCGCGCTCCGCGAGGCCGGTATCGCCCAGGTCGAGGTGACGCTCGACACGCCGGGGGCGCTCGAGACGGTCGCGGCCGAGGCGGCCGCGGGCCGGCCGGTCGGTGTCGGGACGGTCGTCACCGCCGGCGACGTGACCGCGGCGGTGGACGCGGGGGCTGCCTTCCTCGTGAGCCCCGCGACGCGGGCGGAGATGATCCGCGAGGCGGTCGGGCAGGGCGTCGACGTCGTGCCGGGCGCGTTCACGCCGACGGAGATCCTCCTGGCGCGCGACCTCGGCGCGGCCGCCGTGAAGCTCTTCCCCGCGCCCGTCGGGGGACCCGCGTACGTCCGCGCGCTCCGCGGGCCGATCCCCGACGTCCCGTTCGTGACGACGGGCGGTGTCGGCCTGGACGACCTGCGGTCGTACCTCGACGCCGGCGCGAACTGCGTCGGTCTCGGCGGCGACCTCGTCGGCCGGACGCCGCCGTCCGGGCGCGGGGAGCTCGAGCTGATCGCCGAGCGGGCGGCCAAGGCCGTCGCCGCGGCCGAGGCGTGAACGGCCCCACGCGCGTCGCCGAGCCCGGCCGTGCGCTCGGCCCCGAGGTCGTCGCGCTCGGAGAGACGATGCTGTCGGTCGTGGCCGTCGACGCGCCGTTCGATCGCGCGACCACCTTTCACGTCACGCACGGCGGCGCCGAGAGCAACATGTGCGTCGGCCTGGCGCGACGCGGCATCTCGGCGGCGTGGGTCAGCGCGCTCGGCGAGGACCCGGCGGGCGATCGGATCGCGGGGACGCTCGAGGACGAGGGCGTCGACCTGCGGTGGCTCCGCCGCGACCCCGCACGCCAGACGGGCATCATGCTGCGTGACACCCGCGGGGCCGTTCGCTACTACCGGGCAGACTCGGCGGCGAGCGCGCTGTCGGCGGCGGATCTCGACGGTGTTCCGGTCGAAACGGCCCGCGCCGTCGTCGTCACCGGCATCACCGCCTTGATCGGCGACGGTCCCGGTCGCGCCGCGCTCGAGCTCCTACGGCGCGCCACCGGGATGCGCGTCGTCGACGTGAACCTCCGCCCGCGCCTCTGGGGTTCGGATCGCGCGGTCGACCTGATCGCGCCCCTCGTCGCCGAGGCCGATCTCGTTCTCGCCGGGCAGCACGAGTGGCAGGCGTTCGAGCCGGGGTTCGAGGCCGCCGACCTCGCCAAGCGCGTCGCCGAGCGCGGGCCGCGCGAGGTCGTCGTCAAGCTCGGGGCGCGCGGCGCGTGCGCGCTCGCCGACGACGGCTCGTGGGTCGAGCACGCACCGGACCCGGGTCCCGACGTCGACCCCGTCGGCGCGGGGGACGCGTTCGACGCCGGCTACCTGGCGGCGCGGCTCGAGGGCCTGCCGATCGAACGGGCGCTCGCCGACGGGGCTCGGTGCGGCGCTGCGGTGGCAGCGACGCTCGGCGACACCGAGGGGTTCCCACACTCGTGAGCGCCCGCCTGGATCCGTACCCGGGGCTCGACACGCCGACGCTCGTGCTCGACCTCGATGTGGTCGAGCGCAACGCGCGCGAGATGGCGGCAGTCGCCGTCGACGCGGGTGTTCGGCTGCGCCCCCACACGAAGACGCACAAGAGCCCGTTCATCGCCGGCATCCAGCGCGCGGCCGGCGGCGACGCGATCACCGTCGCCAAGCTCGGCGAGGCGGAGGTGATGGTGGACGCGGGGTTCGACGACGTCCTCATCGCGTATCCGATCTGGGGACGGCCGAAGCTCGATCGCCTGCGGTCGCTGCTCGAGCGCGCGTCGATCCGCGTCAGCCTCGACTCCGTCGACGTGGCCGAGGGGCTCGGGCGCGTGGGCACCGAGCTCGGGCGCGACGTGCCCGTGCTGGTCGAGGTCGACACTGGACTGCACCGCCTCGGCCGGCCGCCTGGTGCTCCGACGGTCGAGCTCCTCACCGAGATCGCGCGGATCCAGGGCGTTGACGTGGCGGGCCTTCTCACCCACGCGGGCCACGCGTACCGCTCGACGAGCGCGGACGAGCTCCGGACCGCCGCCGAGGCTGAGGCGGCCGACCTCGTCGAGACGGCCGAGGCGTGCCGGCGCGCCGGGATCGAGCTCCGCGAGGTCAGCGTCGGCTCGACGCCGACCGCGCGGATCGCGGCGTGCGTCGACGGCGTGACCGAGATCAGGCCGGGGACGTACATCTTCAACGACGTCCAGCAGATGCGGCTCGGGGTCGCCACCGAAGCGGATTGCGCGGCACGGGTGCTCGCGACGGTCGTCTCGCGGCCGTCCTTGGAGCGGTTCGTCATCGACGCGGGCAGCAAGGCGTTCTCGTCGGACGGTGACGTCGCGCCGCCGTTCCCGGGAAAAGGCGTCGTCGCCGGCCGTCCAGACCTCGTTCTCGACTTCTTCAGCGAGGAGCACGGCGTCGGTCACGTCGAGGGCGGGGGCGGCCTCGCGATCGGTGAGCGTCTCGAGGTGATCCCGCTGCACGTGTGCAGCTGCGTGAACCTGTTCGACGTCGCGTACGGCGCGCGCGGGGGCGCCGTCGAGCGCGAGGTCCCGATCGTCGCTCGCGGGAAGAGCCGCTGACGCCGTCATCAGAGTCCGAACATCGACGACGGGTCGCCTCCGAGCTCGCTGCGGCCGGGTGCGTTGCGCCGTCGGCCGAGGCCGACGAGATCCTGCTCGCGGCCGCGAACGGGACCCGGGACGTCGACGAGATGGTCGCGCGGCGGGCGCGCGGCGAACCGTTGGCGTGGGTCGTCGGCTCGACCCAGTTCTGCGGGATGCGGATCGCGATCGAGCCCGGCGTGTTCGTGCCGCGCCCCCAGAGCGAGGCGCTCGCGCTTCGCGCCGTCGAGCTCCTGCCGGCCGACGGGGTGGCCGTCGACCTCTGCACGGGATGCGGGGCGATCGCGGCCGTCCTGCGCGCACGCCGGCCCGAGGCGACGATCCTCGGAACCGAGCTCGATCCGGCCGCCGTTTCGTGCGCGCGTCGGAACGGTGTTGACGCTCGAGCCGGCGATCTCGACGAGCCGCTCCCGGCGGAGCTGCGCAGCCGCGTCGACGTCGTCACCGCGGTCGTGCCCTACGTCCCCACCGAGGAGCTCCAACTGCTCCCGAGCGACGTCCGTGCGTTCGAGCCGCGGGTGGCACTCGACGGGGGAGCGGGCGGCCTGACCGTCCTCGGGCGCGCGGCCGAGGCGGCGGTCGTGTGGCTTCGACGCGGTGGTTGGGCGATCTTCGAGCTCGGCGGCGATCAGGCGCCGAGGATGCGGGAGGTCTTCGCGCGTCTCGGGTTCGACGACGTCCGCGTGTATCGGGACGAGGACGGGCTCGACCGCGCGATCGAGGCGCGGTCGCCGCGCCGGGCTGAGGGTCAGGTCGAGGTGGCGACGGCCTCGGTCTCGGCGAGCCGCGCCCGGTAGCGCTCGGCCTTGTCTTACGCTGTCCCCGGCGCCTGAACCACGACCCGCGAGGCGACCGGAGGGGGACCCGATGTGCTACGAGCCCGCGGCGCGGCCGCCGCTGCCGCCGATCTCGGGCGGCGCCGGCACCGCCGAGGTCGAGGACTTGGTGCTCGGATCCGCCGACGGCGGGAAGTTCCGCGCCGTCTCCGCTCGCACGCACGACGCCGGAGCGCCCGGCATCGTCATCCTGCCCGACGTGCGCGGGCTGCACCCGTTCTACCGGGAGCTCGCGGTCCGGTTCGCCGAGGCCGGCGTGCACGCGACCGCGATCGACTACTTCGGCCGCACCGCGGGCATCGGCGAGCGCGACGAGGACTTCGACCATATGGCGCACGTGCGGCGGACCACGCCGGACGAGGTCGCGATGGACGTCGCCGCCGCGGTGACCCACGTGCGCTCGGCGGCGGGCGGCGGCGCGAGCGACGTCTTCACCGTCGGGTTCTGCTTCGGCGGGCGGAAGTCGTTCAACCAGGCTGCGCGCCGGCACGGGCTGGCGGGCGTGATGGGGTTCTACGGCTTCCCGATGGCGCGCGACGAGGACGACGACGAGGCGCCGGTCGGCGCGATCGGGTCGTTCGAGTGCAAGGTGCTGGGGCTGTTTGGCGGCGCCGATCGGGCGATCCCGGTCTCGTCCGTCGAGGCGTTCCGCGCTGCCCTCGAAGCCGCCGACGTCCCCAACGAGATCGTGATCTATCCCGGGGCGCCGCACTCCTTCTTCGACCGGACGTGCGACGAGCACCGTGAGGCCTGCGACGACGCCTGGCGGCGAATGCTCGCGTTCGTCGGGTCGTCGCCCGCCTGAGCGGTTGTTGTCGCAGGTCTGCATAGGATGGGCGGGTGATCCGCGCGTCCGGCGATCCGTCGACCCGTGCTCCCCAGGATCGGTCGGTCCTCGACCGGCCGCTGCCCGTCCTGGCGCTCGCCGCGCTCGGCGTCGCGAGCGGGCACCTGCTCACGTACCTCGTCATCGTGCCGAACGCCGAGGCCCGTGCGGCGCTGCTCGCGCGGACCGGGCACGGGTACTTCTCGCTGTTCGCGCAGCTGGCGCTCGTCCTGGGGGCCATCGGCGCCGCTTCTTCCGTGCTCGGTGTTCTCGGGCGGGGGCCGTCGCGCTCCGACGTCACGTTCGGGCGGCTCGCGGCGCTGCAGGCCGCCGCCTTCGTATGGATGGAGTTCGTCGAGCGCGTCGTGAGCCACACGGGGTTCGGCGATCTATCCCGAACGAAAGTCGTCGTCGGGGTCCTCGTGCAGGTCGCCGTCGCGGCGATCGTCGCGTGGCTCGTCTCACTCCTTCGACGTGCCGTTCGCGCAGCCGTCCTCGCCGTTCGCGCACGTCCGCCTCGCGCTGTGGCGCCGCTCGCGCTCGGGCCGGCCGTCCCGCCGGCCGGGCGCTGCCTCGCACTCCTCCCGCTTTCCCGAGCACCCCCGGGCACCTCCCCGCTCGCCGCCTGACCCGTCGCACGACGGGTTCGTCGTCATCCACCGGCCGGCGCAACAGGCCGAGCAACAGGCCGAGCAACAGGCCGAGCAACAGGCCGAGGAACAGGCCGAAGAACGGGCCAAAGAACGGGCCAAAGAACATGGAGGAAGCATGCGAAGGAGAGCCTTGGCGCTCGCCGTCCTTGCGGGCGTGTCGATCGTGGTGCTGGGAGCGTCGCCCGCGTTCGCGCACGAGGAACGCGAGGTCGGGAAGTATCACTTCGCGGTCGGGCTCGGGAGCGAGCCCGCGTATGCGGGCCAGCTGAACAGCGTCCAGCTGTTCCTGCACGATGCGCACGACAAGCCCGTCACCGAGCTGAAGAACGGTCTGAAGGTGTCCGTGGCGTTCGGCGGAGAGTCGCAGGGCTTCGCGATCGAGCCGGACTTCGAGGTCGGTGAGTTCGGGATCCCGGGCGACTACCGGGCGTGGTTCATCCCGACCCGGCCCGGTCAGTACTCGTTCCACTTCACGGGGAAGGTCAACGGACAGCCGGTCGACGAGACGTTCACGTCAGGACCCAAGACGTTCAGCGACGTGACCGACCCGACGGGCGTCGAGTTCCCGGTGCAGGACCCGACCATCGGCCAGCTATCCGAGCGGATCCAGCGCGAGGTCCCGCGCCTCGACGCGTCGATCGGCAACGTGCGAACGTCGGCGTCGAGCGCGTCGGACGACGCCAGCTCCGCGACGACGTTCGCCGTCGTGGCCCTGGTCGTCGCCGCGCTGGGCTTGGTCGTCGGCATCGTGTCGCTGGTTCGGTCGCGCCGGCCCGCGTAGATGCTCGCGCACGCGACCACCCCCGACCAGACCGTCGGCGAGTTGTTGTTCGCCGCGGCCGGTGCGCTCGGGTGGGTCGCGTTCTGGCGGCTCCGCGGCAACGGCTTCCTGTGGTTGCCGCGGCCGGCCGCCTGGGGTGTCGTCGTGCTCGCCGTCGCCTCGGTCGTGGGCGGCGTCGTCATCCCGTCGATGATGGCGCCGTCCTACGCAAGGATCCGCCCGCACTCAACGGCGACGATCGAGATCGTCGCGCCGACGCGGAACCAGGTGATCCCAACGCCGATCATGCAGGTCGACATCCGGCTGACCGGTGGGCGGCTGACGCCGCTCACGACGACGAAGCTCACGCCCAACACCGGGCACCTCCACGTCTCGATCGACGGTCAGCTGCTGTCGATGACGATCGACGAGCATAACCGGATCGACATCTCCGGCCTGTCGGACGGCGAACACCTCCTGCAGGCCGAGTTCGTTGCCGCCGACCACGGACCGTTCGATCCGCCGGTCACGGCGTCCGTGCCGTTCCGGAAGGAGGGGTGATGCGACGGGCGGCATCCATCGCCGCGGTCGCGGTCGTCGCCGCCTGGCTCGTCGTCGGCGCCGCCTCGCCGGCGTCGGCGCACGCGCTACTGCGGTCGTCCCGGCCTGCGGCCAACGCGACGCTGCAGGCGGCGCCGGCGAGCCTGTCGCTCACCTTCACGGAACCGCCCGACCCGTCGCTGTCGACGATCCAGCTCCTCGGCTCCTCGGGTGCGCAGGTCGCGCTCGGACGACAAAGCGTGAGCGGCAAGACGATCATGGTTCCGATCACCGGGCAGATCGCGAACGGCACGTACACGGTCAACTGGCGCGTGGTGTCGAAGACCGACGGCCACGTGACGGCGGGATCGTTCGCCTTTGGCGTCGGCGAGGCGCCGACGGTGCATCCGCCATCCACGTCCGCGAGCGGCACGTCCCCGTTTCCCACGGCGGGCTCCGTCGTCGCCAAGTGGCTGCTGTACGTGGGGCTCGCGGTCGCGCTCGCGGCCCCGGTGGTCGCGCTGCTCGTGCTGCGAAGCGCCGAGCCGCCGAGACGGCCGATCGTCGCCGCCGGGATCGCGGCGGCGCTCGGGTGGCTCGGGATCGTGTGGGCCGAGGCCGATGCCGTAGGCGTCGGCTGGGCAACGTTCCTCCGCAGCGACGCCGGCGCTCCCTACCGGTGGCTCGGCGCCGCGGCGGGGCTGACGCTCGTGTTCGCGATCGTCGCCGCGGTCGTCCGCCGGTCCGCGTGGTGGTGGGCGGCCGGCGCCGCCGCCGCGGCGGCGATGTTGATCCGGTCGATCGGCGGGCACGCCGACGCGGGGCGGTTCCCCGCGCTCGAGGTGCCGGCGCAGTTCGCTCACGTCGCCGCCGTCGGCGTGTGGATCGGAGGCCTCGTCTGGCTGCTCGCGCTACTGCCGACGTTCGTCCCGGCCGAGCGGGCGACGTACGTGCGCCGGTTCTCGACGACGGCGGGCCTCGCGCTCGGTGTCGTCGCGGTGACGGGCGCACTCCGCGCCATCGACGAGCTCGGCGGCGTCTCGCATCTCGGCCGGCTGTTCACGACGGACTGCGGCTGGACGCTGGTCGCCAAGATGTCGGTCTCGGCCGTGCTCGTAGGTGCGGGAGCGTGGAACCGCTACGTGAACGTGCCGCGCGCCGCCAACGGCGGTGGCGGCCGTGCCTCGCTGACGCGCGTCGCTACCGGCGAGCTGGTCCTCGCCGCGGGGCTGTTCGGTCTGACGGGACTGTTGACCGGGCTTCC
>DATAEU010000101.1:0-10723 GCA_036257835.1 Actinomycetota bacterium | reverse complement strand
GAGCGCGAGGGAGATACGCGTTCCTCGCTTCGGGCCCGGGATCGAGTGGAACGCTCGCCCGTCGCGCGCGCCGCCCAGGCCGGGCGCCCGCATCAGAGTGAGCCCGCCGGCGGTGGCGGTCCAGGTGTCGACGGCCGGGGCGTCGCGCCTCTGGTGGACCGAAAACGGCGCGGTTCCGCGAACGGTGACCACGACGACCAGCCGCCGGTACCACTTCCCGTCCATGTGTGCGGTGATGCCAAGCGCGCCCGGGAGATAGCGGACCGCGCCGGCCTCGTTCGGACGCCAGGTCGCGAGGCCCCGGATGGCGCTGCCATCGCGACGAACGATCCATTCGAGCGCGTCGCGGAGCAGCGCGATCGCCGGGTTGCCGCTCGTCGGAAGCTCGAGGTCGAACCCCTCGATCTGCATCCGCACCTTGCCGTGATCGTGCTCGAAGGGCTGCCACGGACCGGCGTCGATCTCACGGTCGAGCGCGCCGCGGAACGAGGGATCGAGCGCGTCCGGGACGTACGCGTACCCGCGCGACGCCGTCTCCGCCAGCGCCGCCCGGAGCGACAGACGATGAGCGAAGACGTCGGCGCTCACGAGAATCCCGGCCAGGAGAACCCAGGCAGGTGCGTCCGGAACACGATGTAGCCGACGCCGGCGCTGACGTCGAGCAGCACGTGCGCGATCACGAGCGGCCAGGCGCGCTTCGTGCGGACGAACACGAAACCGAACAGCGCGCCCATCGCGAGATTGCCGAGGAAGCCTCCCCATCCCTGGTACAGGTGGTACGAACCGCGCAACAGCGCGGACAGGCCGACCGCCGCGATCGGCGTCAGCCGCAGCTGTTCGAGTCGCGTGATCAAGTAGGCGGCGATGAACTCCTCGAGCACGCCGGCCTCGAGCGCGTCCAGGATCAATACCGGCACCGTCCACCAATGGCCGAGCGGTGGCACCGGGACGACGAACCGGTTCACGCCGAGCGCGACCGACCCGAGGTATACGCCCAGGCCGCCGAGCGCGACGACGACGAACAGCGCCGCGCCGAGCGCGAGGTCTCGGCGGGGCTCGCGAACGTCCAGGCCGATCGCGCCGACGCCCTCGCCCGAGCGACGCACGAGATACACGACGAGCCACGCCGGCGCGAGACCGAACGCGAAGCTCGCGATCTGCCGTGCGACCTGCGTGCTCTGGTCGGCCGCGTACACCGTGACGCCGCGGAGCGGCGCCGACAGCAGGTCGATGATCGCGAAGACGGCGCTCGCGAGCAGCGAGAGCGACAGGACGACGAGGACCTCCTCGAGCAGGAGCCGCCGCTCGCGCACCTCGATCGTCATCGGGGCAAACGCTACCGCTCGCGCCCCGGATACACTGCCGCACCGTTCGACGCGGGGAGCGAGCGAGTTGGCACGCGACGTGGCGGATCTGGTGATCGTCGGCGCCGGCACGGTCGGCGGATGGGCGTCCGTCTTCGCGCGCAAGAACGGCGCGAAGAGGGTGGTCGTGCTCGAGAAGGGTGTTGTGGGCCAGGGTGCCAGCAGCCGCGCGGCGGGCGTCGTCCGCGCGCAGGGCGGCACGCCCGCGACCGTCGCGCTTGGCCGGTGGTCGATCGACTTCTACCGGCGGCAGCACGATCGCTACGGGACGGATTCGGGGTTCCGCGAGCTCGGCTACCTGATCCTCGCGATCTCGAAGCAGGACGAGCGCGTCGGGCGCGAGCGGGTCGAGATGCAGCGCGCCGCCGGGCTCGACGTGTCGTGGCTGTCGGCGGACGAGGCCCTGAAGGCGAACCCGACGCTCGCGGAGATCGGACACCGGGGCGGCTCGTACGCCTCGACCGACGGGTGCATCGACCCGCCGCGGAACGTCCGCGCGTACTCGCTCGCGATGCAACGCGCCGGTGTCGACCTGCGCGAGCGCACACGGTTCGTCGGCGTCAGGACGCGCACGGGCAAGCGCGGCTCGGGAACGCTCACGGCGGTCGAGACCTCGGACGGCACGATCGCGACGGAGCGGTTGGTGCTCACCGGAGGGCCCGAGCTCCGCGAGGTCGGACGGCCGCTCGGCCTGCGGATCCCCGCGGGCGGCGCGCGGCATCAGGTCGTCGTCAGCGAACCGCACCCGGCGTTCGACGTCGAGCGGCTGGCGATGGTCTTCGACCTCGGCGCGGGGCTCTATTGGCGGCTCGAGGAGGGTGGGCTGCTGTGGGGCATGAGCAACCCGAACGAGACCCCCGGCCGCGCGCGCTCGATCGACTGGCCCTACCTGAAGACGATGCAGCGGCGGCTCGCTCGGTACGTCCCCGTGACGAAGGAGCTCGGCATCCGCAAGGCGTGGGCGGCGACCATCGACTACACGCCGGACCACCTGCCGATCCTCGGACCCGCCCTGCGGCCCGACGGCTCGAACATCGACGGCGTCACCGTCGCCTCGCCCGGGGGCCACGGGATGATGTGGGGCCCGGCGGTAGCGAGGATCGCCGCGGATCTCGCGATCAAGGGCAGGACGAAGGTGACGGACGTCGAGGACTTCGGCCTGGACCGGTTCGACGCGGACGGGAAGTCGCGGTTCTACGACCCCGTCGCGCTCCCCTTCCCCGTCGCATTCGACGACTGACGGCTCACCAGACGTCGCCCGGACGCCACTCGCAGCTGATCGGCGCGTCGAGATCGAGATCGACCGGCGTCTCCGGCGTGCGAAGGATCATCACGTAGCCGTCCTCCTCGGCGGTTCGGCGTTCGCCCTCGGAGGTGCGCGTCGACGTCGGGCCGCGCCACCGCTCCCACCCGAGGCGTTCGTAGAAGCCGGGCGAACCCGTGTCGAGACCGCCGAGCGCGTACGTCGTCACGATGTGCTCGTTCGCGGCGCGCATCGCCCGCGTGGCGAGCCCGCGTCGCTGCAGCTCGGGCCACGTCGC
This sequence comes from Actinomycetota bacterium, assembly GCA_036257835.1. GTDB lineage: Bacteria > Actinomycetota > UBA4738 > UBA4738 > HRBIN12 > DATAEU01. The sequence goes on along the minus strand of DATAEU010000101.1, from coordinate 7,818 downwards.
AACCGCCTCGACGTAGCCGGTTCGCAGACGATGCGGACCCGTCCACAGCTCGCGCTCGACGACGGCGGCGTGGGACGCGAGCCGACCCTCGAGCTCGACCACGACGTGGAGCCCGCCGGTCATGTTGTTCCAGTCGTCCGCGGTGTAGGCGTCGTCCGGCCAGGCCGCTGCGAACAGCCCATGCATCGAACGCAGGTCCGCCGGCGACAGGTCGTCCGTGCGACAGACGCGGAGCGAGATCACCCGAGGGCGACGTCGACGAGGATCAGCTCGGAGTCCTCGGCAGCCTCGATCGCCACCGACGGCTGGTTCGTGATCTGCGCGGCGTCGCCCGTCGTCATGCGCTCGCCGTTCACCGACACGTCGCCCTCGATCACGTACAGGTACACGCCGCGCCCTTCCCGCAGCGGGTGCTCGACGCGGGCGCCGGCGGACAGGTGCGACACGAACACGTGCGCGTCCTGGTGCACGAGCACGGCGTCGCCGCCGTCGCCGCTGATGACCTCGAGCAACGTGTCCGTTCGGTCGTCCCTGGTGAACGCCTTCTGCTCGACACCGGGCGGCAGGCCGCGCTCGCTCGGCATGATCCACATCTGGATGAACCGCATCGGCTCGGTCTCCGACGCGTTCTGCTCGGAGTGCCATGCGCCCGACCCGAGCGTCATCCGTTGGACCGAGCCGGCCGGCAGCGGTCCCGGCGGCCCGCCGACGTCGTCCTGATGCCGGAACGAGCCCTCGACGACGTATGTCAGCCCCTCGATGTCCCGGTGCGGATGCATCGGCCAGATGGCGCCGGGGATCAGCCGATCGTCGTTGAACACCCGCAGTGTGCCGAACTGGACGTAGGCAGGGTCGTAATAGGTGTCGAACGAGTAGTGCCACCGAGCGCGGAACCAGTCCCCGTCGACGTCGGAGATCTCGGAGTCGCGCCGGATCTTCAACACGTCAGAGCTGGAGGACCGGACAGGTGAGCGTTCGGGTCACGCCCTCGACCGACTGGACGGGCATGACGATGGACTTCGCGAGCTCGTCGAGGTCCTGCGCCTCGCCGCGGGCGATGACGTCGTACGGGCCGGTGACGCCGTCGACCTGGACGACGCCCTTGATGCCGCCGATCTCCCTGGTCACGGCGCTCGCCTTGCCGACCTCGGTCTGGATCAGGATGTACGCGCTGACCATGCCGCTTACCCCCTCGGTGACGGGCCCGGGCTATCGTACGCGACGGCCGCAGCCGCCGCGTCGCGCCTCAGATCACGATCGCGAGGTTCGTCGGGCCGCCGCCGGCCGGAACGAAGAACACGAAGTTGCCGCCGGTGTCGCTGCGGTTCGACGTGAAGAACGCGAATCTTCCGTCGGGCGACCATCCGAGCGCGCGGTCGGTCGCACGCTCGCTGGGCGTCAGCGAGCGCTCGCCGCCGCCGTCCACCCGCGCCACCCAGACGTCGTAGCTCCCCGTTCGGTCGGACGAGAAGAGCACGCGCTCGCCGTCGGGCGAAAGCTCCGGATCGAGATCGTTCCCACCCGTATCCAGGATGAAATGGGCGCCCGACCCATCGGCGCGCGCGATCCAGATGTCGGACGACGCGCCGCGCGGCCCCGAGGATGCGTACACGATCGACGAACCGTCCGGCGACCACGAGGGCGTGAAGCTATGGCCGTCCACGGTGACCGGATGCGTCGCCCCCGTCCCGAGGTCGAGCACGTCGACGTTCGTCGTGCCGTCCTCGTCGGCCTCGTAGACGATCCGCCGGCCGTCGGGCGACCATGCGGGCCAGGCCTCGTCCCCCGGCTCCTCGGTGAGACGACGCAGACCACTCGCGTCCCCCGACGCATCGAGCCGCATGAGCCACAGATCGAGCGATCCCGTTCGCGTGTCTCCGAAGACGACGGTCCGGCCATCGGGCGAAAGCGCCGCGCCGCCCGACGACGTGCCGCCGAACGTGAGCTGGTCGATCTCGGTGCCGCCGTCGCGGACCAGGTAGAGCTGCGGCGAGCCGTCGCGCCACGCCGTCTCGGCGTACGCGCCACGACCGGGCAGCGGCGTCGTGCGGAGCGGACCGAGCGGAGGGATGACGGCAACCGCCAGCAGCGGGATCACGATCGCTGCGGCCACCGGAGCGTACCGGGACGACCGCCATCCCCGCCGCGCGAACAGCGACGGCGCGGCGGCGGCGAGGAGTGTCGTCGCGGCGGTGCCGATCGCGAGAAACATCAAGGACGACAACGGCGGGAACCACTTGATCTCCGTGCGGACGGCGGTGATCCCCGCGCTGAGCCAGGCGAGGCCGGTCGCCACGCCGAGCGCAGCGTTCCGCGACTCGGCGTCCGCGCGTTCCGGATCGCGCATGGCGGAGGGTCCGCGGCGGACCGGACGCGACGAGCGCACCGAGTCCACGAGCCCCGGGACGTTGACGAGGCGCGAGACCCAGACGGCCGGGCCGACGGGGCGACGCTCGCGCGCCATCCGCCACCCGAGGACGAACAGCCCGAACCCCACCAGGAGGTCGATCAGGATCTCGGCGGGCGGTGCCGGACGCCGGCCGGCGGCGTCGAACGCCGTTCCGGCGCCGTCGAACACGAGGAACGTCGCGCACGCGACGAGCACCCAGCCGAGCGTCGCCGCGCCGGGACGTTTGACGCGCCGCCGGCGCCCCTCCCCCGCTTGCGGGGGCGGCGGCATCGGCGAGCTCTGCGCCGCCGGAGGCCAGCCGGGAGGGCGCCAGGGAGCCCTCGACGACGTCGCATCGGGCCGCGCGGGGACGAAGAGCGACCGGCCGCACGACGGGCACGCGCCGGGATCCGCCACGAGCGCGGCCGAGCACCAAGGGCAGGTACGCATAGGCCTCGAATCCGGAGCTGACGGTTTCCCTTCGGCATGCCGGCGGCACGCGTTGAGCCGGCCCGCCGGCCGGATCGCGCCAGAGCGTCAGGCCTCGGGCGCGCCGACGGGGACCGTCCCGAGCGGCGGCGCGCCGGGATCGGCCTCGCGGCCGCCGCTCGGCGCCAGCCGATCGGGGCGAAGCGCGAACCACGCGACGACGCCGGCCGACAGGGTGAGGATCGAGGCCGCCGAGTAGAGCACCACCGCGCCGAACCGCTGGTACACCACGCCGCCGAGGCCGGCGCCGATGATCGGGCCGAGGCCGAACCCGACCGTCGTCGCCACCGACTGCCCCGTCGAGTACAGCGACGGCGGCACCATCCGTCCGATCACGACCACCGTCGTCGTGAACAGCAGCGCGAACCCGGCACCCTCGAACAAGGTGAGCGCTGAGACGATGCGTGGGTTCGAGACCAGCCCCCAGAGCAGGAACCCGGAGGCGTACACGACGCACCCGGCAACGAACACGTTGCGGAGATCGAACCTACGCTGCAGCCGCGGCGACACTCGCATCGTCGGCACCTCGACGAACCCGCCGAGCGCCGTGCCGAGCCCGATCAATAGCGGTCCGCCGCCGGCCGCCTCGATCTTGAGCCCGATGAAGTTCCATGCCGCGTTGAACCCCGTCCAGAGCAGCAGCAGTGCGACCAGGAACACCCAGAACCGCGGCACCGTGCGGAACAGCGTGCCGACCGTCCCAAGCCGCCCGTGCTCGCCACGGACGTGGTGAGGTCGATCGCGGGGGATCGTGCCGGCCCACAACATCACGCCGAGGCTCGCGATCGCGAATGCGGGCATCGACCAGCGGACCCCGACGGCCTCCAACACGATCCCCAGCAACAGACACGCGACCGCGTAGCTCACGCTCTCCCAGGCGCGGACCCGTCCGTAGTCGTGCATCCGTTCGTCGCCGAGATAGGCGAGCGCGATCGCGTCGATGTTCGGCCCCGTCGTCGTCTGGAACACGGCGAACAGGCACGCAACCGCGGTGATCGCCACGAGCCCGCTGGCGAAGAACAGACCGATCGCGCCGATCGCGGCGCCCAGCGAGCCGATCTGCAGCGTCCGCCGGCGGCCGACCGTCGTGTCGGCCAGGTGGCCCCACACCGGATTGACCGCGATCCGCGCGATCGCCATCGCCGCCAGGACGAAGCCGACATCGCTCTCCGACAGGCCGCGGTCGTGCAGGAACAACGAGATGAACGGGAAGAACGCCGCGACGACGAACCCGAAGAACATGAACAGCACCCGGATCGACACCGTCGGCGAGACGCGCCGAACCGAGATGCCTTCGCTCACCCGGCCAGTCTCGCAGACGTTGGGGCGCGCTCAGCCCTTGACGGCCCCGGTGATGGCCTGGACGAACCGCCGCTGGCCGATCAGGAAGACCAGCAGCACAGGCGCGGTCGTGAGCGTGATGCCGGCAGAGACCGCCGACCATTCCGTCCGGTGCTGCCCCTGGAACGTCGCGAGCCCGACCTGCACCGTGTAGGTCTTGTCGGACGTGATCGCGATCAGCGGCCAGAACAGGTCGTTCCACGCGTAGATGAACGTGATGATCGCGAGCGCCGCGAGCGCCGGCTTGGCGAGCGGCATCACGATCTTCATGAACACCCCGAGGCGCGAACAGCCATCGATGCGGCCGGCCTCCTCGAGCTCCTTGGGGAACGCCTGGAAGAACGACGACATCAGATAGATCCCGAGCGCCGACGTCAGCTGCGGGACGATCAGCGCGCCGAGCGTGTTGATCAGATGCAGGTCGTGGAAGATAAGGAACGTCGGGATCACCGTGAGCTGGAACGGGATCAGCGCGGTGGCCAGCAGCAGGACGAGCGTCACGTTCCTGCCGCGGAACCCGATCCGCGCGAACGCGTACCCGGCCAGGCTGCACAGGATCAGCTGCGAGATCACGACGGAGACCGAGACGATCACACTGTTGAGGAACCAGCGCGGGAAGTCCGAGTTGCGCAGGACGAGGTGGTAGCCGCCGCGGTTGATGCCGTGCGGCCAGAGCGTCGGCGGCGCGTGGTTGATCTCGGCGTTCGTCATGATCGAGGACAGCACCATCCAGACGAACGGCGCGACCATCACCAGCGACAGCGGCAGCAGGATCGCGTGCCAGCCGCGGGGGATCAGGCGCCGCCACCCGCTCCGCCGGGCGCGCCGCTCGGCCTCGAGCAGCCGGCTCCGGTGCACCTCGGGATCGAACACGCTCTCCGGCACGCCCGGACGCCCGACGGTCGTGGCGCTCACAGCGCCATCCCCCGCCGCCGCGCGTACACGAGCCCGACGATGATCGCGATCAGCGTCGAGAAGAACAGGACGTACGCCACCGCCGCGCCGTACCCCGCGGTGAAGAAGTTGAACGCCAGCTCCCAGATGTAATAGACGAGTGTGATCGTCGAGTAGAGCGGCCCGCCCTTGGTCGTCGTGAACACCAGGTCGAAGAACTGGAACGTGTCGATCAAGCCCCACACGACGAGGAACACCGTGACCGGTCGGATCGTCGGGAGGATGATCGAGCGGAACGTCGCCCAGCCGCGAGCGCCGTCGATCGCCGCGGCCTCCATGACCTCCTGCGGGATGTCCTGCAGCGCGGCCAGATAGATCACGACGTTGAACCCGAACTGAGTCCAGAAATAGACGATCGCGAGCGTGATCAGCGCCTGCGACGGATCGGTCAGGAACCTCTGGGGCGGGATGCCGACCTTGCCGAGGATCGAGTTCACCACGCCGAAGTCCGGATCGAAGATGAACCCGAATAGCAGCCCCTCGGCCGCGGAGGATGCGATGAACGGCACGAGGAACGCCGTCCGGTAGAAGCCGATACCGCGGATCCTGCGGTTCAGCATCATCGCCGTGAGCAACCCGCCGAGCAGCCCCGCCGGCAGGTACAGCACCGAGAAGATCAGCGTGTTGGTGAATGCCTTCTTGAGCAGCGGGTCCTTCGCGAGCGCCGAGTAGTTCGCGAACCCGATGTAGTGCCCGCCTGACACGAGGTCCGAGTTGGTGAGCGAGAGCCAGAACGCCCACACCATCGGGATGAACGACAGCCCGAGCACCATCACCACGGACGGCCCGGCGAAGGCCCATCCGTGCACGTTGTCCTCGCGCCGGCGGCGGCGCTCGGCGCTTCGTACGGTCTGGGCGACCCGCTCGGATGTGAGCGCGTCCGCCGGCGGGCTCACCGCGGTTCGCATACCGGCCTCCTGGCGACCGTCCTACTGCGGCACCGCGAGGAGCGTATCGGCCTCCTGCGCCGCCTGATCGAGCGCCGTCTTCGGATCTGCCTTGCCGAGCAGCACCGAGGAGATGCCCTGACCGAGCGCGTCGACGATCCTCGGCCACTGCGTGAGCGTCGGCATCGCGTTCTTCGCGTTCTGCAGGTTGTCGGCCATCGCCTCGATCCCGGGGTACTTGTCCAGGAACTTCTGGTAGTCGGGCAGCTGCATGATCGACGGCCGGATCGGGAGCGAGGCCGACGCCATCATCCACTTCAGCTCCTGCTCGGGCGCCGTGAGCCACTTCAGGAACTCGATCGATGCGTTCACGCGCGCCTCGTCGTGGTTGAGGATCACCCAGTTGTCGGGACCGGAGACCGTCTGGTGATCACCGTTGTAGCCCGGCAGCACCTGGTCGCCCCAATCGATCCCGGTGCTCGCGAGGTACTGGACCTCCCACGGGCCGCTCACGTACATCGCCAGGTGACCACTGCCGAACAACGGCTCGGCCTTCGAGTCATTGGGGTCAAAGAACACCGACTTGTCGACCGTCGCCATCTGCTGCCACAGCGTGAGGTTGTCGACGCCCGCCTGCGAGTTGAACAACGCCTGGGTTTCGTCGTCCGAGATGATCTGACCGCCGCGCTGCCAGAGCCCCGGGAAGAACCGCCACACCGTGTCGAGGTCGCCGCTGACGGGGTAGTTGACGCCGTAGATGTGCTTCGCCGGGTCGGTGAGCTCCTTGGCGATGGTGCGGAAGTCGTCCCACGTCCAGTCGGCCGACGGATACGGGACGCCGGCGTCGTCGAAGATCTTCTTGTTGTAGATGACCGAGAGGTTGTCGATCAGCGCCGGGAACCCGATCACCTTGCCGCCCGGCGACACGATCTGCTTGGAGGAGTCCCAGAAGTCGTCCCAGTTGAAGCCGGGCTCGTTCAGCCGGCTCGATAGGTCGACGGTCTTGCCGCTCTTGGCGATGTTGGCCGCCCAGGACCCGTAGAGGTAGACGACGTCCGGGTACGTCCCCGCCGCGATCGAGGAGATGACCTTCGGCAGCATCTCGTCGGTCGTCACGCCGCCCGAGCTCACGTCCACCTTGACGTCCTTGTGCGTCTGGTTGAACTCGTTCACCAGATCCGTCAGGGCCCGCGCAGCCGACTGCTGCTGGCCGTGCCAGAACTGGATCGTGACCGTCCCCGAGGCCCCGCCGCTGCTGGAGGACCCGCCGTTGTTGTCCGACGAGCCTCCGGTGCACGCCGCGACCAGGAACGACATCGCGATGCCGAGGACCACGAACCGCTTCACGCCGATCTCCCCCTCACGCTCGATCGTCGTCGGTCGCTCGAGCCCCACCGCGCGGGGCGTCCCGGGCGAGCGACGCATTCTCGCGTTGTCCGCGTCGTGACGTCAAGCGCTCGCTTCTTGTTGCTTCGTGTTCGATTGAGGGCGTAAAGTCCCGCGCATGCGCGTGATCGAGCGCGACACCTGAGCCGCACCGTCGTCCTTCCGGGCTGAGAGGTCGAGAGAACGCGATGGCCGAGGTCGCATTCCACGAGGTCTCGAAGGTCTTCCCGGGCGGCGCGACCGCCGTCGACACGCTGAACCTCCTCGTGCACGACGGCGAGTTCCTGGTACTCGTCGGCCCGTCGGGTTGCGGCAAGACGACCGCGCTCCGCATGGTGGCCGGCCTGGACGAGCCGACGTCGGGCGCGGTCG
>DATAEU010000085.1:0-20646 GCA_036257835.1 Actinomycetota bacterium | reverse complement strand
CGAACGTCATCTTGTAGGTCCGGCCGCCGAGCGCCAGCGCAAGCAGCTGATGTCCCAGACAGATGCCGAACACCGGCAGGCGCCCGAGCAGCGACCGCGAACGCGCGAGCGGTAGCCCCCCGAGAGAAGGGGGTTCGGGGGGCTCGAGCAGCGAACGCGAACGCGCGAGCGGTAGCCCCCCGAGAGAGGGAGCCGCCTGATGCCGAGGCGTACGGACGTCGAGCGGATCCTGGTGATCGGCTCCGGTCCCATCGTGATCGGGCAGGCGTGCGAGTTCGACTACTCGGGGACGCAGGCGTGCAAGGTGCTGCGGTCCGAGGGCTACCGTGTCGCGCTCGTCAACTCCAACCCGGCGACGATCATGACCGACCCGGAGTTCGCCGACACGACGTACATCGAGCCGCTCACGGCCGAATCGATCGAGGCAGTGATCGAGCGCGAGCAACCGGACGCGCTGCTCCCGACGCTCGGCGGCCAGACGGCGCTGAACGCGGCCGTCGCGCTCGCCGAGTCGGGCGCGCTCGAGCGGCACCGAGTCCGCCTGATCGGCGCGAGCCTCGAGGCGATCCACCGGGCGGAGGATCGCAGCGGGTTCAAGCAGGCGATGCTCGACGCGGGCCTGCCGGTCCCGCGCGCCGGGGTGGCACACACGGTCGAGCAGGCGCTCGGCGTCGTTCGTGAGACGAGCTATCCGGTGATCGTGCGGCCGTCGTTCGTGCTCGGCGGCGGCGGGACGGGGTTCGCGAAGGACGACGACGAGCTCCGCGCGCTCGCGGCGCGCAGCCTCGATACGAGCCCTGTCCGGGAGATCCTCGTCGAGGAGTCGGTCGCCGGCTGGAAGGAGTTCGAGCTCGAAGTGATGCGCGACGGCGCGGACAACGCCGTGGTGATCTGTTCGATCGAGAACGTGGACCCGATGGGCGTCCACACCGGCGACTCGATCACCGTTGCGCCGCAGCAGACGCTGAGCGACCGCGAGTATCAGCAGATGCGCGACGGGGCGCTCGCGTGCATCCGCGCGATCGGCGTCGAGACGGGCGGCTCGAACATCCAGTTCGCGGTCGACCCGCGCGACGGACGGCAGGTGCTGATCGAGATGAACCCCCGCGTCTCGCGGTCGTCGGCCCTCGCGTCGAAGGCCACAGGGTTCCCGATCGCGAAGATCGCCGCCCTGCTCGCGGTCGGGTACCGCCTGGACGAGATCACGAACGACATCACCGGGCGGACGCCGGCCGCGTTCGAGCCGACGCTCGACTACGTCGTCGTGAAGATCCCACGATTCGCGTTCGAGAAGTTCTCCGATGCCGATCCGACGCTCACCTCGACGATGAAGTCGGTGGGCGAGACGATGGCGATCGGGGGGACGTTCAAGGAGGCGCTCGGGAAAGCATGGAGAGGCCTCGAGGTGGGGGGTGCGGACGTGGGCGATGTCGGCGGCGGTTCCGCCGCCGACATCCTGGAAGCGCTTGCCACCGGCTCCGAGCACAGGCTCCACCTCGTCGAGGGCGCGCTTCTTGATGGGCGCTCGGTGGACGAGATCGCTGCGGCGTCTTCCGTCGATCCGTGGTTCGTGGATCAGATCGCGCAGGTGGTCGAACAGGGTCAGCGATTCCGCGGTCGGGCGCTCGCCGAGATTGACCGAGATGAGCTGCTCGAAGCGAAGCGGGTGGGGATGTCGGATGGGCGGATCGCGGTCCTCTCGGACTCGACCGCCGACGACGTGCGCGCGCGCCGATCGCACCTCGGTGTCGACCCTGTCTTCAAGACCGTGGACACGTGCGCGGGGGAGTTCGAGGCGACGACGCCGTATCACTTCTCGACCTATGAAACGGTGACGGAGGTCCGCCCCGCCGAGCGGCAGCGGGTGGTGATCCTGGGGGCGGGGCCGAACCGGATCGGGCAGGGGATCGAGTTCGACTATGCGTGCGTGCATGCGGCGTACGCGCTGCGCGAGGCGGGGTACGAGGCCGTGATGGTGAACTCGAACCCCGAGACGGTGTCGACGGACTACGACACGAGCTCGCGGCTGTACTTCGAGCCGCTGTCGGCCGAGGACGTGGTCGCGGTGTGTCGGGCCGAACGCCCCGTTGGCGTGATCGTGCAATTGGGCGGGCAGACGCCGCTCAAGCTCGCGCCGGTGCTCGAGGCCGAGGGGTTCCGGGTGCTGGGAACCCGGCCGGCGGCGATCGACCTCGCCGAAGACCGCGGGAAGTTCGCGGAGCTGTGCGCGGAGCTCGGGGTCTCGGCACCGCCGCACGGCGAGGCGCGGACGATCCACGAGGCGCGCGCGGTCGCCGCTCGCGTCGGGTATCCCGTCGTCGTGCGCCCGTCGTACGTCCTCGGAGGGCGCGCCATGGAGATCGTCTACGGCGAGGACGAGCTCGAGCGCTTCGTCACGACCGCCGCCGCCGCGTCGCCGGATCACCCTGTGCTGATCGACCGGTTCCTGGAGGGCGCGATCGAGATCGACGTCGACGCGGTGTCCGATGGGACGGACGTGTTCATCGGGGCGGTGATGGAGCACATCGAAGAGGCCGGCGTTCACTCGGGCGACTCCTCGTGCGCGGTCCCGCCCTCGACGATGTCGGACGAGGAGCTTGACGAGGTCGAGCGGATCACCGGCGCGCTCGCGCGGCGGCTCGGCGTCCGCGGTCTGATGAACCTCCAGCTCGCCGTGAAGGACGAGCGGATCTGGGTGCTCGAGGCGAACCCGCGGGCATCGCGGACGGTTCCGTTCGTCTCCAAGGTGACGGGCGTGCCGCTCGCCAAGATCGCGACGCTCGTCGTGATCGGACGGCCGCTCGCAGAGCTGGCCGAGGCGGGGATGCTGCCGACGGACCCGCACCACTACCGGCACCTGCCGTACACGGCGGTGAAGGCGGCCGTCCTGCCGTTCGGCAGGTTCCCCGGCGTCGACACCGTGCTCGGGCCCGAGATGAAGTCGACGGGCGAGGTGATGGGGATCGACGCCGACCCGGGGAGCGCGCTCGCCAAGGCGTTCATCGCGGCCGGAACCGTCCTGCCGACGTCGGGAACCGTCTTCGTCAGCGTCGCGAACCGCGATAAGCGTGCGATCGTGTTCCCCGCGAAGCGGCTCGCTGACCTCGGGTTCCGGCTGCTGGCGACGAAGGGTACGGCCGGCGTCCTCGAGCGCGCGGGAGTCCCGGTGATACGCGTCGCGAAAGTGTCCGAGGAGGGCGAGAGCGTCGTCGACCTGATCCGCGACGGTGAGGTGGACCTCGTCATCAACACGCCGTTCGGACGCGGGCCGCGCACCGACGGCTACTTCATCCGGACGGCGGCAGCGCAGGCGCGGATCCCGTGCGTCACCACGGTCCCGGGGATCCTCGCGGCCCTGCACGGGATCGAGGCGTTGCGCTCGGGGTTGAGCGAACCGCGTGCCCTCCAGGAGTGGCACCGAGAGGTGGCGGCACGGCGGGCTCGACAGGAACGGCTGGTCCTGCCCGACGTCGCCGAGGTCGCTCCGTGAAGCGGATCCGTGCCGAGATCCTCAACATCCGCAAGTTCGGCGGCTATCACCAACTCACGCTCGTCGCCCCCGACATCGCCGAACGCGCCCGGCCGGGGCAGTTCATCTCGGTCGCGATGCCACTCGACCGGGCCTTCGTGCTCCGGCGGCATTTCTCGATCCACCAGGCGTCTCGGCGCGGGGGATGGGCGGGAACCCTCGAGTTCGCCTTCGATCCCACCGGCCCCGGAACCCGATGGTTGACGGATGCCAAGCCGCACCAGTTTCTCGACGTGATCGGGCCGCTGGGCAAGGCGTTCGCCTATCCGCGGAGGCTCGGGACGTGCCTGCTGGTCGCGCGGGGACACGGGGCGGCGTCGTTGCTGTTTCTCGCGCAGGAGCTGCGCGCGCGCGGCAAGCGCGTCGACATGATCCTCGGTGCTCCGTCCGAGGAGTACGTGTTCAAGGCGATCGAGGCGAAGCGGGTCTCGCAGACGATCGACATCGTGACCGAGGACGGCAGCATGGGCGAGCGGGGCTCGGTGCTCGACGTCCTCCCGCGCGTCGCCGAGGAGACGCAGGCGGAGGTGGTTTACGCGGCCGGGCCGCACGCGATGCTGAAGCGTGTCGCGGAGCTCTGCGCCGACCGCCGGATCCCCGCTCAGGTCGCCGTCGAGGAGCCCATGGCGTGCGGCCTGGGCCTGTGCTTCACGTGTGTCGTGCCGATCATCCGCAAGGACGGCTCGGGCTACGACAACCTCCGCTCGTGCGTCGACGGGCCCGTGTTCAACGCCGCACGCGTGTTCTGGGACCGGTGGGCGGGCGAGCCCCCGACGTCCGCGCCCACCCCACCCGAGGGGTTCCCGGCGGTCCGCGCGTGGCCGGGTTGACGCCGTCCCTCGCGGTGGACCTCGGCGGCGTGCCGCTCGCGGTGCCCGTGGTCGCCGCGTCGGGTTGCCTCGGCACCGGGCGTGAGCTAGGCGCGCTCGTCGACGTCGCCAAGCTCGGCGCCGTCGTGACGCGAAGCATGACGTACGGGCCAAGCCGCGGCGGTCGCACCCCGCGCGTCGCCGAGAGCGCGTCCGGGATCGTGACCGCCGTCGGACTCCAGAACCCGGGCGTCCGCGCCTTCCTCGAGGAGGACCTGCCGCGACTCGGGAACGTGGGGGTGCCGGTGATCGCGTCGGTCGCCGGCGCCACGCTCGAGGAGTACCTGAGCGTTACGAGCGCGCTCCACGTTCGCCCCGGCATCGCGGCGATTGAGGTGCACCTCTCGGGACCCGACGACGAACGCGGCGGCCAGCCGTTCTACGCACGCGTCGAACGGCTGGGCGAGATCGTCGGGGCCGTCTCGCGGCTGTCCCGCGTTCCGGTGTTCGCGAAGCTGCCGGCGCTGCTGCCCGATCTCGTCGACGCCGCGCACGCATGCGTCCGCGCCGGCGCGCACGGCCTGACGTTGATCGACGGCATCCCGGCGATGACGATCGATCCGGCGCGGTTGCGTGCGCGGGTGGCCTCCGGTGTCGGCGCTCTGTCCGGCCCCGCGATCAAGCCGATCGCCGTCGCCGCCGTGTACAGCGTCGCTCGTTCGCTGCCCCACGTTCCGATCATGGGGGTAGGCGGCATCGCGACGGTCGAGGACGCGGTCGAGTTCCTGCTCGCGGGGGCGTGGGCGGTGCAGCTCGGGACGGCGCTGCTCGTCAACCCCGAGGCACCGGTCGAGGTGGCACGCGGGCTCCTCGCGTACCTTCGCGACAAGGGCGTCGCGTCCCCCGCAGACCTGCGGGGACGAGTCCGGATCCCGGGCGCCGCGAGGGGGACGACGCCGTGATCCCTCGGCCCCAGAACCCGCTGGCCGTGGCGCTCGACCTGTCGGATCTCGACCGTGCCGCGGCGCTCGCCAAGCAGCTCGGGCCGCACGTCGGGCTGCTCAAGGTAGGGCTCGAGCTGTCCTGGGCGCACGGTCCCGAGGCCGTCCGCCGCATCGCCGCCCACGGACCCGTGTTCGTCGACGCGAAGCTCCACGACATCCCGAACACCGTCGAACGCGCCTCCGCGAACATCGCCCGCCTCGGCCCCGCGATGTTCAACGTCCACGCGCTCGGCGGGGAGGCGATGATCGCCGCCGCCGCCCGCGGCGCGGAGCGCGGCGCTCGCGAGGCGGGGCTCGGCGTGCCGATGCTGATCGCCGTCACGGTGTTGTCGTCCTTGGCGGGGGAATCGCTCGCCTCGCCGGCATCGCTTGCGTTCGAAGCGCGCGCGGCCGGTGCCGTCGGCGTCGTCGTCTCGGGTGAGGACGTGTCAACGGTTCGAGAGGTGATGGGCGAAGAGTTCTGTGTCGTCGTTCCCGGCATCCGCCCGCGGGGATCGAACGGGCACGATCAGGTCCGCATCCTCACGCCGATCGAAGCGATCGAAGCCGGCGCCGATTACGTGATCGTCGGCCGAGCGATCACCGAAGCGAGCGACCCCGCGAACGCGGCGAACGCGATCCTCGCGTCGGTGCGATGACACGAAGACGGTCGTTCGCGCGTCCGCGACATCCTCGCGCACATACGAGAAACCGCAGGTCGTCGCGTATGGATACGCGTTGCTGGCGTCGATGGCCCGTGTCTATACTCGGCGGGCTTCGATCCGTGCGAGCAGAAGGAGCGCTGCGATGCCCCTACCCACCCTGACTGAGGAACAGCGAAAGCAAGCCCTGGAGAAGGCGGCCGAGGCTCGCCGCAAGCGCGCCGAGCTCAAGGGTCAGCTGAAGTCGGGGAAGCTGACGCTGAAGGACGTTCTCGGCAGGGACGGCGACAACACCGTCGGCAAGATGAAAGTGTCGACCGTTCTGGAATCCCTGCCCGGCGTGGGGAAGGTCCGGGCACGGAAGCTGATGGAGAAGCTCGACATCTCTGCGAGCCGTCGCGTTCGCGGTCTCGGCGCGAAGCAGCGCGACGCGTTGCTCGACGAGTTCTCCAAGAAGTAACGCGGCGCTGAGCCGGCGCGGCAACCTCTTCGTCATCTCCGGCCCGTCGGGCGTCGGCAAAGGAACCGTCGTGCGGCGGGTTCTGGAGCGCGTTCCGAACCTCGTCTTGTCCGTGTCGGTGACCACCCGACCTCCGCGGCCGGGCGAGCGCGACGGCGCCGACTACTTCTTCGTCGACGACGCGGAGTTCGACCGGATGATCGCCGACCATGAGCTCCTCGAGTGGGTCGAGATCTACGGCCACCGATCGGGAACGCCGGTTCGGTTCATCCGGGAGCAGCGCGAGGCCGGCCGTGACGTCCTGCTCGAGATCGACGTCCACGGCGCCGCGTGGGTCCGCAAGCGGGAGCCGGAGGCGGTCCTGATCTTCCTGACGCCGCCCTCGGCCGAGGAGCAGGAGCGCCGCCTGCGAGCCCGCGGCACCGAGGACCCCGAGCTCCTGGCCAGGCGGCTGGCCGACGCCGCCTGGGAGGTCCGGCAGGCGGCATGGTTCGACCACGTTGTGGTGAACGACGACCTCGATGGGGCGACGGAGCAGGTCGCCGGTATAATCGCTGGTCACCGCCCCCCATCGGACGGATCTGCCTCGGAAGGATCTGCGCGACCATGATCGAGCCCAAGATCGACGACCTCCTTGCTCAGGTCGACTCCAAGTACACGCTCGTGATCCTCGCCGCCCGCCGGGCGCGCGAGATCAACTCGTATTACAACCAGCTCGGCGAGGGCCGCGGGGAGTTCGTCCCGCCGCTCGTCGAGACGGGTGGCCTCACCAACAAGCCTCTGTCCATCGCCCTCGAGGAGATCGCCGAGGGCAAGATCCAGGCCGAGCGCCCGGAGGGGGTTGGCACCAAGTAGCGCCCTCGCGGGGCGCCGGGTCCTGCTCGGCGTCACCGGTGGGATCGCCGCCTACAAGGCCTGTCTGCTCGTGCGCCTGCTGACGCAGGCCGGCGCCGGGGTCCAGGTCGTGATGACGAGGGCGGCGACCCGGTTCGTCGGCGCCGAGACCTTCTCGGGCCTGACTGGACGGCCGGCGTACGCCGACGTCTGGGACCGCCCCGGAACCGTTCTCCACGTCCACCTCGCGCACGAGGCTGACGTCGCGGTCGTGGCTCCCGTCACGGCGAACGTCCTCGCGAAGCTGGCGAACGGGATCGCCGACGATCTCCTCACGGCCACGCTGCTCGAGACGCGCTGCCCGCTCGTGCTCGCGCCGGCGATGCACACGGGGATGTGGGAGCACCCGGCCACGCGCGCGAACATCGAGACGCTTCGGGCGCGCGCCGCCACGATCGTCTCGCCTGCCGCCGGATCGCTGGCGGCAGGGGACGAGGGAGTAGGGCGGCTCGCCGAGCCGGAGGACATCCTCGCCGCGGTCGAGGCCGTCGTCTCGGCGGGTGCGGGGGACCTCGCCGGGCGTGGCATCGTCGTCACCGCCGGCCCGACGTGGGAGCCGATCGATCCGGTTCGCTTCGTCGGGAACCGCTCGACCGGCCGCATGGGGTTCGCCATCGCCGCCGAGGCGCGCCGGCGCGGCGCGGATGTCACGCTCGTCGTGGGGCCCGGAACGATCGCGCCGCCGAGCGGCGTCCGCATCGTTGCCGTCGAGACCGCCGAGGAGATGCGGACGGCCGTACGACGATACGGCCCCGCGGCGGACGCGGTGGTGATGGCCGCCGCCGTCGCCGACTTCCGGCCGGAGCACGTCGAGGCCTCGAAGGTGAAGAAGGATGCCGGCGTCCCCGAGGTCAAGCTCGTGCCGACCACCGACATCCTCGCCGAGCTCGGCGCAGACAAGGGCGACCGCGTGCTCGTCGGGTTCGCGGCCGAGACATCCGACCCGCTCGACGCCGCCCGTGCCAAGCTCGAGGCCAAACATCTCGACCTCGTCGTCGTGAACGAGGTCGGCCGCGCGGGGACCGGCTTCGGCTCAGAGACGAACGACGCGGCGATCGTCGCGGCCGACGGCCGCGACCTTGCCCTCCGGACGTGGACCAAAGCCGAGCTCGCCGCGGCGGTGTGCGACCGCTTGGCAGAGCTGTTCCGGCCCTGATCGCCGCGTCCGGCCCGGCCGATATACTCCGCCGGTCATGAGCCGCGCCTACCTCTTCTCCTCCGAATCGGTGACCGAGGGACATCCCGACAAGCTCGCCGACCGGATCTCGGATGCTGTCCTCGACGCGATCCTCGCGGTCGATCCCGACGGGCGCGTGGCCTGCGAGACGCTCGTCACCACCGGCATCGTGATGGTCGCCGGCGAGATCACGACGTCGGAATATGTCGACATCCCCGCCATCGTGCGCCGGACCGTGCTCGAAATCGGCTACACCGACGCCAACTTCGGCATCGACGGCGCCACGTGCGGCGTCATCACCTCGATCCAGGAGCAGTCGCCGGACATCGCGCGCGGCGTCGATCACGCGCTCGAGGAGCGCGAGGGTCACCTCGACGACGCGCTCGACACGCTCGGCGCGGGCGACCAAGGGATGATGTTCGGCTACGCGTGCCGCGAGACCGACGAGCTGATGCCCCTGCCGATCGCGATGGCGCACCGCCTCGCCAAGCGCTTGTCCGACGTCCGCAAGGCGGGTGTCATCCCCTACCTGCGACCCGACGGCAAGAGCCAGGCGACGATCGAGTATCGCGACGGCATGCCGGTGAACGTCGACACGGTGCTCATCTCGGCGCAGCATCGCGAGGAGGTCGACGTCGAGACGCTGCTCGCGCCGGACGTCCGCGCCGAGGTGGTGGATCCGGTGATCCGCGAGTTCGACCTCGATGCCGAGGGCGTCCGCGTCCTTGTCAACCCGACGGGGCGGTTCGAGATCGGCGGCCCGAAGGCAGACACCGGACTCACCGGCCGCAAGATCATCGTCGACAGCTACGGAGGGATGGCGCCGCACGGCGGCGGCTGCTTCTCGGGGAAGGACCCGACGAAGGTCGACCGCTCGGCGGCGTACATGGCTCGCTACGTCGCCAAGAACCTCGTCGCCGCGGGACTCGCCGACAAGCTGCAGATCCAGGTCGCGTACGCCATCGGCACGGCGCATCCGGTCTCGCTCGCCGTCGACACCTTCGGCACCGAGCAGACGGATCCCGTCCGCATCGTCGACACGGTGTGGGAGGCGTTCGACTTCCGACCGGCGGCCATCATCCGGGATCTGAACCTCCGCCGGCCGATCTACGAGGACACCGCGGCATACGGGCACTTCGGTCGCAAGGAGTTCCCCTGGGAGGCGACGGACCGCGCGGATGACCTCCGCCGCGCGCTCGCCTAGCGCCGCGATCCTGTCCGGCCCGGTCGACGTCTGCGTCGACCGTCCGGTCCTCTCGCTGGACCGGGCGTTCACGTACGAGCTGCCGGCGGAGCTCGGGGCCGGCATGGGATCGCTCGTCCAGGTCCCGTTCCACGGACGCGCCGTTCGCGCCTGGGTGCTCGGCGCGGCGGCGTCGCACGACGCTCCGACCCGGCTGCTGGCGGTGAAAAAGGTCGTGTCGCCGGTGCGCTTCTTCGACGAGTCGCAGCTCGGACTGCTGCGATGGGTGAGCGAACGGTACGTCGCGCCGCTCGCCTCCGTGATCGAACGGTCGGTCCCGCCACGCATCGTTTCTGAGGAGGCCGGCGGGGTCGGGGACGCGTCCCTCCGCGGGGGGCGCTTCGCTGATCTTGGTCCGGGGGCTGGAGCCCCCGGACCCGTGGCCGCTCGGGTCGCTCGGTCCATGGCCCCGGCTCCGTCGGCGCGCCCCCTCCTCGCCGAGTACCGCAACGGCCCGTCGCTCATCGATGCGATCCGCGTCGGCTCGGGTTCGTTCGTGGTTCGGCCGGCCGCGGCGGACGAACAACGGGTTGCCGTGGAGGCGGTTGCGGAGGTGGCGGCGGCGGGGCGGGGTGCGATCGTGCTCGTTCCGGAGCTGGAGCCGTTGCCTGCGACGGCGCGGGCGGTGTTGGAGGCGTTCGGGAAGGACGCTGTGCTGTTCGCGGGCGGCTCGAAGCGGGCGCGGTACCGGACGTGGTTGGAGATCGCGGACGGGATGTACCGGATCGTGGTGGGGACGCGGCCCGCGGTGTTCGCTCCCGTTGCCGAGCTGGGACTCGTGTACGTCTCGCGCGAGAGTCACGCCGGGCATCGCGAGGAACGGTCGCCGTACTTCCACGTCCGCGATGTCGCGATCGCTCGCGCCCGCCTGCGCGACGCGGTGTGTGTGATGTCCGCGACCTTCCCGTCCGCGGAGGCGGCCGCGACGGACGCCGTCGACGTCGCCCCTGCACGCCGGTGGTGGCCGCCGGTCGAGGTCGTCAAGCCGGGTCCCGAGGGACGCGCCCCACGGCTGGTCTCGCTGCTGCGCTCGGCGTCGCGCGCGTTCGTCTACTCGCCGTTGCCCGGCGCGGGGATCGCGCGTGTGTGCCGGAACTGCGGAGAGCCCGCGTCCTGCGCCGCGTGCGGCGGGACGTTGCGGGCCGAAGGGGGTGTCGTTCGGTGCGTTGTGTGCGGCGCCGAGGGTCGGTGTGCGTCGTGTGGGTCGACGCGGTTCGGCATCGCACCCGGCGGCGCCGAACGGGTCGAGGCGTGGGTGTCGCGACTGACGGACGTCGCCGTTCGTCGCGTCGCCGCCGCAACGCAATCGCACCCGGTCGGCGAGGCCGAGATCCTCGTCGGCGGTGTGGAGGCGGTGAAGGAGTTCGGACCGGCGGCGCTCGGCCTCGACCTCGTCGCGGTGCTCGACGCGGATCTGGCCGCCCGCCGGCCGGGACTGTCCGCGCGCGAGCGGGCGCTCGCCACGTGGATGGAGGCGGCGTCGTGGGCGTCCCCGTCGGGGCGAGTCATCGTGCAGACCCGCTCGCCGAACGACGCGGCTGTGCAGGCCCTCGTGACGGGCAACCCCGCACGCTTCCACCGCGCCGAGCTCAGGCGGCGGGCCGACGCCGGGTTCCCGGCCGGCGGAGCCGTCTTCCGGGTCGCCGGATCGGCGGCGCTCGCCGCGACGCTCGAGGCGTTTCCCCACCGAACGTTGCTGGTCACGGGTGTCGGGGACGAGACGCTATGCTTGCTCGCGCTCGGCGACGGGGACGTTCCGGCGTTCGGGCGCGCGATGCGGGAGTTGGCCGTGCGCGGCGTCGTGACCCGCGTCGAGGCCGAGCCCCACCTGTGAGGTACGGGAGTCCGACATGTCCCTGCTGCCGATCCGAACGCTCGGCGACCCGGTCCTTCGCGAGCCGGGTCGCGACGTCGAGCGGTTCGACGACTCGCTCCGGCGACTGATCGACGACATGTTGGAGACCATGTACGACGCGCCGGGAGTGGGCCTGGCCGCTCAACAGGTCGGCATCTCCTCACGCTTCTTCGTCTACGACGACGGGGACGGGCACCACGGGTTCATCGCGAATCCCGAGCTGTCCGACCCCACGGGCTCCGAGGAGCACGAGGAAGGTTGCCTGTCGATCCCAGGCCCGTTCCACCCGACGTCGCGCGCGGTGCGCGTGCGCATCCACGGGCTCGACCGGGACGGGCTGCCGCTCGAGCTGGTGGGCGAGGGCCTGCTCGCGCGGATCTTCCAGCACGAGACGGATCACACCAACGGCACGCTGTACATCGACCGCCTCGACGACGACGGCCGCCGCGAGGTGATGCGACAGCTCCGCGAGCACGAGCTCCGCCGCGCGCAGGAGGGCAGCCGCCCGGCGTGACGGGCGCCAGCGATCGCGCGCGATGCCGCCGGCGATGAGCGGTCCTCGTCCGCTGCGGGTGGCGTATCTCGGCAACGACGAGTGGTCGGTTCCGCCGCTCGAGGCGCTCGCGTCATCGCGGCACCAGGTGGCGCTCGTTGTGACCCGCGCCCCGAGGCCGGGTCGGCGCGGCGGACCCGCGGTGCCGACCGCCGTAGCGGACGCCGCCACCCGGCTCGACCTGCCGCTCGCCGAGGTCGAGACGGTTCGCGCGGGACGTGGGTTCGACGCACTCAGGGCCGCGCGGCTCGAGGTGCTCGCCGTCGTCGCGTACGGCGAGATCCTTCCGCCGTCGGTGCTCGCGGTTCCGTCGACCGGCGCGGTGAATCTCCATTTCTCCCTCCTGCCGACGCTGCGCGGGGCGAGCCCCGTGCAGACCGCGTTGTTGCTCGGCCTGTCGGAGACCGGCGTCTCGACGATCGCGATGGACGAGGGTCTCGACACCGGCGACGTCCTCGTGCAGGTGCGGGAGGCGATCGGACCCGACGACGACGCAGGTTCGCTGGGGGGGCGCCTCGCGCGGATCGGCGGCGCCGCGCTCGTCGAGACGCTCGACGCGCTGGCGACGGGAACGGCGACGCGGACGCCGCAGGACGACGGCCAGGCGACGTACGCGCCGAAGATCGCCGCCGAGGACCGCGTCCTCGACTGGATGTCGCCCGCGTCAAGCGTCGTTAACAGGGTGCGCGCGCTCGCCCCCGAGCCGGGTGCGACGACGAGGTTCCGAGACGCGCCCCTCAAGGTCTTCCGCGCGGAAGCGGTCGACACATCGGGACGAGCGGGCGAGATCGTCGCGGTCGACCTCGACGCGTTCACGATCGGCGCCGGCGACGGCGGTGTCCGGGTCCTGGACGTCGGTCCCGCCGGTCGTTCGCGGATGCTCGCGCGCGCGTTCGTGAACGGATTCCGGCCGGTCCTCGGCGAGCGGCTCGGATGAGTCCGTCCGCCCGGACCGTCGCGCTGGAGGCAACGCGGCGCGTGATCGAGGAGGGGGCCTACTCGAACCTTGTCCTCCCGGCGGCGCTGCATCGATCCGGGCTGTCGCGCGAGGACCGCGCCCTCGCCGCCGAGCTGACGTACGGCACGCTCCGGCGCCGACTGGCGCTCGATCACGCGATCCGGCCGCACCTGTCCCGAGGGCTCGACGCGACACCGGCCGAGGCGCTCGCGATCCTCCGGCTCGGCGCATACCAGGTGCTGTACACGCGCATCCCCTCGTACGCCGCGGTGTCCGAGACGGTGGATCTCGCATCCGGCCGCCAACGCGGCTTCGTGAACGCCGTGCTCCGCCGGATCGAGCGAGGAGGAGCGCCGGCCGTCGACGGGCGGACCGACGAGGACGTGTCGATCCGCACCGGGCTCTCGACGTGGGCGGTGCGTGAGCTCCGGGCACTAATAGGGGACGAGGCCGAACGCGCCGCCGCCGCGCTCGCCGAACCCGCGCCGCTCGCGATCCGCGTCAACCCGTGCGTCGCGAGCGTGGCCGAGGTGACGGCCGCGCTCCGTGCGGCCGGACGCGAACCGCGACAGAGCCAGCTCCACGCGAGCTCGTTCCTGCTCGAGAACGCGTCGGCCCCGGCCGAGCTGCCGGGCTTCCGCGAGGGCGCGTTCGCGATCCAGGACTCGGCGTCCGCCTTCGTGGTCGACGTCCTCGATCCGCGACCCGCCGAGCGTGTCCTCGACGCCTGCGCGGGCCCCGGCGGGAAGTCCGGCGACATCGCCTGCCGCGTGCGCCCCGAAGGACGGCTGGTGTCGGCCGACGCCTCGGCTCGGCGCGCCCGGTTGGTCCTCGAACAGCTCCGGCGCCTGGGTCTCGAGGCGACCGTCGTCGCGCAGGACGCCCGTCGCCCGGCGGTTCGCGGCGGGTTCGACAAGGTGCTGGTCGACGCCCCGTGCTCGGGGATCGGCTCGGCGCGCCGGCGCCCGGAGCTCCTCTGGCGCGTGTCGCGCGACCGCCTCGCGGTCCTCGCCCGCCTGCAGGTCGCGATCGCCGAGGCGGCCGCTGACCTGCTTCGACCCGATGGCCGGCTTGTGTACTCGGTCTGCACGTTCCCGCGTGCCGAGACCGTTGCCGTCTGCGATGCACTGGTTCGCCACCGGCCGGAGCTCGAGCCCGAGGCAGCCGAGGGCCCCGACGGCCGCGCCGAGCGGATCCGCCTGTGGCCGCAGCGGCACGGATGCGACGGGATGTTCGTGGCCGCCTTCCGAAAGGCACCCGACGCACGCCGGTAGGATGGCCCGCGTGGGGAAGTTGTCGGCGTCCATCCTCTCGGCGGACTACGCCTGCCTGGCCGATCAGGTAAAGGTCGTCGACCGATATGCCGACGTCATCCATGTGGACGTCATGGACGCCCACTTCGTGCCGCCGCTCACGATCGGCGCCGTGGTCGTCGCATCGCTTCGACCGCACACCGACCGGATCCTGCACGGGCACCTGATGGTGGAGGTGCCGGAGGGCCTGTTCGAGGATCTCGCGGAGGCCGGGTTGGACATGGTGAGCTTCCACGTGGAAGCCGTGGCGGACCCCGCGCCGGTCATCCGGAAGGCTCGCGGGGTGGGGATGGGGGTCGGTGTCACGATGCACATGGAGACGCCGGTCGAGGCCGTCTTCCCGTTTCTGGACGATCTCGACGACGTCATGCTGATGAGCATCGAGCCGGGGTGGTCGGGGAGGTTGCTCGACCCGGGTGTGTTCCCGAGGCTCGAGGCGGTCCGCTCCGAGATCGACCGGCGAGGCCTGCCGGCCGAGCTCGAGATCGACGGCGGCGTGACGCTCGACAACGCCAAGCGATGCGTGAACGCGGGCGCGTCGGTCCTGGTCGCGGCCTCGGCCATCTTCCGGGCGCCCGACATGGCCGCGGCACGAGACCTCAAGGCCATCGCCGAGGGGGGTGCGTGATGCCGGAGACGATCCTCGTCGTCGACGACGATCCGGACATCGCGCGGTTCGTCGAGGTGAACCTCCGTTCCGCCGGCTACGAGGTGACGGTCGCCTCGGACGGTGAGGAGGCGCTCGAGCGGGCGCAGGAGATCCGGCCCGACCTCGTGCTGCTCGACGTGATGATGCCCCGGATCGACGGGTTCGAGGTGGCGCAGCGCCTGCGCCGAAATCCGCAGACCGCCAACACCTCGATCATCATGCTGACCGCCAAAGCGCTCTCGACCGACAAGGTGCTCGGGCTCACCGCGGGCGCCGACGACTACATCATCAAGCCGTTCGACCCGATCGAGCTGCTCGCGCGCGTCAAGGGCACGCTGCGACGGGCAAAGGAGATGCGGAACCTCTCGCCGCTTACCGGCCTGCCGGGCAACATCCGGATCCAGGAGGAGATCGAGCGGATGGTGAAAGAGGGCCGCCCGTTCGCGGTCCTGTACACCGACCTCGACAACTTCAAGGCCTACAACGATCAGAAGGGGTTTGTCCGCGGCGACCAGCTCATCAAGACGACCGCGATGATCGTGCAGGACGCCGTCGTCGAGTTCGGCGGGACGGACAGCTTCGTCGGCCACGTAGGCGGCGACGACTTCGTCGCGATCCTGCCGCCGGATGTCGCCGAGGAGGCGGCGCAACGCATCGTCGAGCGGTTCGATGAACGGATCCCGGCGTTCTACGAGCAGGAGGACCTCGACCACGGTTTCGTCGAGGTCGAGGACCGCAAGGGCGTGATGCAGAAGGTCCCGCTCGTCAGCGTCTCGGTCGGCGTGGCGACGACCGCCAAGCGCGCGTTCGCTCACTACGGCGAGGCGGTCGCGGTGGCGACCGAGATGAAGCAGTTCGCCAAGCGCGATGCCGGCTCGTCGTACGCGGTCGACCGCCGCGGCTTCTGACCCACTCCGCCGCCCGCTTCGCGTCCTCGACCTCCGGTGCGGGCCGGTCTCTCGATTTGCCGTTCGGGCCTATACTCCCCCTGACAAGCCTGTCTTCGGGGCGGGGTGCAAATCCCCACCGGCGGTGACAGTCCGCGACCCCTCGCGAGCCACGCGGGGGTGGACCCGGTGCAACTCCGGGACCGACCGTGAGAGTCGGGATGGGAGAGGACGGGCGGCGTCGGTCCGGCGTACGCCGGGCCGCCTCCTGCCCTTCCCAGCACGCCGTCCCGGTGGAGAACGACCGTGGACGATCGCGCGCACATGGAGCGGGCCCTTCGGCTCGCGGAGCGGGGACGAGGACTCGTCTCGCCCAATCCGCTCGTCGGGTCGGTCGTGATCGCCGACGGGACGGTGATCGGCGAGGGCTTCCACAGGGGTCCGGGGACCGCGCACGCCGAGATCGAGGCGCTCGCGCAGGCGGGGGACCGCGCCCGTGGCGCCGTCCTGTACTCGACCCTCGAGCCGTGCGACCACTTCGGACGCACGGGGCCGTGCACCCAAGCCATCCTCGAGGCGGGGGTGGCGCGCGTCGTGTCGGCGATGCTCGACCCGAACCCCGTCGTCGACGGCCGCGGTCTCGCGCGACTGTCGGAGGGTGGCGTCGAGGTGTCGACGGGCGTCCTGCGCGTCGAGGCCGAGGCGCTCAACCGCGCGTATGCCAAGCACGTCCGAACGGGGGTTCCGTTCGTCACGTGGAAGATGGCCTCGTCGCTCGACGGCAAGGTCGCGGCACGGGACGGCACCGCGCGGTGGGTCACGGGGGAGGCCGCCCGCCGGGACGTCCACCGTCTCCGCGGCTCGGTGGACGCCATCGTCGTCGGCGCGGGGACCGCGCTCGCCGACGACCCCTCCCTCACGGTTCGCGATCCCTCGTACACGGGCCGGCCTCCGCTACGGGTCCTCGTCGACGCGCGCGGCCGCGTTCCGGCGACGGGCGATCTGTTCGACGACGCCGCCCCGACGTTCGTCGCGACGACCGACACAGCGCCGGTGCGGAGGGGCGAGGAGTGGCGCGACGCGGGCGCCGAGGTCGTGGCGTTCGAGGCCGACGGCGGACTCGTCCCGTTCGACGCGCTCATTCGGCACCTCGGCAAGCGGGACGTGCAATCGGTGCTCTTGGAATGGGGCCCGACGCTCGCGTGGTCGGCGTTCGCCGACGGCGCCGTCGACACGGTGGTCGTGTACCTCGCCCCCAAGCTCATCGGCGGCGCCGACGCTCCGCCCGTCCTCGGGGGGCGCGGCTTCGCGCCGATCGCCAACGCCCTCGCACTGCGCATTCGATCGTTCGACCTGGTGGGAGACGACCTGCGGGTGGAGGCCGATGTTCACCGGGATCGTTGAGGAGCTCGGCCGCGTGGCGTCGCTGGACGGCTCGCGCCTCCGCGTCGCGTGCTCGACCGTGCGCGAAGACGCCGGGCCCGGCGCGTCGGTCGCCGTGAACGGCGTCTGTCTGACCGTCGTGCAGGACGACGGAACGTCGCTGGCGTTCGACCTGTCCGAGGAGACGCTGCGGCGCTCCGCGCTCGGGCGGCTCGCGCTGGGTGACGCGGTGAACCTCGAACGGGCGGCAACGCTCTCGACGCGATTCGGCGGCCACCTCGTGCAGGGCCATGTCGACGGCGTGGGCCGCGTCGTCACGATGCGCGGTGACGCCGAGGGAGGCGCATGGCTCACCATGTACGTGCCGGAGGAGCTCCGCCGCTATCTGGTCGAGAAAGGGTCGATGACGGTCGACGGCGTGAGCCTGACCGTCGCCGCGCTCGACGCCGACACCTTCTCGGTGGCGCTGATCCCGCACACCCTCGCCGTCACGACGTTCGGGTCGGTCCGTGCGGGCGACCCCGTGAATCTGGAGGTTGATGTGATCGCGAAGTACGTGGAGCGACTGCTGGAAGGGGCGCGCAGGTGAGCCGGACGGAAGAGCGAGGGCCGGGAGCCGGCACAGGCGAGCGCGAACGCGGGAGTGGGAGCGGGCGCGTGGACCGGTCGGTGTTCGCGACGATCGAGGAGGCGATCGCGGACGTCGCCGCCGGCAAGATGCTGATCGTGGTCGACGACGCCGATCGGGAGAACGAGGGCGACTTCGTGATGGCCGCCGAGATGGCGACGCCCGAGGCGGTCAATTTCATGGTCACGCACGGCCGCGGCATCGTCTGCCTGCCCACCACGGCGGAGCGTCTCGACGAGCTGCACGTACCCCTCATGGTCTCGAAGAACAACGAGAGCCACGGGACGGCGTTCGCCGTGTCGATCGACATCCAGGGGCGAACGACGACGGGGACCAGCGCGTTCGACCGTGCCGCCACCGTGCGCGCCGTCGCCGACCTGAGGCTCGAGCCGGCGGACATCCGGATGCCGGGCCACGTTTTTCCGCTGCGCGCCCAGGAGGGCGGCGTGCTCCGCCGCGCCGGTCACACCGAGGCGACGGTCGATCTCGCGCGTCTCGCCGGCCTCTACCCGGCGGGCGTGCTGTGCGAGGTGCTGCATCCCGACGGCTCGATGGCGCGCCTGCCCGAGCTCGTCCGTGTCGCGCGCGAGCACGGCCTCAAACTCATCTCCATCGCCGACCTGATCGAGTACCGGCGCCGGACCGAAAAGCTCGTCCGCCGTGTCGCCGATGCGACGATTCCCACGCCGTACGGCGAGTTCCACACCGTGGCGTACCAGAGCGCGCTCGATGGGATGACGCACGTCGCGCTCGTCATGGGCGAGATCGGGGATGGCGGCGACCTCCTCGTCCGCGTGCACTCCGAGTGCCTGACCGGCGACGTGTTCGGTTCGCTCCGATGTGACTGTGGCGACCAGCTGGAGTCGGCGCTCGCGCGCGTCTCGGCCGAGGGGCGCGGCGTGGTCCTGTACCTACGTGGTCACGAGGGGCGCGCGATCGGGCTCACGCACAAGCTCCGGGCGTACCGCCTCCAGGAGGTGCACGGCCTGGACACGGTCGAGGCCAACGAGGAGCTGGGCTTCGCCGCGGATCCGCGGGACTACGGGATCGGCGCGCAGATCCTTGCCGACCTCGGGGTGCGCTCGATGCGGCTGCTGACCAACAACCCCGCGAAGCGCGCGGGGCTCGAGGGCTACGGGCTCGAGATCGTCGACCGCGTGCCGCTCGAGGTCCTCCCGCGTGACGAGAACATCGGGTACCTGCGGACCAAGCGCGAGAAGATGGGGCACCTGCTCGAGCACCTCGACGTCGAGCCGGCATCCTCGGCACCGGTTCGCCCCGCGGCCGAGCGATCGTGACCGTGCTGCGCGGCGCGCCGGGCGCTCGCGGACGGCGGTTCGCGATCGTCGCGTCCCGGTTCAACGAGCTCGTCGTGACCAAGCTCGTCGACGGCGCGACCGCGTGCCTCCGGCGACACGGCATCGCCGACGAAGACCTCGAGATCGTCTGGGTGCCCGGTGCGTTCGAACTGCCGCTCGTCGCCCGGAGGCTCGCTGCGGCGCACGGCTTCGACGCGGTGGTGTGCCTCGGCGCCGTGATCCGCGGAGAGACCCCGCACTTCGACCACGTCGCCGCGCAGGCCGCCGAGGGCATCCGCGTCGCGGGCGAGGACACCGGCGTGCCGGTCGTCTTCGGTGTCCTCACGACGGACACCTGGGAGCAGGCGATGGACCGGGCGGGTGGCGCCCACGGGAACAAGGGGTGGGATGCCGCGATGGCGGGGATGGAGATGGCGTCGGTCCTCGAGCAGCTGCCGAAGGAGGAGCGGTGATCGTCGACAAGCCGTGGGGCAAGGTCGTCACGTACGCCCTCAACCAGCCGTCCTCGGTACGGGTCATCACCGTCGAGCCCGGGCAGGAGACCAGCGTGCACTACCACCAGATGCGCGATGAGATGTGGGTGGTGCTCGACCCGGGCCTCACGGTCCAGATCGGGAACCGGACGGTCGAGGCGGCGCCCGGCGACGAGTTCATGGTCGCCGCGGAGACCACCCATCGCATCGCCAACGGCGGACAGGCCCGGGGGCGCGTGCTCGAGATCGCCTACGGCTACACGACCGAGGACGACACCCTGCGCCTGCAGGACGACTACGGCCGGCAGCTCGAGCCGGACTGGTGAGCCTGCGGCTGGGCGTCCGCGACGGCTCGCCGGCGTCGACACCGCCCGTACCCTGCGCCTATACTCTGCCGAGCGTGGTCACGGACGCTCAAGCAGCGCAGCCATAGCGTCGTGAGTCTCTTCCGTTGTTCTCGCGCACCGGCCGACGGTCCGGTGCGCTTCGTTTGTAGGAGGTGATGCGGGGTCTCGGCTGATCCGCGGATAAACGACAGGATCCGGTCTCCCCAGGTTCGCCTGGTCGGCCCCGACGGATCGCAGATCGGGATCGTCTCGACCCAGGACGCGCTCCGGCAGGCCCGGGAGCTGGACCTCGATCTGGTGGAGGTGGCGCCGCAGGCGAGCCCACCCGTCGCGCGCATCATGGACTACGGCAAGTTCAAGTACGAGCGCGACATCCGTCAGAAGGAGGCCCGCAAGAAGCAGGCCCGGATCGACGTCAAGGAGATCAAGTTCCGCCCCAAGATCGATCCGCACGACTACGCCACGAAGAAGGGCCACGTCGAGCGGTTCCTGAGGGCGGGTTCGCGGGTCAAGGTGACGATCAT
>DATAEU010000020.1:0-9088 GCA_036257835.1 Actinomycetota bacterium | reverse complement strand
CAGCCGCTTCGGAGCTCGACGCCGACGGGGATACAGCGCGGTCGGAACCGCCGCAGCACAACACATCGCCATGGGCGAGGGTTCTCCGTCCGCTCGAGCGCCTCCAACTCTCGCCGCTCGACCGTCCAACCCAGGAAAAGGCATCCGAGGACGCCGCGCCCGGAGGTTCCGAGGCGCTCAAGATCCCGACGATCGAGGCCCGGAAGCAGGCCGAGGATGCTCTGTCCCCCGCCGTCGAGCCAGACGCGCAGGTCGACGATGCCCAAGGGAGACCGGAAACCGACGAGGCCGATTCCACCTTCGCGGCCCGACCGTCGATGCCCGAGTTCATCCCGCCGGAGATGCCGTCGCTCGATGCGGGCGACGCCGCGGGTGGCCCGGCAGAAGAGACGGCCGAGGCCGCCCGGATCGAGGATGCCGGAGCATCCGCCGACGACGTCGGGATCGAGGCTGCGGCCGAGAGCTCACCCGAAGCCGCGGCAAGCGCCGGAACCGCTCGCGACGAGGAGGCCGACGTCGCCCGTGTCGCGGCGACACGGCCACCCCAAGGCCTCATCGAGAGGGACGCTCCTTCCGACGCGGTCACCGGGGTCGCCGCCCCGGACGTCGAGGACGCCTTCGGGCCGAGGCTCGACGTCGGTTCGTATGAGTCCGAAAGGGAGGCGCCAGCCGAACCGACCGGCGAGGTCGAGATCGAGCCCGAGGCAACGCGAGCGCCCGATGCAACCCCGAAGGCCGAGGCAACGCTGGAGCCAGACCCGCAACGGGAGCCGGAGCCGGAAGCCGAACCGCAGCCGGGAGGGCCGTCGCTCACCTCACGCGATCCGGCAGAGCGGAAGACGGCGCTCGTCGCGCTCGAGGAGCGCGAACCGACGGCCGCCGAGCTCGACACCGTCGCGGCGCTCATCCTCGACCCCGATGCCGAGATCCGCCGCATGGCGGTCGAGACGCTGTCCCGGACCCCGACCCGGCTCGACGACGCCGTCGTTCGACAGGCCCTCCAGGACCCCGCCGACGAGGTCCGCGCTGCCGCGGTCCGCGCGGCGGCCACGCGCGGCATCCGCGACCTGCCGACGCTGGCGCCGCTGATCGACGCGCGCCACTCCCCCGAGACGCATCGGACGGTGCTGGAGCTGCTGCCCAAGATCCTGGGCGAGGCGCAGCTCACGGCGGAGGCGCTCGATCCGCTGCTCCTCGCGGTCGCCCGGCTGAAGCCGTCCGTGGACGACGACGAGCGCGCCGCGTTCTCGGAGATCGCGGCCTCGATCGGCACGACCCTCTTGATCGAAGGCCTGATCCTTCCGGACGCGCGACGTCTCGGCGCCGTTCGTCTTCTCGCGGGCGATCGTTCACACGCGGTCCTGCACGCCCTCACCCAGCGCGCGGGCGACCCGCTCGAGGAGGTTCGTCAGGCGGGTCTCGCCGCCGCCGACGAGATCGCGCGGATGGAGAGCGAGGCGGTGCGGGCCGCCGGACCGCCCGACATCGGCGCCCTGGCCGAAGACCTTCGCAACCCGGATCCGGAGCACGTCGAGCGTGCCCTGACGACACTTGCCGAGGTCGATCGTTCCGACGTCGTCGCCTGGGGCCGCGAACGTCTCGCCCAGGGGGACGCCGAGTCCGTTGCGACCGTGGCCTCGCTCGCGGCCGTTCTCGACCTGAACGAGATCGGGGTCGAGCTACTCACGCGCGGCGCGTCGCTGCCGTCGGAGCGTCGCCGTCCGGTGATCGAGGCGCTCGCCGAGTTCCCCAACCCCTCGCAGCTCGCCGGCTTTCTCTCGGTCGTTCCGTCCGACAAGCGGGCCGACGCCGTCCGCCTCGTGTGGGAGGCGTCGGGACGGCGAATCCTGCCCGACCTCCGCACCCTCCTCGCCGACGCCGCCGTCGAGGTCCGCGTCGCCGTGATTGACATCGCGGGCGAGGCCGACGACCCGGCTTCGATCGAAGCCGTCGCCGGCCTGCTGGCGAGCGACGCGTCGCCCGAGGTTCGCGCAGCGGCGGTTCGGACGATCTCGAAGACCGACGGCGCGCTCGCGGACATCGTTCGAGCGCTCGGCGATCAGGATCCGCACGTCCGAGCGACGGCCGTCGAGTCGATGCCGTCCTCACCGGCGTCCGAGGTCGGGGCGGTGCTCGCGCAGGCGCTCACCGATCTCGACGAGCGCGTGCGCCTCGCCGCCATCGACCGGCTGGCCGGCGTGTCGAGCAGCGAGCCCGCGCTCGCGTGGTCCGCGCTTCGGCGGTGCCGGGTCGAGCAGCGCGACGAGCTTCTGAATGCCTTCGTGCGGATCAACCCCAACCAGGTCCTCGAGATCGCGCTCGAGTACCTGTACTCACCCGACCAGGAGGAGCGGAAGCTCGCGGTCGAAATGACCGGCTGGGGTGCGAGCCAGGCCGCCGTCGAGTCCGCGATCGGCGCGCTCGGCGACCCCGTCCCCGACGTGCGCCGCGCGGCCGTCGCCGCGCTCGGCCGCCTTCGCGACCGGTCCGCCGTCGCCGCGCTCGGCAAGACGCTGGCCGACCCCGACGCCGACGTCCGCGTCGGCGCGGTGCGCGCGTTGGGTGTGATCGATGACGAGGGCGTCCTCGCCTTCCTCGTGGCGGCGTTGAAGGACCCGGATGACCGCGTCCGTGAGACGACGAGCCACGTGCTCACCGAATGGAGCTCGCCCGCGGTAGCGAAGCGTCTCGCCGGCGTCCTCGCCGTGCCTTCGCTGAGGGACAGCG
This sequence comes from Actinomycetota bacterium, assembly GCA_036257835.1. Lineage (GTDB taxonomy): Bacteria > Actinomycetota > UBA4738 > UBA4738 > HRBIN12 > DATAEU01. The sequence goes on along the minus strand of DATAEU010000020.1, from coordinate 6,361 downwards.
CCGCGGACCTCCTCCGACGGATCGGCCCCACGTCCGTCGAGCTCCTGATCGACGTGCTGATCCAGGGCAGCGCCGAGATCCGTCCCACGGTCGGGCCTCTGCTCGAGCAGATCATCGGGATCGAGAAGTTCCTCGACCGGATGGACTCGCTCGAGCCGGAGCGACGCCTTCGCGCGATCGAGGCGCTCGGCGCGATCGCCGGACCGTTGGCCGTCGACGCGCTGATGCGGTCGCTCTCCGACCCCGACGAGCGGGTCCGCCTGCGCGCGACGCAGCTGCTGGGCGAGCTCGGTGATCCGAGCGCCGCCGACGCAGTCCGCCGACTGGTCGACGACCCGGTTCCCGACGTCGCCGCCGCTGCACGCTCCGCGCTGGAGACGAACCTCGACAGCCGCGGCAGCGAACGACCCGCGGAGTACAGCTAACCCTTCGAGAACTCCTCGAAGAATCGGCTTGCGGTGGGCCCACGCTGCCCCTGGTACTTGCTGCCCGTACCCTTCGACCCGTACGGCTTCTCGGCGGCCGTGCTCAGGCGGAAGAACGAGATCTGGCCGATCTTCATCTCCGGGTAGATCGTGATCGGCAGGTTCGCGACGTTCGACAGCTCGAGCGTGAGGAACCCGTCCCACCCGGGGTCGACGTAGCCCGCCGTCGAGTGGATCAGCAGTCCGAGCCGCCCGAGCGACGACTTGCCCTCGAGCCGAGCCACCATGTCCTCCGGGATGCGGACACGCTCGCGCGTCGACCCGAGGACGAACTCGCCCGGATGCAGGATGAACGGCTCGCCCTCGGCAACCTCGACGAGCTCGGTGAGATCTGGCATCGCGGTCTTCACGTCGATGTACGGGTAGCGGGAGTTCGCGAAGACCCGGAACTGCGAATCGACGTGCAGGTCAACGGACGACGGCTGGATACACGCCGGATCGAACGGATCGATCTGGATGCGGCCGGCCTCGAGCTCCTCGCGGATCGTGCGATCGGACAGGATCATCGCGGCGGGATGCTACCCCGTCGTCGGGGCGACGGCCTGCGACACCGCTCTCCATCGCTCGAGCACGGCGGAGGCGCGGCCGGCGTCGATCGCGGCGGCCGCAAGCGCGATGCCGTCCTCGAGCGAATCGGCCGACCCCGCGACGTCAAGTGCGGCGGCGGCGTTCAACAGAACGACGTCCCGACGCGGCCCCAGTGCGCCGGCGAGGATCTCGCGGGCGATCGCGGCGTTGGTGTCGACGTCGCCGCCGCGCAGATCGTCGACGGTCGCCTTGGCCAGGCCGAGGTCCGACGGATCGAGCATGCGCTCGTCCACATCGCCGTCGCGCGCCTCGTGCACGGTCGACGGCGCGGCGGTCGTCAACTCGTCGAGTCCGTCCTCGCCGCGGAACACCATCGCGCGAGCGCGGCGACGGGCGAGCACCTGGGCGACGAGCGGCAGCATCCGCCGATCCGAGACGCCGACGACCTGCGCCCACGGTCGGGCCGGGTTCGTGAGCGGTCCGAGGAAATTGAAGAGCGTCGGCACCCGGAGCTCGCGCCGGATCCCAACGACGTACGCCGTCGCCGGATGGAACATCGGCGCGAACATGAACGCGATGCCCGCTTCGTCCAGGCATCGAGCGACACCGTCCGGGTCGAGGTCGATCCGCACACCGAGCGCCTCGAGCAGATCGGCCGAGCCGCACTGCGAGGACGCCGCTCGGTTCCCGTGCTTGGCGACGGGAACACCACATGCGGCCGTCACGATCGCCGCCATCGTCGAGATGTTGAACGTCCCCGACCGGTCGCCGCCGGTCCCGCACGTGTCGATGACGGGAACGCTCGTATCGACTGGGCGCGCCTTGTCGAGCATCGCGCGGGCGAACCCCTCGAGTTCGTCCACGGTCTCGCCCTTGGTGCGGAGCGCCATCAGGAAGCCGGCGACCTGCGCGGGCGTGACCTCTTCGCGCATCATCGTGATGACCGCGCCCTCGGCCTCCTCGACCGACAGGGAACCGCCGCCTGCGATGCGGGAGAGCAGCGACGGCCAGAGGTCGGCGTCCGCCATAAGGCGAGGAACGCTAGCAGGTCGCGCGTCGGCCGAGACCCTCGCTACACTGTCGGCCGGCCGCCGCGGCGGTCAGGAACGGGCCAGGAAGGGGAACCACATGCGGGCGTGGTTCAATGGTAGAACGCAAGCTTCCCAAGCTTGAAACGGGGGTTCGATTCCCCTCGCCCGCTCGGATGTGACACCTCCCGTCACACGATGACCTCGATGACGTCGTCCTCCTCGACGACGTGGTCGCGTCCCACCAGCTGACCGTCGAACTTCGCCGAGGGGCCCCAGATCCGGGCACCCCGGCACTCGGTGCGAAGGTCGTTGTGAAGCTCGGCGGCGACGTCCGCGACCGTCGCGCCCGGGTCCAGCGCCATCGGATCGCGAGCCTCCGATCCCGGCTTCCGGGTGAAGACCCGGACGAGGCCCGTCAGCCGCCAGACCGCTTCTCGGAAGGCCTCGAGGGTGCCGTCGTCGAGCACCGACACCGCGAAGACGTCAACGCCCGGAACGACCGACCGCACCCGCTCGAGCGCACCTGGATCGGCCTCGTCGGCCTTCGTCACGGCGAGGATCGACGGCACGTCGATGCCGGCGTCCGCCACCTCGCGCCGGACCTGGAGGAGCGGCCCGACGGAGGCGTTCGCGTCGTGGCAATACACGATGCCGTCGGCGCCGCGCAGGACGCCGAGGAGCGCTCGACCGCCACCGCGGTCCGCGGTCGCGCCGCCGAGCAGCCCGGGGATCTCCACGAGCTGTACCGGCACGCCCTTGATGAGCGTGAGCGCCGGCACGGGGCGGAGCGTCGTGAACGCGTAGTCGCCGGTCTTGATCTGGATCCTCGAGAGCGCCTGCAGCAGCGAGGACTTCCCGACGTTGGGCGGTCCCACGAGCGCGATCTGCGACACACCCTCGCGGCGCACGGCGATCGAGTCGCGGTGCACCACCTTCGATCGGCCGCGGGTCTGATCGATCTCCGCGAGCACCCATTTGCGGATGTCGGCATACGGCCCGTTCTTGTAGTCGGGCAGCTCGGTCAGGACCTGCCGGAGCTCCTTGATGCGCGCGCTCCCGTCCTTGCCGACGAGACGGCGCTTGATGAGACGCATCTGGACCTGGTGTGGCATCGGCACGGCTCGAACCTCCTCGACGATCGGCGGGAGCTCGAGCGGCCGCGGCCCGTTTCGCACGGGCCCTGGACACGCGTCGGAGGTCCCGCTGCTTCCCCTGACGCCGGATCGGGAAGCAGCGGCCTAACCGGTCTGCCTGAGGACCTCCAGGCGCCAGCGCGCTTCGTCTCGCAGAGCCACGAGGCGAGGATACCGGACGGCTCCGGCGCGGTCAGCCCTGGCGTGGCCGAGCGGCACCCTGGGACCGGGTGCGCCTCGTCGGTTCGCCGAGCCCGAGGTTGGCTCTGCCCGTCGGGCACACGTCGTTCAGCGGGCACACCTCGCATCGGGGACGCGCCGCCTTGCAGACCTCGCGGCCGAGACGGATCAGGCCCACGTGCATCGGAACCCGGAGCTCGGGTGGCACGAGCTCTTCGAGAAGCACGTGCGCACGCTCGGCCGACACGTTCGGCGGGATCAGTCCGAGGCGCCGAGCGACGCGATGGACGTGCGTGTCGACGGCGAGCGCGTTCCGGCCGAGTGAGAACGCCAGGACGATCGCCGCCGTCTTCGGGCCGACGCCGTTCAGCGACGAGAGGTACCGGGCGGCCTCCCCATCCGACATCTCGCGAAGGAACGACAGGTCGTACCGCCCCTCGCGATCGTGGATCTCGCGAAGGATCGATCGGATCCGCGGCGCCTTGACGTTCGCGAGCCCGCCCGAGCGGATGGCGTCGGCGATGGTCGCCGGCCGCGCGCGCGCGACCGCCTCCCACGTCGGGAGCCGCGCTCGCAACGACGCGAAGGCGCGTGCGGCGTTGACGTCACTGGTGTGCTGCGAGAGAACCGTGAGGACGAGCTCCTCGAGCGGGTCGCTGCTGCGCGGCGGCGCGAGCGGCCCGAACCGCTGCTGCAGGCGGCGGCGGATCGCGTGGATGATCCTTCGGTCGGCCACGGCGCGCGCAGCCTACCGGAGGCCCGTCAGCCGCCGGGGTGATAGTCCTTGAACTGCGTGAGGTGCGGCAGGAACGTCAGCGGGATGCTGTCGGTCGGGCCGTTGCGGTGCTTGGCGACGATGAGATCGGCGAGGCCCTTCTTCGCTGGATCCGAGTCGTCACGGTGGATGAACATGACGACATCGGCGTCCTGCTCGATGGCGCCGGATTCGCGAAGGTCGGAAAGCTGCGGCCGCTTGTCCTGGCGGCGCTCGGGGTCGCGGTTGAGCTGGGACACCGCGATCACCGGGATCTCGAGCTCCTTGGCCAGCAGCTTGAGGCTCCGGCTGATCTCGGCGATCTCCTGCTGACGGTTGTCGACTCGCCGGTGGTGCGACATCAGCTGGAGGTAGTCGACGATGATCAGTCCGAGACCCTGCCGCCGCGCCGAGAGGCGCCGCGCCTTGGCGCGGATGTCGACGATCGTGACGTTGCCCGAGTCGACGATGGACAGCGGCGCGTCGTGCAGCATCTCGGCTGCCTGCACGATGCGGCCCCAGTCGTCGGCACCGACACGCTTGTTGCGGATGCTGTCCCAGGGCACGCGCGCCTCGGCGCAGAGCAAGCGCATGCCGATCTCCCAGCGCGACATCTCGAGCGAAAACATCGCGACCGGTTCACGTCCCTCGACCGCGACGTTGCGCGCGAGGTTGGTGACGAGCGACGACTTGCCCACGCCGGGCCGCGCCGCGACGACGATCAGGTTGCCGGGCTGCATCCCCGACATCAGGGCGTCGACGTCGCGGAATCCGGTGGGAACGCCGGCGAACGCCGACTCGCGATTCTGGATCTTCTCCAGATCGGTCATCGCCTGATCGACGAGATCGCGCAGCGAGGTGATCTGCTCCTTGTCGTCGTGCCGCGCGACCTCGTAGATCCGCTGCTCGGCTTCGTCGGCGACTTGCTCGGGATCCTCGGGCGCCGCGTACGCGAGGTCGATGATGTCCGCGGCCGCCGAGATCAACCGCCGCAGGAGCGCGTGCTGCGCAACGATCTTCGCGTAGTTGGCGGCGGCGCCGGGCGTCGGCACCTGCTCGACGAGTTCGTGGATGGAGAGATGGCCGCCGATCTCCTCCAGCATCGCGCGCCGGCGCAGCTCCTCGACGGCCGTGATGGCGTCGACCGGATCGCCACGAGCGTAGAGCGATCGAAGCGTGTCGAAGATCTTGGCGTTGGCCGACTTGTAGAAGTCGTCCGGCTTGACGAACTCGACGACGTCGGCGATGGCCTCGCCCGAGAGCATCATGGCGCCGAGGACCGACTCCTCGGCCTCGAGGTTCTGTGGCGGGACCCGTTCTGGTCGCAGACGACGAACGTCGTCAGCGGTACGCGCCACAGCTCCCCCCTCTTCCGCTCGGAATCGGAAGGCTAGGCGCGGGCGTTCCCCACGTCATTGGGATAACGGGTGTGGAAAGCTCCGGGGCTGCTCGCGGGGGAAGATTCCTTGTCACACCGCCTCCGACCAGCGTCGTCCCCTGTGGACATCGCTGTGACAACAGTGTGAATTACAGGTGTGACATTTCAACGACGGACGAGCGCTCGACGGTCGGATCCGGGCGCACGCAGCTGGGATCCGTGCGCGCCCGCGCCCCGACCGGTCTACTCGGCCGGCTCGACCCGAACGGACACGATCGGGTCCACGTCCTGGAACAGATGGACCCGAACCTCGTGCGTCCCGACGGAGCGGATCGGCTCGTCGAGATGGACGTCGTGTCGATCGACGACGACGCCGGCCTGGCGCTCGATCTCGGCCGTGAGCTCGGCCGAGGTGACGCTGCCGAACAGCCTGCCTTCCTCGCCCGCACGCGCGTGAACGACGATCGGCGTGCCGACCAGGCGCGAGGCGACCGAGTCGGCCTCCGTCTTGGCCGCCGATACGCGAACGCCGTGCGCCCGCTTCAGGCTGTCGATGTGGCGCATCCCGCCACGGGTCGCCTTCACGGCAAGCCCACGTGGCACGAGGTAATTGCGCGCGTAGCCGTCGGCCACCTCGACGATGTCGCCGGGGTGGCCGAGCTTGTCGACGCTCTTCTGCAGGATGACCTTCATCGGGTCGAATACGGTAGCAGCGCCATCTCGCGGGCGTTCTTGACGGCCGACGCCACGTCGCGCTGGTGCTGCGCGCAGTTGCCAGTCACGCGACGGGCGCGGATCTTGCCGCGCTCGGACACGAACTTGCGGAGCGTCGGCACGTCCTTGAAGTCGACGTAGTCGACCCGGTCCTTGCA
>DATAEU010000082.1:0-27423 GCA_036257835.1 Actinomycetota bacterium | reverse complement strand
TCCACGTGGTGGTGGTTCGGCTGCGCGCGGACGTCAGGCCCGCGGTCCGTGTTCGCGCTCCAGTCGGTCGAGGTGCTCGCGGATCGTCGTCAGCAGCGATGCCTGATCGAGCACGAGATCCGGTTCGAGGTCCGCGATCTTCTCGAGCGCGTTCTCGAGCGTGTTGCCCGCCGCCTCCGCCTGCCGCAGCGAGTCGACCAGCACGGCGGCGTAGTCCGGCTGCAGCGGCCTGCCGTCCCACGGGCAGTGGCCCCCGTTCTCGATCACCTGCTCGGCGAGGAAATCGCGTCCGCAGCGCATACACGTGCCCTTGATCTTCACGCGGGCTCCTTCGCGCTCACGAGCCCCAGCAGCCGGTCGGCGAGCTCGAACGGGTCGACCGGCTTGACGAACCACGCGTCGGCGCCGGACCACTCGGCGAGCCACACGTCCTGGCGCCGGTCCAGCAAGATCACGATCGCGCCCGTGTACGGGTGTTCGGCGCCGCGAAGGTCCTTGGCCATCGCGAACGCACCCATCCGCGACGCGATCTCGTCGGCGACGATCGCGTCGGGCGACTCGCGCCACGCCACCCGGACGCCGGCCTCGCCGTTGGGCGCCTCGAGGAACGAAAGACGCGACCCGAGCCGTCGCTCGACACCCGCGACCGCCAGACGCATGAGCTCGCGCGCGCGCGGATCGGCCGAGACCAGGAGGACCTTCACGCGGCGCATCGTACCAGCGGCTACGTGCGCGTTTTGTGCCCGATGCGGCCACTGGGCTATCGTGCGCCGCCGGATGCTCGAGCCTCGTCAACACGCCGGTGACGGCCTCGCCGAGCCGCCCCTGCCGCTCGAACGAGCGGCCGCGGCCGAGCTTCTCGGTTCGTTCACGATCGTGCTGTTCGGCGCCGGCTCGGTGGTCGTCGCCGGATCCGTCGGGGGCGGGCTGGTCGGTGTCGCGCTCGCCACGGGCTTCGCGTTCGCGGCGGCCCTCGCGGCCACGATGCCGCTGTCCGCCGGGGGCGTGAACCCCGCGCTCACGGTCGCGTTCTGGGTCGCCGGGCGGCTCTCGACCCCGCGCACGATGGTGTATGCGGCGGCCCAGGTGGTCGGCGCCGTTCTCGCCGGCGTCGTGCTTCGACTCGGCGTGCCGCAGCCCTCGTGGAGCCCGGCGGCGCTCGGCGCGCCGCTCCTCGCGGAGGGCGTCGGCGCGGGCCCGGGAGTCCTGATCGAGGCGGTGGCGACGTTCATCCTCACGATGGTCGCGTTCGCGCTGTTCGTCGACGATCGCGTGCGCTCCGCGGGGACGGGAGCGCTCGCGTTGGGGCTGCTCCTCGCCGCGGCGACGCTGTTCGCCTGGCCGCTCACCGGCGCGGCGCTCAATCCGGCGCGAGCGATCGGCCCGGAGATCGCCGGCGGCACGTGGAGCGACTGGTGGATCTACTGGATCGGGCCGGGTGCGGGCGCGGTCATCGGCGCCGTCGTGTACTGGTCGGTGTTCCTGCGGGAGCGGGCACGGCCGCCGACCGACTGACGGCGTTCCGCTCGAGGCCCCGTAGCATGGGCTCGTCCTGCGGAGGTGACGCATCCAGACCGACACGTACCTCGATCACGCCTCGGCCTCGCCGATGCACGAGCGCGCCAAGCACGCGTTCGTCGACGCGCTGGACGCGTTCGGGGATCCGCTCCGGCTCCACGCGAACGGCCGCGCGGCCCGCCGCGTCCTCGACGACGCGCGAGCGACGATCGCGTCGGCGCTCGGCGCACAGCCCGACGAGATCGTGTTCACATCGGGCGGCACGGAGTCCGTGGCGCTCGCGATCTGGGGTGGCGTCCGCCCCGTCCGCGAGATCGGCACCCGGATCGTGACGACGCGGGTCGAGCATCCGGCCGTCGGCGGCGTCCTGCATACGCTCGAGACCGACGGGTTCGAGGCGGTGCTGGTCGGCGTCGATGCCGACGGGCGAGTGGACCTCGACGCGTTCGCCACCGACGTGCGCCGATCCGGCACGCTGCTCGCGTCCGTGCAGCACGCCAACCACGAGGTCGGCACGCTGCAGCCGATCGCGGAGGCCGCCCGGCTGTGCCGCGAGGCCGGGGTCTTGTTCCACACCGACGCCTGCCAGACCGCGGGGCGGCTGCCGGTCGACGCGGGCGCGCTCGGGGTCGACCTGATTTCGATCTCCGCGCACAAGTTCGGCGGGCCACCGGGTGTCGGCGCGCTCTTCGTCCGCCGCGGCGTTCCGATCGCGGCCTACCCGTGCGGCGACGATCGCGAGCGCAAGCGGCGCTCGGGCATGGAGAACGTCCCGGGCATCGCCGCGATGGCGGCCGCGATGGAGGCGGCGCTCGAAGACCTCGGCGATCAGGCGTCCGCGCAATGGTCGCTCACGACGCGCCTGCGCGAAGGCATCGAGGGGATCCCCGGCGTGCGCGTGCACGGGCATCGGACGCAGCGGGTGCCACACCTCGTCTGCTTCTCGGTCGAGGACCTCGACCCCGAGATCCTGGCCATGGCGCTGGACGACCGCGGCTTCCGCCTGGCGGTCGGCTCGAACTGCTCGGGAACGTCCTCGGAGCCGTCCCCCGTCCTCGACGCGATGGGCGTGCCGGCGACGCCGTCGTTCCGCGTCGGCACCGGCCGCTCGACGACCCTCGAGGACGTGGACCGGCTCCTCGAGGCGCTGCCCCAGCTGGTCGACGACCTTCGGCTGGTCGAGACGCAGACCGAGGCCGCGATGGCGCAGTTCCGCCCGACCGGATCCTCCGATTAGTCGCGGGTTCGCGGCCCGGCGAACGGCGTTGGCTCAGACCGCGTGCTCGACGACCCAGGTGTCGCCCGAGTGCAGGAGCTTGGCCAGGTCGCCGGCCCCGAGGCGCTCGGTCGCCGCCTCGATCTGCTGCTCCATCGCGTCGCCGTACACCGGCCGGTCCGTCTCGCGGAACACGCCGACGCACGTCGGGTCGTGCGGCCCGTGGGACAGGTTCGCGAGCGAGAACGCCAGCGAGGGCCGGCCGTGCACGTCGTGGACGACGATGCTCGCCGGGTCCGAGTCCGCGGTGTCGGCGACCTCGAGCCGTCCGTTGGCGCCGACGCGCACGCACCGCCTCCCCTCGTCGAAGATCACCGGCTTGCCGTCCTCGAGGCGGATCTGGTTGTGGATCCCCTGCGGCTTCTCGCGCAGGAGGTCGAACGCGCCGTCGTTGAAGACGTTGCAGTTCTGATAGATCTCGACGAACGCCGTCCCGCGGTGCGCGGCGGCCGCGCGCAGGACCGACGACAGATGCTGCCGATCGTTGTCCAGCGTCCGCGCGACGAACGTCGCCTCGGCGCCGAGCGCCAGGGCGATCGGGTTGAACGGGTGGTCGACCGAGCCGAACGGTGTCGACTTCGTGACCTTGCCCTCTTCCGACGTCGGCGAGTACTGCCCCTTCGTGAGGCCATAGATCTGGTTGTTGAACAGCAGGATCTTGATGTTGACGTTCCGCCGGAGCGCGTGGATCAGGTGGTTCCCGCCGATCGACAGGCCGTCGCCGTCGCCCGTCACGACCCAGACGTTCAGGTCCGGGTTGGCCGTCGCGATACCCGTCGCGATCGCCGGTGCCCGCCCGTGGATCCCGTGCACGCCGTAGGTGTCCATGTAATACGTGAACCGCCCCGAGCAGCCGATGCCGGAGACGAACACCGTCTTGTCCGGCTCGATGCCGAGCTCGGGCATGAACGCCTGCACCGTCGACAGGATCGCGTAGTCGCCGCACCCCGGACACCAACGGACCTCCTGGTCGCTGGTGAAGTCCTTCTTGGTCAGCGTGGCGACGTTTCCGCCGGAGGCCGAGCCGTTCTCGTTGTCGCTCATGCTTCGTCCATCACCTTCATGATCTCGGTCTCCAGCTCCTCGGCGAAGATCGGCTGCCCCTGCACCTTCGTGTAGCTCCTGGCGTCGACCAAGAAGCGGCCGCGGACCAGGAGTGCGAGCTGCCCGGAGTTCATCTCGGGGATCAGCACGTGGTGATACCGCTTCACGACCTCGCCGGTGTTCCTCGGGAACGGGTTCAGGTGGTACAGATGCGCCGTCGCCACCGACCGGCCGCGGTTGCGAACGCGCCTGGCGGCGGCCTGGATCGTCCCGTACGAGGAGCCCCATCCGAGGACGAGCAGTTCCGCGCCGCCGTCGGGGTCGTCGACCTCCAGCTCGGGGATGTCGTCGGCGATCCTCTCCACCTTCTCGGCGCGCACGTGCGTCATACGCTCGTGGTTGAGCGCGTCGTAGCTGATCGCCCCGGTCTCGTCCTTCTCGAGCCCGCCCACGCGGTGGCGCAGGCCCGGCGTGCCGGGGATCGCCCACGGCCGCGCCAGGTTCTCGTCGCGCAGGTACGGCAGGAACTCCTGCCCGGCGTTCGGCCCGGTGGCGAAGTTCGGGTCGATCGAGGGAAGGTCCTCGACCCTCGGGATGAGCCACGGCTCGGAGGAGTTCGCGAGGAACGTGTCCGAGAGCACGATGACGGGCGTGCGGTATTTCACCGCGATCCGGACGGCCTCGATCGCCGCCTCGAAGCAGTTGCCCGGCGAGTACGGGGCGACGACCGGCATCGGGGACTCGCCGTGCCGGCCGTAGAGCGCGAGGAGCAGGTCGGCGGCCTCCGTCTTCGTCGGCATCCCGGTCGAGGGACCGGCGCGCTGCACGTCGACGACGACCATCGGCAGCTCGAGGATGACGGCCAGGCCGAGCGTCTCGGCCTTGAGGTCCATCCCCGGGCCGCTGGTCCCGGTGACGCCGAGCTGACCGGCGAACGCCGCGCCGAGCGCGACGTTGGCCGCCGCGATCTCGTCCTCGGCTTGAAGCGTCCGCACGCCGAAGTTCTTGAGACGCGACAGCTCGTGCAGGAGCTCCGACGCCGGCGTGATCGGGTAGCTGGCGTAGAAGAGCGGGATGCCGGCGCGGTCGCTGGCGGCGACCAGCCCCCAGGCGAGCGCCGTCGCCCCGGACATGTTCCGGTACGTCCCGGGCTTGGCCGGCGCCGGCTTGACCATGTAGGAGTGCGCGAACAGCTCTGTGGTCTCGCCGAAGTTGTAGCCGGCCTTGAACGCGGCCACATTGGCGTCGAACACCTGCGGCTTGTCGGCGAACTTCTTGTGGAGCCAGTTGAGGGTCACGTCGACCGGACGCCCGAACATCCATGAGGCGAGCCCCAGCGCGAACATGTTCTTCGAGCGCTCGGCCTCCTTGCGTGTGAGACCGAGCTCCTCGACGGCGCGCACCGTGATCGAGGTCATCGGCACGCGGTACACCTGGTAGCCGTCGAGCGTCCCGTCGTCCAGCGGGCTCTCGGAATACCCCGCCTTCTCGAGGTTGCGCTGGACGAAGGCATCCTCGTTGACGATGACGATGCCGCCCTTCTCCACCGATGAGAGCTCCGCCTTCAGCGCCGCCGGGTTCATCGCGACCAGGACGTTGGGGTGGTCGCCCGGCGTCATGATGTCGCGCGACGCGAACTGGATCTGGAAGGCCGAGACGCCGTGGACGGTGCCGGCGGGGGCGCGGATCTCGGCGGGGAAGTCCGGCAGGGTGGCCAGGTCGTTGCCGAGGACGGCGGTTGCGTTGGTGAACCGGTCGCCGGTCAGCTGCATCCCGTCACCCGAGTCACCGGCGAAACGGATGACGACGCGTTCTTTCTCTTCGACTGCCTTGGACATTCGATTCCGCCGGGCGTGACCCGGCCCGCCTCCTTCTTCGGAGTTGGCGTCGCGGGGCCTGTCTTCCAGGGTACCGCTTGCCCGGGGAAGGAACAGGTCCGCGCGTTAGCATCGGACCGTTTGGCATGGCGGTTGAGCGACGTTCGTCACGAGGGCACAAGAGGCCACACGGAGGAAGGAAGAACGATGCGGAAGCGGCGGCTCGGGTCACACGGCCCGGAGATCTCAGCGGTCGGCCTGGGGGCGTGGGAGGCCGGCGGGGGCAGCGAATGGGGCTCGGCGAAGCCCGACGAACGGATCGTCCAGGCGATGCGAGCCGCCGTCGACGCCGGCATAACCTGGGTCGACACGGCCGAGGTGTACGGCGGCGGCCGCTCGGAGCTCCTGGTCGGCCGCGCCGTCGGCGAGATCGGGCGCGACGAGGTGCTGATCTTCACCAAGGTCGCCCCCGCCCCCGAGGGCTCCGGGTTCCGGCCGGATGAGGTCCACAAGGCGTGTCGCGGCAGCCTCGAGCGGTTGGGGGTCGAGCATCTCGACCTGTACCAGCTCCACTGGCCCGACTCGACCGGCGTCGCCGTCGAGGACACCTGGGGCGCGATGGCGGAGCTCGTCGAGCACGGGCTCGTCCGGTACATCGGCGTGTCGAACTTCGACCAGGACCTGATCGAGCGGTGCGAGGCGGTTCGCCACGTCGACTCGCTGCAGCCCGAGTTCTCGATGCTCCACCTCGAGAACCAGGACCTGATCGCGTGGTGCGGCGAGCACGGGATCGGCACGATCACGTACGGGCCGCTCGCGTACGGGATCCTCAGCGGGCGGATCACGCCCGACACCACCTTCGACCCCGGCGACCACCGAGCCGAAGGCGGGGAGGTCTGGAACGCGTTCCTGCGTCCGGGCGTCGTGGACGAGACGATGGCCGTCGTCGAGGGGGTCCGTCGCGTCGCCGACCGGCTCGCGGTCTCGGTGGCCGACGTCGCGATCGCCTGGAACGTGGCCCAGCCCGGCGTGACGGGGGCGATCGTCGGAAGCACCGATCCGGCGCACGCGCGTCGGAACGCGGCTGCCGGCGACCTGGAGCTCGACGACGAGACCCTTGCCGAACTGGACCGGGTAGTCTCCCTCGGCCACGACGTCTGACGCGCACGGGAGGACTCCCCCCACCATGGCATACAGGAAGATCCTCATCGCGACCGACGGCTCGGGGTCGGCGGAAACTCCGGAACGGGTCGCCACGTCGCTCGCGAAGACGACGAAGGGCACCGTCACCGTCGTCCACGCGTTCGCCGACCGTTCGCGCGCCGACGCCGCGGTAGCGCGTGCCGACACGATGCTCGAGGGCGCGGGCGTGAAGCACGAGGTCGTCCTGACCGGCGACGACCCGGCGGACGCGCTCATCACCGAGGCCGACACGCGCGGCGTCGACGTCATCGTGATCGGGAGCCGAGGCCTGCTCCGCGACGAGCAGGTGTTCGGCAGCGTCGTCAAGAAGGTCGCCCAGCGCTCGCCGTGCGACGTCCTCCTCACGCGGGCGAGCCCCGAGGTCGAGCGGCCGGTCGACGCGCCGCCCTACCGGCGCATCCTGATCGCGACGGACGGGTCGGCGACCGCGGACCGGGCGGCGCGCAAGGGGTTCGCCCTGGCGAAGCGGCTGAACGCCGAGGTCGGGCTCGTCTTCGTCGGCCACCCGAAGACCGGCGAGCTGATCCTGCAGGACACGGTCGGGACCAACGCCGACGACACCGGACTCGAGGCGAAGACGATGATCCGCGACGGCGACCCTGCCCAGGCGATCATCGCGGCCGCCGACGAGGAGGGCTACGACCTGGTCGTCGTCGGGAACCGCGGGATGACCGGCGCTCGCGCCGCGCTCCTCGGCTCGATCCCGCTCACCGTCGCGCAGTTCGCCGCCGCCGACGTCCTCATCGCCAGGACGATCGCGCAGAGCCTCGAGGAGATCGGTCCCGGCGAAGGCGGCATCGTCACCACGGGGGACCACAAGGTCGCGGTCTACCGCGACCCGAAGGGCGTCGTGCACACGATGTCGGCGAAGTGCACCCACATGGGCTGCACCGTGAAGTGGAACCCGACCGAGAAGACCTTCGACTGCCCCTGCCACGGGTCCCGGTACTCACCCACGGGCGAGGTCGTGAACGGGCCCGCGCAGCGCCCGCTCGAGCCGTCGGACCTGTAGCCCGGCCCGAGCGCTCAGAACGGCTTGAACACCATCAGCCAGGCGAGGACGACGAGCGCGGCCACGCCGAGCAGGGCGTTGAATACCGCGAGCGGCGATCGCAGGATCTCGTCGAGCTCCTCGTCGCTGCGACGCGGGACGCCCGACGGCCGGACCTCGACCGCCTCCTTCACCCGCTGGTAGTACGGCTTCGCGACCGCCGACATCTCCCCGATCACCCCGAGCAGGATCACCAGCGCGAGCCAGATCCACCACGAGCCCCACCACTTGCCGGCGAACCCGGCGATCACGCCGAACAGGATCAGCAGCCCGAGCGAGACGTACATCCCCTGCACGCTCGACCCCGAGAACTGCAGGAGCTCGGCGATCCGGCCGCGGTCCCGCTCCTTGCGCAAGCGCAACGCCACCCAGATCGAGACCCCGTGGAACATGACGAAGCCGAGCACGCCGAGGACGTGCAACAGCTTCCACCAGTTGTACAGCGCAAGACCTACCATGCGGGCCGGGAGCCTATCGCAGCGCCGGCGGCGAGGGGCTCGGCGCGCCGGTCCCGCGAGGAACCAACGGTACGATGAACGTCCCATGCCGAAGACCGCGACCGATGCCACCGAACGCCTCCGCGCGATCCTCGCCGACCGCATCGCGATCCTCGACGGCGCCTGGGGCGTGCTGCTGCAGGGCCGCGGCCTGAGCGAGGAGGAGTGGCGGGGCGATCGGTTCGCCGATCACCCGCGCGACGTTCGCGGCGATCCCGACCTCCTGAACCTCACGCATCCCGAGATCATCGACGAGGTCCACCGCGCGTACCTGGACGCCGGCGCCGACATCACGACCACCAACACGTTCACCGCGACCTCGATCGGCCAGACCGAGTACGGGCTCCAGGACGCCGTCTACGAGATGAACGTCGAGGGCGCGCGGCTGGCGCGCCGCGCCGCGGACGCGTACGGCGGCCGGCTGGTCGCCGGGTCGGTCGGCCCGCTCAACGTGACGCTCTCGCTGTCGCCGAAGGTCGAGGACGCGTCCTTCCGGGCAGTGACGTTCGACCAGGTGGTGCAGGCGTATACGGAGCAGATGCGCGGACTCGTGGACGGCGGGGTGGACTTCCTGCTGATCGAGACCATCTTCGACACGCTGAACGCCAAGGCGGCCGTCGTCGCGGCGCAGGAGGTCGCGCCCGAGGTCCCGCGCTGGCTCTCCGTCACGATCGTGGACAGGAGCGGCCGAACGCTGTCCGGGCAGACGATCGAAGCGTTCTGGCTCTCGGTCGAGCACGCCCGGCCGGCGATCGTCGGCGTCAACTGCTCGCTCGGCGCCGCCGAGATCCGCCCGCACCTGGAGTCGCTCGCCCGCGTGGCGGACGTGCCGGTCTCCTGCTACCCCAACGCCGGCCTGCCCAACGCCTTCGGCGGCTACGACGAGCAGCCCGACGTGACCAGCAAGTACCTGCGCGAGTTCGCCGAAGCCGGGCTCGCGAACGTCCTCGGCGGCTGCTGCGGCACCACGCCCGAGCACATCCA
This sequence comes from Actinomycetota bacterium, assembly GCA_036257835.1. Lineage (GTDB taxonomy): Bacteria > Actinomycetota > UBA4738 > UBA4738 > HRBIN12 > DATAEU01. The sequence goes on along the minus strand of DATAEU010000082.1, from coordinate 18,033 downwards.
CGCCATCGCCACGGCGGTCGAGGGACTCCGGCCGAGGGCGCTGCCCCAGCCCGAGCGCGTCCCGCGGTTCAGCGGGCTCGAGCCGTTCTGGATCCGCGAGACCACCGGGTTCGTCATGATCGGCGAGCGCACCAACATCACCGGCTCGAAGCGGTTCCGGCGGTTGATCGAGTCGGGCGACTACCAGGGCGGCGTCGAGGTCGCGCTCGAGCAGGTCCGCGGCGGTGCCAACATGATCGACGTCAACATGGACGCCGACCTGCTCGACGGCGAGCAGGCGATGACGTCATTCCTCAACCTGATCGCCACCGAACCGGAGATCGCGCGCGTGCCGGTGATGATCGACTCGTCGAAATGGTCGGTGATCGAGGCCGGCCTCAGGTGCGTCCAGGGCAAGGGCGTCGTCAACTCGATCTCGCTCAAGGAGGGCAGCGAGGACTTCCTCGCCAAGGCGCGCACCGTCCGCGAGTACGGGGCCGCGGCCGTCGTCATGGCGTTCGACGAGCGCGGGCAGGCCGACACCGTCGAGCGCAAGGTCGAGATCCTCGAGCGCGCGTACCGCCTCCTCGTCGGCGAGGTCGGGTTCGCGCCCGAGGATGTCATCTTCGACCCGTGCATCCTGGCCATCGCGACCGGGATCGAGGAGCACGACGAGTACGCCAAGGCGTTCATCGAATCGGCGCGGATCCTCAAGGAACGCTGCCCGGGCGTCCACATCTCCGGCGGCGTCAGCAACCTGTCCTTCTCGTTCCGCGGCAACGAGCGGGTGCGCGAGGCGATGCACTCGGCGTTCCTGTACCACGCGATCCAGGCGGGCCTCGACATGGCGATCGTGAACGCGGGCCAGCTGATGCTGTACGAGGACATCCCGGCCGACCTGCTGGAGCATGTCGAGGACGTGATCTTCAACCGGCGCCCGGAGTCCACCGAGCGGCTGGTCCGGCTCGCCGAGGGCGTCAAGGGCGAGGCCACCAAGCGCGACGTCGACCTCTCGTGGCGCGAGCAGCCGGTCGAGGATCGCCTGAAGCACGCGCTCGTCCGCGGCGTCATCGACTACATCGAGGCCGATACCGAGGAGGCGCGGCAGGCATACGAGCGCCCGCTCGACGTGATCGAGGGCCCGCTGATGGCCGGCATGCAGATCGTCGGCGACCTTTTCGGCTCGGGCAGGATGTTCCTCCCCCAGGTCGTCAAGAGCGCGCGCGCGATGAAGAAGGCGGTCGCCTACCTCGAGCCGTTCATGGAGGAGGAAAAGCTCCGGCTCGGTCCGGCCGGCGCTCGCGCACAGGGCAAGATCGTCACCGCCACTGTGAAGGGCGACGTCCACGACATCGGCAAGAACATCGTCGGCGTGGTGCTCGCGTGCAACAACTACGAGGTCATCGATCTCGGGGTGATGGCGCCTGCGGACCTGATCCTTGAGACGGCCGTCAACGAGGGGTGCGACATCGTGGGGCTCTCGGGCCTCATCACCCCGTCGCTCGACCAGATGGTCAACGTCGCGCGAGAGATGGAGCGCCGCGGGATGGACCTCCCACTGCTGATCGGTGGGGCGACCACGTCCAGGCAGCACACCGCCGTTCGAATCGCACCCGAGTACACCAACCCCACGGTCCACGTGATCGACGCGTCGCGCGTCATCGACGTCGTGTCCAACCTGCTCGACCGGGAACGGAAGCCCGAGTTCGACACGCGGAACCGGGCCGACCAGGAGCGCCTGCGACGGCAGCATCTCGAGCGCGATAAGAGTCCACTGCTCCCGTACGGGAAGGCGGTCGAGAACCGGACGCCGATCGTCTGGCACCCGGAGGACCTTCCGGCGCCGCCCTTCATCGGCACCCGCGTCGTCGAGCCCGCCGTGAAGGAGCTCCGCGAGTACATCGACTGGACGTTCTTCTTCACCGCTTGGGAGCTGAAGGGCCGCTACCCGGCGATCCTCGACCACCCGCGGTACGGCGAGGCCGCGCGCGAGCTGTTCGAGCACGCCAACGAGCTGCTCGACGACATCGAACGCGAGGGCGCCATCGCGCCGCGCGGCATCTACGGCTTCTTCGCAGCCATCGCCGAGGGCGACGACGTCGCGCTCGAGGACGGCACGCGGTTCCATCTCCTGCGCCAGCAGGTCGACCACGGCGACGACCGGCCGAACCGATCCCTGGCCGACTACGTCGCGCCGGCCGATACCGGGCTCCGCGACCACGTCGGCGCGTTCGCCGTGACGGCGGGGATCGGCGTCGACGAGCTGGTCGCGCGGTTCGAGGCCGACCACGACGACTATCGCGCGATCATGACGAAGGCCCTGGCCGACCGCCTCGCCGAAGCCTTCGCCGAGCACCTCCACGAGGTCGCCCGGCACGAGTGGTACCAGGCCGGACCGAAGCTCACGCAGGACGAGCTGCGCGAGGAGCGGTACCGCGGGATCCGGCCGGCGTTCGGCTACCCGGCGTGTCCCGACCACTCGGAGAAGCGGACGCTGTTCGCGCTGCTCGACGCGCCCTCGATCGGCATCGAGCTCACCGAGACCTGCGCGATGACGCCGCCGGCGTCGGTGAGCGGGCTCTATTTCGCGCACCCGGCAGCCCGGTACTTCAACGTCGGCCGGATCGGCCGCGACCAGGTCGATGACTACGCGCGCAGGAAGGGCGTGCCGCCCTCCGAGGCCGAGCGCTGGCTCTCGCCGAATCTGGCCTACGAGCCTCGCTGACCCGCCCGGGCGCGTGACCGCGTCCTGAACGGCCGTTCAAACCCGTAGCGCCTTCTGCTACCGTGCTCGCCATGACGCGCTTCTGGCATTCGTTCGCCGACATGGCCGCCGTTGAGCGCACGGGCGAGGTCGTGATCGACCGCGGCGAGGGGGTCCACATCTGGGACGAGGCGGGCCGCCGCTACCTCGATGCGACCGCCGCGCTCTGGTACTGCAACGTCGGCTACGGGCGGGCTGAGATCGCGGACGCGGCGGCCGATCAGCTTCGCAAGCTGTCCGCGTACTCAACGTTCGGCGACCTGTCGAATCGCCCGGCGATCGCGCTCGCCGAGCGCGTCGCCTCCGTCGCGCCCGTTCCGGACGGTCGCGTGTTCCTGACGAGCGGCGGCTCGGACTCGATCGACACGGCCGCGAAGATCGCGCGGCGGTACTGGCAGCTCACCGGGCACCAGGACCGCACCGTGTTCATCACGCGCGAGCGCGCCTACCACGGGATGCACATCGCGGGGACGAGCCTGGCCGGGATCGACGCCAACGCGGCGGGTTACGGCACGCTCGTCGGCGACGTCGTCCGGGTCGAGTGGGACTCGGCCGCCGGGCTCCGCGAGGCGATCGCGACCGCCGGCGAGGACCGGGTGGCCGCGTTCTTCTGCGAGCCGGTGATCGGCGCCGGCGGCGTGTTCGCGCCGCCCGAGGGTTACCTGGCCGACGCGCGTGCGATCTGCCGGGAGGCCGGCGTGCTGTTCGTAGCCGACGAGGTCGTCACGGGCTTCGGCCGCGTCGGCGACTGGTTCGCGAGCTCGCGCTGGGGCCTCGAGCCCGACCTCATCACGTGCGCGAAGGGGATCACCAGCGGCTACCTGCCGATGGGCGCAGTCGTCGCGGCGCCGAGCGTCACCGAACCGTTCTGGCGCGCGGACGCCGGGATGTTCCGGCACGGTTACACGTACTCGGGCCACGCCGCGGTCGCGGCGGCCGCGCTCGCCAACCTCGACATCGTCGAGCGCGAAGGCCTGGCCAAGCGCGCGCTGCAGCTCGAGACGGATCTCGCCGACGCGCTCGCTCCGCTGGCCCGGCACCACATCGTCGAGGAGGTTCGCGCGGGTACCGGCGTCCTGGCGGCGGTGCAGCTGCGGGCGGATGCGCTCGAGCAGGACCCGGCGCTCGCCGGCAAGGTCGTCGCCGCGTGCCGTCGGGCGGGCGTGATGACGCGCACGCTCGCCACCGGGGCCTTGCAGATCTCGCCGGCCCTCGTCATCGACGACGAGGGCCTCGCCGAGCTCCGCGACGGGATCGCCGCGGCGCTCGACGATCTCGGCTAGCGAGCCGCCCTCACCGGAACGCGGACAGCACCGCGCGGCGCCACCGCCGGTCGCGGATCATCGAGCCGACCTCCGGCACGGCGAACGCGAGCACGATCACGGTCATGGCCAGCCAGTCGTGGAGCTGGTGGAACAGATGCACCGCGTAGGGATGCAGTTGGCCGGGCATAGGCCACCTCCACCGGTACCGTGCCACCGACGCACCGAGGCGCCCTCGGGCGCCCGACCCCCTCGGCGGGGGCGGCGGAACATGGAATCCTAGGGTCTGCGCCCTACGTGGGGCGGGCGAGCTAGTGGAACGAGTGCCCGCAGGCGCACGAGCTCTGCGCCGCCGGGTTGTCGATCGTGAAGCCCGACTGCTCGAGCGAGTCGACGAAGTCGATCGTCGCCTGCGTGAGATACGGCACGCTCATCTTGTCGACGACGACCCGGACGCCGAACTGCTCCTCGGCCACGTCCTTCTCGGAGAGCTGGTCGTCGAGGTACATGGCGTACCGAAGCCCCGAGCACCCGCCGGGCTGGACGGCGACCCGCAGAGCGATGTCGGCGCGCCCCTCCTCCTCGACGAGCTCCTTCACCTTCCCGGCGGCCATCTGCGTCAGCTGGATCATCGTTCCTCCGCTCGTTCGTGCTGGTCGGGGCCCTACCGAGCGCCGGGAGGCGGCGGCGGCCATGGGTCGATTGTACCCGGGAGCACCCGGAATCCGACCTCGTCGATCAGCTTTCGGGAACCCGAAAGAGGCGGTCGCTCCGGCGGCCGCCTCCTTTGCGTGTCCACCGCCTCATTCGGCGAACGCCGCCACCGTCCCCCCGCTCAAGCGGATCAGGTCCGTCGGCGAGATCCCGAACACCGCATCCGATGCACCGGCGCCCGCCCAGACCACGTCGAACCGCGTCAGCGCCTCGTCGATGAACGTGGTCAGGTTGCCCCCGAACGGCGGGGTGCCGCCGATCGGATAGCCGGTGGCCGAGCGCACCTCGTCGGCGTTCGCCCGCCGGAGCGACAACGCGCCGGTCAGGGCCCGGAGCTTCGTCGCGTCTGCCCGGTTCATACCTGACGTGAGAGCGAGGACCGCGCGTTCGTCCGCGATGAAGACCAGCGACTTCACGATCTGAGCGAGGTCGCAGCCGATGGCGCGCGCCGCGTCCTGCGCCGTGTGGGTCCCCTCGGGAAACCGCCGCACCTCGATCTCGTGGCCGAGGACACGGAGGGCCTCGAGGAACCGTTCGACGCCGTCGCTCACCCGCCCAAGGATAGGTGCCGCGCCTCAGCCGCGACGCCTCCCGCGGCGTCCTCGAGCGACCGGCGCGGCTGCTCCCGGGCCTTCCGGTTCCCGACTGCATCGGCGAGCGATCGCACGACGACGCCGCGCGGCCGAACGTCCGCCTCGCCGCACAGCACGATGGCGGGCACCCGAGCGCGCCCGGCCCGCTCGAGGACCGCGCCCACCGCCTTGCCGCGCAGCGTCTGATCGTCGAACCGCCCCTCCCCCGTCACGACGACGTCCGCGGCCGTGAGGCGCGCGTCGAACCCGACCGCCGCCATGACGACGTCGGCGCCGGGACGCAGCGATGCGCCGAGGAACGCCACGAGCCCGGCGCCGAGCCCACCCGCCGCGCCCGCTCCGGGAAGGTCGCGCACGTCGGCACCGAGATCGCGCTCGACGACCGCGGCGAGGTGTCCGAGGGCGCGGTCGAGCAGGACCACGTCCTCGGCGGACGCGCCCTTCTGCGGCCCGTAGACCGCGGACGCACCCAGCGGACCCGTGAGCGGGTTGTCGACGTCGACCGCGACGACGAACCGTGCAGCGCCAACCGCCGGATCGAGTCCGCGGAGATCGATCGTCGCGAGATCGAGGAGCGCGACGGCGCCGCGCCCGATGTCCCGCCCACGTGCGTCGAGCAGCCCGACGCCCAGCGCCTGCGCCATGCCGGCCCCCCCGTCGTTCGTCGCGCTGCCGCCGACGCAGACGACGACCTCCCGCGCCCCCGCCCGGCAGGCCGCCGCGATCACCTCGCCCGTTCCGAAGGTCGACGCGCGCAGCGGATCCCGCCGTCTCGAGCCGACGAGCTGCAACCCGGACGCCTGCGCCATCTCGACGACCGCCGATCGGCGCTCACCGCGAGCGACGAGCGCGAACTCGGCGCGCACCGGGTCGCCGAGCGGCCCGGCGACGGTCACCGAGCGCCGCTCACCGCCGAGTGCTGTCGCGATGGCGTTGAGCGTGCCCTCGCCGCCGTCGGCGATCGGCAGCTCGTCGAGCTCGTCGCCCGGACGGGAGCGGCGCCAGCCGGTGGCGATCGCGGCGGCCGCCTGTCCGGCCGTCAGCGTGCCCTTGAACTTGTCCGGCGCAACCAGGACGCGCACGGACCGTACGGTACGATTTCGCGCCGGTCGCCCTCCCTCCCTCGCCGGGCGAGCGACCGCGCGAAGCCCCCGGCGTCCGCAGGAGGACACGTGGAACGGATCGAGCTCGTCGGCATCGCGCACGCCGAGCGGCAGCGGCTCGGGCGAACGATCCAGTACGCCGCGCCCGAGACGTGGGACGCCAACAGCCCGTGTGCGGGATGGCGGAACCGCGACATCATGGCGCACCTCGCCGCGCAGGACACCGCCGCCGCACAGCTGCTGGGTGGCCAGACCGCCGCCGAGTTCGAGGCGTTCCGGGAGGCGAACGACGGCGCGTTCTGGGTCGATGGATTCAACGAGTGGGCCGTCCGGGTCCGTGCGGACGTGCCGACCCGCGAGATCCTCACGACCTGGGGACTGGCCGCGGGCATCTTCCTCGAGCACGCCGTCGACCTGACCGACGAGGACTGGGCAACGAAGAAGATCACCTGGGTCGCCGGGAACATCGGCATCCGCTACCTGATCCAGTCGCGCGTGATCGAGTGGTGGCTCCACGGCGAGGACATCCGCCTCGGCGCCGGCCTCGAGCCGAACCTGCAGCACTGGCCGATCTACCTCACCAACGACCTGGGGATCCGCATGCTGCCGTACGCGCTCGGCCTCGCCGGGCTCTCTTTCCCAGGCGCCAGTGTGCGGGTCGACCTCGAGGGCATGGGCGGCGGGTCGTGGCACTGGGGGCTGTCGGCGGGCGAGAGCCCCGACGAGGACAAGAAACCCGACGCCTTCATCGAAGGCCGCGCCTACCCGTTCTGCCTCGTCGCCGGGCGCCGCGTGGCCGCCGAGCACTACCTCGACGACGGGAATCTCGTGGTCGGCGGGGACGAGGATCTCGCGATCACCGTACTCGAGCACATCCGCGCGTACGTCGAGTAACTCAGCCCCGACCGGCTCCGTCGGACCCGAACAACCCGCGGGAATCCCCTCGTGCCTCCCGTTCGTAGACCCTGCGATACCGTGCTGCGAGTGCGAGCGAACGAGCCGATGTCCGATAGCGCCCTGATGAGCGCCTTCTCCGGGCGCGACCCGCGGGCGTCCGAGGAGCTCTACACACGGTTCGCCTCGCGCGTGTACGGGCTCGGCATCGTGATGCTCGGGAACGACGCGATGGCCCAGGACCTCGTGCAGGACACCTTCGTGAAGCTGTGGCGGAGCGCGGAGCGGTTCGACGCGCGCCGGGGCAAGCTCGAGACCTGGGTGCTTCTAGTCGCCCGGTCGCTCGCCATCGACGCGCTCCGGCGCAGGGTGCTCGACGCCCGCTCGATGGAGAAGGTCGGCATCGAACGGGAGACGTCGTCGGAGGCGGGCCCCGAGGAGATCGCCGAGACCGAGGACCTGGCGGATCGAGCGCGGCGGGCGATGACCGCGCTGTCGGACGGGCAGCGGGCGGCGCTCGAGCTCGCCTACTTCGGCGGCAAGACCAGCGCCGAGGTGGCCGAGCTGGAGGGCATCCCGCTCGGGACGGCCAAGACGAGGATCCGGACGGCGCTGCTCCGGCTGCGCGAGGCGTTGGAGGAACACCGTGACGTGTGACGAGGTGCGCGACCAACTGGCCGAGCACCTGCTCGGAACGCTCGACGAGGTGACGGACGCCGGCGTCCGCTCGCACCTGCGCTCCTGCGGCGGCTGCCGTCGCGAGATGGCGGCGATGGCCGAGGGCATCGTCACGTTCTCCCGCGCGGCGCATGAGGTGGAACCGCCGACCGAGCTCCGGGACCGCGTCCTCGGCGCCGTCGCCGAGGAGTGGGCCGAGACGGCGGAGACCACGAGCCGTCGCCGGCCGGTCCGGACCTGGATCGCCTCGGCCGCCGCCGCGGCGGCCGTCGTCGCTTCGCTCGGCTGGGGGATGTCGCAAGCGAACGTCGCGAGCAACTACGAGCGCGACGCGACCAGGTACAAGACGTTCCTCGGCGCACTTGGCGGGAAGGCGGTGCGCGTCGGCACGGTCCGATCGACCGGCACCGAGGACGTCACCGGCAGCGCGGTCCTGTACGACTCGGACGTGCAGCAGTCGTGGGTCCTGATCCTGGTGCGGGCGCCCGGGATGACCGGCGAGGCGAACGTCGAGCTGTCGTCGGACGGCGGCCGCACGATCGACATGCACCCGCTGGAGTTCTCCGCCGGCGGCGAGGCGTCGTCGTGGCTCGTGACGTCGTCGAACCTCGAACCGTTCAACGGCGTCACCATCACGGACACCGCGGGCAACGTCATCGCGACGGCCGCCGTGCAGCGGCGTTAACGCCGGACGATCAGCCGCTTCACGGGTCGCGGGTACGCGCCGAACCGGTACTTGTACTCGTAGTCGCCCTTCAGCAGGTCGAACGCCGAGCACCCGCCCTCGATCGCGATCCGGATGTCCTCGCCCACCAGGACCATGCCGGGCGACAGATGTCGAAGCCCGCGGTCGAACGCCGAGTTGTACAGGTAGTACGTGCCGTCGAACCGGAACCCGATCGTCCCGGCGACCTTCGCGCCCCCGATCTCGAGGAACACGAGGCTGAACACCCCGCGCGCCAGGAACGCCTCGCCGAGTCGCCGGAAGAAGATCTCCATCCCGGGCTGCATGAACACGCCCTTCGGGCCCTCGCTCGTCCGGTGCAGCTCGACGAACCGGTCGAGGTACGGCACGAGCGTGTCGGCGTGCGCCACGCTGATCGAGTACGCGCCGGCCTCCGCCTCCAGCCGCCGAGCCTTCCGCTTGATCTCGTGTCGGAGCTTCGCCGGCAGGACGGCAAGGTACTCGTCGTACGAGCCGGGCAGCGGCAGGAACGGTGCCACCCCGTTCCGGTCGTCGTCGATCGCCGTCTCGAGCCCCTGGGCACGCGCGCCCTCCTCGAGCAGACCGAGCCACGCCCGATCCTCCGGCAGGCCGCGAAGGTCGGCGTCGCGCCAATCGTCCCGGCGGCCGAGCGCCGCGAACAGCTCCTTGCCGAACGTGTCGGCCGCGTCCGGATCGGCGATGGGTCCCATGTAGTCCGTGACCTCGGTGCCGCCCAGGAACCGGAGCGTCAGGCCGAGGCGCTCGAACGCGACGGCGGCGACCTGTCCCCCGTCGTCCTCCTCGCCGAACGCGAACAGGAGGCTCCCCGGCTCGCCGAACTCCTCCCAGTACAGCTTCAGGAAGCCCGGCGTGTGGAAGAAGGTCCCGGCCTGGTCGATCGTGACGAGAGACGACCAGTCACGGCTGACGAAGTCGCGGGGATCCTCGGAGAACACAACGCGCATCGGCCGTTCACTCTATCGGCGGGGCGCTGCTCGACCGCCTGCGCTCGCTCACACGCCGCGCCGGCGCTCGCTCACCACGAGCCGCCGCCCCCGCCTCCACCGCCGCCGCCCGCGCCGCCGCCGCCGCCGAAGCCGCTGCCGCCGGATCCACCGGGTGTCGAGGCGATGGTGCCGGCGGCCACCGTTGAGAAACCGTCCATCGCGTGCCCGAAGTCGGCGTAGACGAACGGATGCGACGAGACGTACCAACTGGTGTCGGGCGCCGTCGCGAGACCGGCGAAGGCCTTCGCCCACTTGCCGGTCAGCCCGAACACGATCGCGTACGGGAGGTAGCGCGTGAACACGTTCTCCTGCTCGGCCCATCGCGACATGTGGGTCTCGGCGGTAGCGATGACCGTGCGGAAGCCGTGGACACGCCGGACGAGCCCGGTGCCCTTCGGCGTCCGGCGCGGCATCTCGTGTGCCCCGATCGCGACGAGCAGCCCGAACAGGACGAGCGGGACGGGGATGAGGCCGAGCTTCGTCCACCGGACGGCCGCCAACTCGAGCGCGCCGCCCACCACCAAGATCCCGACGCCGATCCCGGTCCACCGCTGCCGAACGCGGTCGGGCCGCGCCACGAACCATCCGCGCGCGACCGCGTCGTTGTAGAGCGCATCTTGCACCTTGTGGAGCCGCTGCACGAACTTCGTCTTGAGGCTCGACAGCGTCACCTCGCTCGCGTCCTCGAACACACCGTCGAGGAGACGACGTTCGTACGGCACGAGGTCGTCGTCGGCCGCGCGCAACTGCGTGAGCTTCCAGTCCGCCCTGCCGAACAGGCCATGCTTGGGGATCTCCTCGATCACGAGGTACTTCCGCACCGCGAGGTCGACGATCGTCGCCGTCACGTCCAGCGGGTTCGCCACCTCGTCCATCAGCGTTCCGATCTGTCCGGGCCGGAGATCCTCGGGCGGCGCGAACTCGACGGGCGCCCCGCCGCTCTCGAACAACGGAACGGCCTGCTCGGGCGTCGCCGGCGGCGCACCCATCACCACGTCGACCTGTCCGGCCGCGAACCGCCGGTCGCGTCCGGTCCGCCACGCCATCCGGACGAACAACCCGACCGCGAGCACGAGCAGGAACGCGGACACCGCACCGGTCACCGGGGTGAGCGTGAACGCACGCGCAAGCGACCACCGCTCCTTCAGGATCGGCGCCGGCGCCGGGACGATGGCGCCCTTCGGCAGCGCGACGACCACCGTGAACGCCTGGTACGGCCACATCCCCTTCTGCGCGAACGTCGCGGTCGAGCCGTCGATCGACGATCGCAGGCATCCGGACGTCGAGCCCGAGAGGCCGGCGAAGCACGCCGTGCGTTGGATCGCCGCAGGGGCGGTGACGACGACACGCGCGGTGTCGATCGGGACGTCCCAGTCGGCGCCGATCGCGTTCCAGTACAGCTCGTCGTGGTCGGCGAACGCGTTGAGCGCGCCGCGCACCCGGTACTCGATCGCGTACGTGTGCTCGCCGCTCACCGACCGATCGGGGTCGCCGATCCGGATTCGGAAGGTCGTCCCCTCGTGCTGGATCGCATATGCGGAAGGCGCGCCTCCGGTCGCATCGACCGAGACGACGTCGATCGGATAGAGCCGGTCGTAGGTGTCGTCGTATCCCAACCGCTCGGGGATGTCGCGGTAGATCCCGTGGTGCTCGCCCGAGCCGAACACGTATTCGATCGTCTCCGTGATGTCGAGGACACCCGAGCGGTCGATCGCGATCGCGACGCGGTACGAGCGGATCCGCTCGCCCGTCTGTGCTCGGGCGGGCGCGGCGCCCAGCACGACGACCGAGAGCACCCCGAGGACGAGGACCGCACGCAGTCGCCGCATGGTCCGAAGGCTAGGGCCCCCAGGCCCGGCGTGCGAGGATGCACCTCATCGAGGATCTCCCGAATCTGTATCGCGATCTCGCGTCCTGGTGGCCGGACTTCTCGGCGCCGGCCGACTACGCCTCCGAGGCCGGGGAGTACCGCTCGCTGCTGCTCGGCGCCGCCGACGGCGCTGTCCTGGACGTGCTGGAGCTCGGGAGCGGCGGCGGCAACAACGCGTCGCACCTCAAGGCCGCCTTCCGGATGACGCTCGTCGACCGCTCGCCGGCGATGCTCGAGGTCAGCCGCAGGCTGAACCCGGAGTGCGAGCACGTCGAGGGCGACATGCGAACGGTCCGGCTCGGCCGAACGTTCGACGCCGTGTTCGTCCACGACGCGATCGCGTACATCGCCTCGCTCGAGGATCTGGCGCGCGTGTTCGACACGGCCTTCGCGCACTGCCGACCGGGGGCGCCCGCGCTGTTCGTTCCCGACTACGTCGCCGAGACGTTCGAGCCGGGAACGGAGTGGGGCGGGCACGACGCCGGCGACCGCGCGATCCGATGGCTGCAGTGGCGGACGGATCCCGACCCGGCGGACGAGACCTACGTGATGGACTTCGCCTACGTGTTCCACGAGCCCGACGGCTCGGTGAGGACCGACGGCGAGCGGCACGTCTGCGGGCTGTTCCCGGACGCGACCTGGCACTCGCTCCTGCGCCGGGCCGGGTTCGAGGAGGTTCGCTCCTCGACGTCCACGTCGGCGAGCCCGTCGGTTCGCGCGCGTTCCTGTCCCGCAGGCCGGGCTAGTGCGACGCCGTTCCGGCCGCTTCGCCGCCGCCCTGCAGCGCCTCCTGCAGGACGTCCCACGCCAGGACGGCGCACTTCACGCGGATCGGGTACCTCACGACGCCCTTGAGGGCCACCAGCTCGCCGAACTCGTCCTCGTCGGGCTCCGCCTCGCCGGCCATCATCGCGCGGAACTCCTTGATCATGGTCTCCGCGTCGTCGACCGACTTCCCGGTGAGCGCCTCGGTCATCATCGAGGCCGACGACTGCGAGATCGAGCAGCCCTGGCCGGTGAACGCGAGCTCCGCGATCTGTCCGTCGCGCTCGGTGACGAAGACGGTGATCTCGTCGCCGCAGAGCGGGTTGTTCCGCGTGCACGAGCGCGTGGCGCCCGGAAGCTCGCGCTTGTTCCGCGGGTTCTTGTAGTGATCGAGGATGACTTCCTTGTAGATGTCGTCGAGCGCCACCGCGTCTCCCGTCCTAGAACCCGAACACGTCCTGCGCCTTGGCGAGCGCCAAGACGAGGGCGTCGACCTCGTCGTTGGTGTTGTACACGTAGAAGCTCGCGCGCGCGGTGGCCGGCACGTCGTACCTCCGCATCACCAGCTGCGCGCAGTGGTGCCCGGCGCGGATCGCGATGCCCTCCTCGTTGAGGATCGTCGCGAGGTCGTGGGGATGCACGTCCCGGTACCAGAACGAGATGGCGCCGCCGCGGATCGACGGATCCTTCGGCCCGAACACCGTCGCGCCCGCCTCGAGCAGCTTGTCGAGCGCGTACGCGGTGATCTCCTCCTCGTGCGCCCGGACGTGCTCCATTCCGAGCGCCTGCAGATAGTCCACTGCCGCGCCGAGCGCGACCTCCTGCGCGATGTTCATCGTGCCGGCCTCGAACTTGAACGGCACCTCGTTCCACGTCGAGTGGTCCTTGTACACCTCGCGGATCATCTCGCCGCCGCCGAACATCGGGTCCATCGCCTCGAGATGCTCGCGCTTGGCGTACAGACCGCCCGACGCCGTCGGTCCGAGCATCTTGTGGCCGCTGAACGCCAGGAAGTCGACGTCCACATCCTGCACGTTCGTGACGGCGTGGGGGACGAGCTGCGCGCCGTCGACCAGGATCAGCGCCCCGACCGCGTGCGCGGCATCCGCCAGCTGCCCGATGGGGTTGATGGTCCCGAGCGCATTCGACATGCCGCTCACGCAGACGAGCTTGGTGCGCTCGGTGATCAGAGAGCCGAGCTGCGAGAGGTCGAGCAGCCCATCGTCCGTCAGCGGGATGAAGCCGAGCTCGATCCCCGTATCCCGCGCGCAGAGCTGCCAGGGGACGAGATCCGAGTGATGCTCCATCTCGGTCAGGAGCACGCGGTCGCCTTGGCGGAGGAACTTCCGTCCCCATCCGTACGCGACCAGGTTGATCGACTCCGTCGTCCCGCGGTTGAAGACGATCGTCGACGCGTCCGGCGCGCCGAGGAACGCCGCGATCTTCGCGCGCGCGCCCTCGTACAGCTCGGTCGACTCCTCGGCGAGCTGGTAGAGCCCCCGATGGGCGTTGGCGTTGTGCTGCTCGTAGTACTCGCGCTCGGCGTCGAGGACCTGGCGCGGCTTCTGGGAGGTGGCGGCGCTGTCCAGGTAGACGAGGGGCTTGTCCCCGACGCGGCGCTCCAGGATCGGGAAGTCGGCCCGGATGCGGGCGACGTCGAGCCCGCCTCTCGCTTGCGTCACGGACATCGCGTTCGCGCCTCCTTCACGTCTATGCAGGGGCTACCGCTTGCGCCTTCGCGCTCGCTGCTTGAGCCCTGGACCCGGTCACTCGTCTCCGCTTGCGCTGTCGCCGGTCCCGGCCTCGATGCCGAGCTCCTGCCGGATACCCTCGTAGCCCTTCTCCTCGAGCTCGTGGGCAAGCTCCTTGCCGCCGGACTTCACGATACGGCCGTTCATCATCACGTGGACGAAGTCCGGGGTGATGTAGTTGAGGATCCGCTGGTAGTGGGTGATCAGCAGCACGCCGAGCTCCGGACCGATGAGCTGCGCCACACCCGTGGCCACCAGCTTGAGGGAGTCGATGTCCAGGCCCGAGTCGGTCTCGTCAAGGATCGCCAGCTGGGGCTCGAGCACCGCGAGCTGGAGGATCTCGTTGCGCTTCTTCTCGCCGCCGGAGAACCCCTGGTTGACGTACCGCTGGACCATCGAATCCTCGACACCCAGCAGGTTCATCTTCTCCTTCATATGCTTGCGGAACGCGAGCGCACTGACCTGCTCGCCCTTCACCGACTGGTACGCCGTCCGCAGGAAGTTCACGACCGAGACGCCGGGGATCTCGACCGGGTACTGCATCGCGAGGAACAGCCCTCGCTGGGCTCGCTTGTCGGCCGGGAGGCCGAGGACGCTCTCGCCGTTGAACAGGACGTCGCCGGCGGTTACCCGATATCCCGGCCGCCCCATCAGCACGGCGGCGAGCGTCGATTTGCCCGAGCCGTTGGGCCCCATCATCGCGTGGGTCTCGCCCTGGCGAACCGTCAGGTCGATTCCTTTCAGGATCTCCTTGTCCTCCACGCTCGCGCGCAGCTCGCGGATCTCGAGCGTCGCGGTCGCGACCGCCGTGTCAGCCATCGTTCACCTCGTCGTTCTGGTCGTAGTCCACGAGGACGTCGTCGCCCTCGACCTTCACCGTGAACACACGCACCGGCTGCGTCGCCGGCAGCGTCGCGGGCCGCCCCGTCTCCAGGTCGAACGTCGACCCGTGCTTCGGGCACTCGATCGTGCCGAAGTCCACGTCCACCTCGCCCTCGTCGAGGAAGTAGTGCGCGTGCGAGCAGATGGCGTCGACCGCGCGGAACCCCTCCTCCCCGAGGTTCACCACGGCGATCGGCCGGTGGTCGACCTCGAACCGGCGCACCTCGCCCTCGGGGACCTCGCCCACGCCACAGAGCCGAACGAGCGACATCGTCACGCCCTCGCCAGCTCGGCCTCGATGGCCGCCTCGACGCCGTCGCGGACCTCCGAGATGTCGATGCGGTCGAGGACCTCGGCGAAGAAGCCGCGCACGATCAGGCGCGTCGCCTCGTCGGCGGGGATCCCGCGAGACTGCAGGTAGAAGACCTCGTCCTCGCTCACCGGACCGACGCTGGCCGCGTGTCCGCAGCGCGTCGGGTCGTTGGTGAGGATCTCCAGGTTCGGCACCGAGTGCGCCTTGGCGTGATCAGACAGCAGGATGTTCCGGTTGGTCTGGTACGCGTCGCACCGGTGCGCGCCGTGCTCGATGATCACGGTTCCGGTGTAGATCGCGTTCGAGCGGTCGCGCATCGCGCCCTTGTAGAGCAGGTCGCTGGACGTTCGCGAGCCGACGTGGTCCTGGATCGAGCGATGGTCGATGTGCTGCTCCCCGTCCCCGAAGTAGACGCCAAGAAGCTCGCTGGAGGCGCCATCCTCCGCGAGGACGCTCTCGACCTCGGTCCGCGCGAGCGAGCCGCCGAACGCCACCCCCAGGGCCTTCACGTCGGCATCGCGGGAGAGCCGCATCCGCTGCACGGCGAGGTGCGTGACGCCGTCGCCGTAATCCTGGAGGTTCACGTAGCGAACGCGCGAGCCGGGTCCGGCGAAGATCTCGACGATCGCGTCCGAGAAGCCACGAAGCGCCGGGGAGGCGTACCGGTCGATGAACGTGACCTCCGCGCCCTCCTCGGCGATGAGCAGCGTCCGCGGGAACACCGCCGCGCCATCGGCATCGAGGTACGTGAGCGTCTGCAGCGGAGTCGACAGCTCGACGCCCGGCGGGACGTACAAGAACGTGCCCCCGCTGCGGAACGCCGCGTGCAGGGCCGTGAACGTCGTCCGGCCCGTCTCGACGAGCTGATGCAGATGCTTCTCGACGAGGTCCGGGTGCCGCTCGGCCGCGAGGTCGAGGTCACAGAAGATGACCCCCCGGTCCGCGAGCCCGGCCGCGAGCTGCGTCGAGATGACTTCCGAGTTGCGCTGGACCTGCATGCCGGAGCGCTCGCCGACCACCGCCGCCGCCTGGAGCACGCCGTGCTCGTTCATCGCCTCCGGTCCCCCACCCTCGACGAACGACGCGAACGCGTTCGCGTCGAAGTCCTCGAGGTCGGTGTAACGCCACTCTTCCGTCTGCTGGGACGGGACCGGGAGCGCGCGCCATTCCTCGAGCGCCTGGCGGCGCAGGTCGCCCAGGAATCCGGGCGCCGGCAGTCGAGCGAGCGCCGCCTCGTCGAATCCGATGTTCGTGGTCTTGGTCACCGACCATCCTTCTCGAACGAAGAGGGCAGACCCCGCGGCCTGCCCTCTCGAACTGCTGTCGCCGCGGTCGCGGGCGGTGCTAGCCGATCGCTCCCTCCATCTGGAGCTCGATCAGGCGGTTGAGCTCGACCGCGTACTCCATCGGGAGCTCGCGGGTGATGGGTTCGATGAACCCGTTCACGATCATCGCGCTGGCCTCGGCCTCAGAGAGCCCGCGGCTCATCAGGTAGAAGAGCTGGTCCTCACCGATGCGGGAGACGCTGGCCTCGTGGCCAAGCTGCGCCGTCTCCTCCTCGACCTCGACGTACGGATACGTGTCCGAGCGCGATTCCTCATCGAGGATCAGCGCGTCGCACCGCACGTTGGACTTCGCGTGGTGCGCGCCCGGCTCGATTCGGACGAGACCGCGGTAGCCCGTGCGTCCGCCGTCCTTGCTGACCGACTTGGAGGTCAGCACGCTGGTGGTATACGGCGCGGCGTGGATCGCCTTTCCCCCCGCGTCCGTGTGCATTCCCTTGCCGGCGAACGCCACGGACAGCACCTCGCCGCGCGCCCCCTTGCCGAGCAGGTAGATCGACGGGTATTTCATCGTGATCTTCGAGCCGATGTTGCCGTCGATCCACTCCATGACGGCGTCCTCGTACGCGGCCGCCCGCTTGGTCACAAGGTTGTAGACGTTGTTCGACCAGTTCTGGATGGTGGTGTAGCGGCAGCGCCCACCGCGCTTCACGACGATCTCGACGACCGCCGAGTGCAGCGAGTCGGAGGAGTATATCGGCGCAGTGCAGCCCTCGACGTAGTGCACGTAGGCGTCTTCGTCGACGATGATCAGCGTCCGCTCGAACTGGCCCATGTTCTCCTGGTTGATGCGGAAGTAGGCCTGGAGCGGGATGTCGACGTGTACGCCGGGCGGCACGTAGATGAACGATCCGCCGGACCACACCGCCGAGTTGAGCGCCGCGAACTTGTTGTCGTTGGGCGGGATGATCGTCCCGAAATACTCCTTGACGATGTCCGGATGCTCGCGCAGCGCGGTGTCCATGTCGCTGAACAGCACGCCCATCGAGTCGAGCTCGTCGCGGATCTTGTGGTACACGACCTCGGACTCGTACTGCGCCGAGACGCCGCCTAGGTACTTCTTCTCGGCCTCGGGGATCCCGAGCTTGTCCC
Source organism: Actinomycetota bacterium (assembly GCA_036257835.1). Classification (GTDB taxonomy): domain Bacteria; phylum Actinomycetota; class UBA4738; order UBA4738; family HRBIN12; genus DATAEU01. Next base: position 317 of record DATAEU010000082.1, on the reverse strand, counting down.
ACGTCCCGCGAATGTCCTCGGGCAGGTCCTCCCACGTCTTGGCCTGCTTCTCGGTGGAGCGGATGAAGTAGTAGATGTCCTGGAAGTCGATGTCGGACAGGTCCGCGCCCCACCACGGCATCGAGCGCGCCTCGAAGTGCTTCAGCGACTTCAGGCGGAACTTGCGCATCCAGTCCGGCTCGTCCTTGAGCGCCGAGATCTCCTCGACGACGGCCGGTGAGAGCCCCTTCTTCGGCGTGAAGACCGAGTGCTCGGGATCGTTCCAGCCGAAGCGATAGCCCTTCGAAAGCTCTCGGAGGTGTTCTTCCTGCGTAACG
>DATAEU010000065.1:0-7296 GCA_036257835.1 Actinomycetota bacterium | reverse complement strand
GTGCGACAGCGTCGGGGACTCTCCGGTCGAGCCGGCGACGACGATCGAGTCCGTCCCGTGTTCGAGCAGGTGCCGGGCCAGCGACTGGGCGCCGTCGAGGTCGAGCGAGTGGTCCTGCCGGAAGGGGGTGACCATCGCGGTCACCACGGCGCCGAATCGTGCGGCCATGGATCCCTCCTAACGTCCGTCCGGCGGGAGTGGAGCCGACCCTACCACCGCTGGTTCGGCCCTCACAAGCGCCACAAAAGCAACATGTTGCACGCGATCGACGCGTGGCCGCCGTGGCTCGCGTTGCTCGTGCGAGCTCGAGCCACGACCCGGCTATCCTAGCCCGGTGCCGCGGATCTACACCAAGACCGGTGACGATGGGACGACCGGACGGCTGTACGGCGGGCGCGTCTCGAAGGCGGCCGCCGCGACGGAGGCGTCGGGCGCGATCGACGAGACCCTCGCCGCGATCGGGGTGGCGCGCGCTCTTTGCGAGGACCCAGAGCTGTCGTTGGAGCTTCTCCGCCTGCAGCGTGACCTCTTCATCGTCGGCGCGGACGTCGCGAGCAATCCCGGGCAGCGCACGAAGCTCGAGCCGGGAGTCTCGCTCGTGACCGACGCGATGGTGGACACGCTCGAGGATCGGATCGACGTGCTCGTCGCCGAGCACCCGTTGCCGAACGCGTTCGTCGTGCCCGGGGCGAACTCGACCTCGGCCGCGCTCGACGTCGCTCGCGCGGCGGCGCGCCGTGCCGAGCGCCGCGTCGTCGCGCTCCGCGAGACGGAGACCGAGGTGAACGAGGCCGCCGTGCGCTACCTCAACCGCCTGTCGGACCTGCTGTTCGTCATGGCGCGGTGGCAAGCGGGCGAATCGGAGCCGCTCAGCCGCTGATCCCGTCCGCTTCCGCGAACGTCATTGCCGGACGAACGCGCCGAAGTTGTCGGACCCCATCACGAGGACGGCCAGCCCGACGTTCCACACCTGCAGGCCCGAGAACCTCACGTCGAACGTCGTCGTTGCGTCGTTCGGCGTCGGCTTCGCGTCGGTGACTGTGCCGTCGACCCGGCGCCCATCGCGCGCGTCGAGCAGGTAGAACCCAGGCGGCGCGAGCTCGCGCCCGGTCTCGTTGGCGATCTCGAGCGTCCCCGTGTCCCCGGTGAGGTGAAGCGTCGCGGTGAGGCCGGCGTTCTGGTACACGAACACGCCCGGTTCGGCGCTCACCGGGACGACCGGCGTCGGCGTGGACGTCGTCGGACGCGCCGTGCCGGAGGCCGCTGGCGTTTTCCCGCCGCCGGTGCAGGCGGCGCCGAGCACGCCGAACACCAACATGGGCGCGACGAACCGTCGGATACCCGTCATGAGCCGGGGCATGATACGCGACCGGTCGATGCGGGAAGGGAGGGTGACTGGTCACACGGGCCGGCCGCCGTATGCGCTCGGGGGTACGTCAGAACATGAAGGAGCACCACGGCGCAGGGTCCCAAGCGAACGCCGTATCGGCGCGGTCGACGGCGCCCGGTCTGCGCTCCTCGAGACGCCCGGCGCGATGCAACGTGGACAAGCGCGTGCCACCGAGGAAGGCCGCGCCGAGCTCGGCCACGCCGAGCACGAGATCTGGCTCGGCGTCGGTGCGCCGGCACGTTGCTCCCCCCTCGTCACCTCCCAGCTCGTAGCGCGCCTCGTTCCACGGGCAGAACACGTCGCGCACATCGAGGATCAATGAGGTCTGCGCGCGATACGCTCGGGTCGCGAGGGCGGCCTCGACGTCGATCAGCCGGAGCCACAGCGCGTCCTTCACGTGGAGTCGGAGCTGTCCCGGCTCGAGAACGAGATGCAGGATCGGGTCGTCGGACGGGCGGTTCCACGCCGTGACGCGATGGACGAGGTCGACGTCGAGCACATAGCGCCACATGTCGGCGTATGCCTGCGGGGTGACGCCGATGAGGTCCTCCACGACCAGCTCGTGCTGCGGCACAACGTCCCAGCCGTGCTTGACGCGGTACTGGACATACGCGTCGAGACGGCCGTCCGACTCGTGACCCGCGAAGAAGCCGGGGACCGGTTTGTCGTGCTCCATCAACCGGTCGTCGAGCCGGTACGCGAACTCCCGCTCGTCGAGCCGCATCATGCCCGGCCGGGAGCGGCACACCTCTTCGTACACCGGCAGGAACGCCGCGAACGCCTCGTCGCGTTCGAACAGCCGTACGCGACCGGAGGGCGTGTACCAGGGCCCGAACGCCGACCGCGACGTCTCGATGTCGATCGCCGCGTTCAGCGACGCGATGCCGTACCCGTAACGCCCGTAGATACTTCCCTGCGACGCGTACAGGACGGCCACGGGCTCACCGCGAGCGTGGACGTCGTCGAGCTGCGCCCGCATAAGCGCGGTGTTGACGCCGCGCCGGCGGTGGCTCGGCATGACGCCCACCCCCGTGACCCCCGCCGCCGGGATCTCGCCCCCCGGCACTGTCATCGTGAACGGCGAGACGCCAGCGCTGCCGACGATCGCGTCCCCCTCGAACGCGGCGTGCGTGCGCTCGGGGTCGATGAACGGACGGTGGAACGCGAGGAATGTCTCCTCGAGGTGGCCGCCGAACGCCGTCTCGACCGCGACGAACGTCGCGCGGAGCTCGTCGGGGTGGATCCGTCTGACCTCAATGTCCACCCGGCGAGCCTACGCCGGGGACAGGCCCTCGAACATGTCGGACCGGACCGGCGCGCCGGGCGCACGCTCGGGACGTGCGATCACGAACGTCTCCGTCGAGAGGATGCCCGGCCACAGGTCCTGCGGGAGCTCCTCGAGGTCCTGCGCCTGCGTCCGGTGCTCGCGGAGCGCGGCGAGCTTCCGCTTGTACACGCTGGAGCAGTCGACGCGGACGCCGATCAGCTCGTCGGGAACGCCGCGAGGCGAGAAGGGTTCGTTGGTGTCGGGCGGCTCGAGGCCGCGGACGCGGAGTTCCTCGCGGAGGCGTTCGAGGTCGGCGTTCGCGATCGCGACCTGGACGAGCCGACGCGGAGCGTCGCGGCCGAGGCGCTCGATCGCGATGTGGAACGCCTCCGTCGCGGCGAGACCGACCGTGGCGTGGTCCGGGTGGCCGGTCACGCCCTCGGGGCCGAACGTGACGACGACGTCCGGGCGGAACGACTCGACGGCCTCCGCGAACCGCGACACGAGCTCGTCGTGCGGGATCTCCGCGACGTGACCGTCCGGGTACCGCAGGAACCGCAGGTCGGCGGCGACGCCGAGGACCTCGTAGGCGTCGCGCGTCTCGCGTTCGCGGACCGGCCCGAGGGTCTCGCGCGTCGCGAGCGAGTCGTCCGCGATGCGGCCCGCGTCGCCGCTCGTCGCGAACACCACCAGCAGCTCGAGCTCGTCGGCGTGCAGCGCGCACGAGCCGCTGATGCCGAACGCGTCGTCGTCCGGATGCGCGAACAGCCCCGCGAGGCGGTACCTCACGGCCGCCGGCCTCATGCGAGGTCGAGGAGCGGTTCGAGACCGGCGGTCAGCCCGGGCCGCGTGGAGACCTCGCGGATCGCGAGCAGGACGCCCGGCATGAACGAGCCTCGGTCCGTCGAGTCGTGTCGGATCGTGAGCGTCTGGCCCTCCCCGCCGAACAGCACCTCCTGATGCGCGACCAACCCCGGCAGCCGAACGGAATGGATCCGCACGCCGTCGACGGCACCGCCGCGAACGCCCTCGATGCTCTCGCGACCCGCGTCGCGCCGGAGGCCGCCCGTCGTCTCGGCGATCCGGCGCGCGGTCGCGAGCGAGGTCCCCGACGGCGCGTCGGCCTTGCCCTCGTGATGCAGCTCGATCACCTCGACCGCGGGGAAGTACCGGGCCGCCATGCCCGCGAACCGTTCCATCAGCACTGCGCCGATCGCGAAGTTCGCGGCGACGACGATGTTCGACTCGCCGCCCTCCACCTCGATCAGCGCCGTGATCTCGTCGAGATCCGCGGGCAATAGCCCGGTGGTGCCGACCACCATGTGGATCGCGTGCTCGACGCACCACCGGACGTCGTCGAGCACGACGTCGGGATGCGTGAACTCGACCGCGACCTCGACCTCGGCCTCGAGCAGCCGGTCGAGTTCGTCGCTGACCGGCACATCGATCTCCGGATGCCCGATCTCCTTGCCGATCTCCTGACCCACGCCCGATCGATCGATCGCGGCGACGAGCGCCAGATCGTCGGCCTCGGCGACGGCCCGGCACACCGTGCGCCCCATGCGGCCGCGGGCGCCGATGACCCCGACGCGGATCACTTCAGCGCGTCCTTCGAGAAGGGGCCGATCACCGCCAGCGACATCGCCTGCGAGAGCACGCGCTTGGCGACCGTCTTCGCCCCCTCGTACGAGACGGCGTCGATGCGCCTGAGCATGTCGTTCACGGTGAGGATCTCGCCGTGCGAGATCTCGGACTTCCCGAGCCGCGACATCCGGCCGGAGGGGTCGTCGAGCGAGAGCACCAACGATCCTTTCATGTGGCCCTTCGCGCGCTCGAACTCCGCCTCGCTCAGGCCGCCGTCGCCGACGTCCTGGAGCTGCTGGCGCAGGATGGTCAGCACCTCCTTCGCGCGCGCCGGCGTCGTCCCCGCGTACACCGCGAACAGCCCCGCGTCGACGAACATCGTGTGGTAGCTGTACACCGAGTACGCAAGCCCTCGCCGCTCGCGGACCTCCTGGAACAGCCGCGAGGACATCCCGCCGCCGAGAGCGACGTTCACGATCCCGAGCGCGAACCGGTCGGGATCGCTCCGCGACAGCCCGTTGGTTCCGAGGACGATGTGCGCCTGCTCCGTCTTCCGCCGGCGGATCTCCGTCCGGCCAGACGGCGCGGGCGGGGCCCCGATCTCGCGCAGGTTCCACGCGGCCGGTCCCTCCGACCGCACCTCGCCGGTCTCCATGTGCAGGCGGATCTGCTCGACGAGGTCGTCGTGCCGCAGGTTGCCGGCGGCGACGACCACGAGGTGCCCGGGCACGTAGTGCTTCCGGTAGAAACGTCGGATGTGCGGCGGCGTCGCGACCTTGATGCTGCCGACGGTTCCGAGGATCGGGCGGCCGAGCGGGTGGTCCGGCCACAGCACCTCGTTGAACACGTCGTGGATCGCGTCGTCCGGCGTGTCCTCGTGCATGTTGATCTCTTCGAGGATCACCTGCCGCTCGGCGTCGACGTCGTGTCCGCGGATCAGGCTGTTCTGAAGCATGTCGCTGAGGTGGTCGACGGCCATCGGGAGGTCGCGATCGCGTACCCGCGCGTAGAAGCACGTGTACTCCTTGGCCGTGAACGCGTTGATGTCGCCGCCGACCGCGTCGAACGCCTCGGCGATGTCGCGCGCCGTCCGCCGCTTCGTTCCCTTGAACAGCAGGTGCTCGAGGAAGTGGCTCGACCCGCTGATCTTCGGCGGCTCATCGCGCGAGCCCGCGAGGACCCAGAAGCCGAGCGCCACCGAGCGCACGCCGGGCATGCGCTCGGTGAGGAGGCGCAGGCCCGACGCGAACTCGGTGCGGGCGATCGTCACGCGGGCTACTCCGCCGGCTGCTGGCCGCCCGTGCCGCCCTGCGGCCGCGGGTCCCGGGGGTCGCGCGGCGCACGGGGTCCGCGCTCGCGGTCGCGGCCACGGCCCCGGTCGCGCGGCCCACGGTCGCGCCGCTCGCGCTGCGGTTCGGGCTCCATGCCCTCCGGGATCGCCCACTCCTCGCCGATCGGCTTGAGCGAGATCCGACCCGTCGGGTCGATGTCCTGGATCTCGACCTCGAGCATGTCGCCTTCCTTAAGCCCGGACTCCTCGACGCTGTTGAGACGTTTGCCGCGCCCGAGCTTCGAGATGTGCACGAGGCCGTCGCGACCCGGCACGAGGTTCACGAAGGCCCCGAACGTGGTCGTCTTCACGACCTTGCCGTTGAACGTCTCGCCGACCTGCAGCGGCCGCGGGTTGGCGATCTCGTCGATCATCTTTGCCGCCTGGTCGGCGCCCTGACCCTCTCGTGAGCCGATGAACACCGTGCCGTCGTCCTGGATGTCGATGTCCGCGCCGGTCGCGGCGATGATCTCGTTGATGCGTTTGCCCTTAGGGCCGATGACCTCGCCGATCTTGTCGACGGGGATCTGGACCGTGAGGATCCGCGGCGCCTTCGGGTTCACGACGTCGCGCGGGCCCGAGATGGTCCGGAGCATCGAGTCGAGGATGAACAGCCGCGCCTCGCGCGCCTGCTTGAGCGCTTGGCCGAGCGCCTCGGCCGGCAGGCCGGTCACCTTCATGTCCAGCTGGATCGCCGTGACCCAGTCGCGCGTGCCGGCGACCTTGAAATCCATGTCCCCGAGGGCGTCCTCGGCGCCGAGGATGTCGGTCAGCGTCACGTAGCGTTCGCCTTCGGCGATCATGCCCATCGCGATGCCGGCCACCGGGGACTTGATCGGCACGCCGGCGTCCATCAGCGACAGCGTGGAGGCGCAGACGCTTGCCATCGACGTCGAGCCGTTGGACGACAGCACGTCCGAGACGAGCCGCAGCGTGTAGGGGAACTCCTCCTCGGGCGGGATCACCGGCACCAGCGCCCGCTCGGCGAGCGCGCCGTGGCCGATCTCGCGCCGCCGCGGCGAGCCGATCCGGCCCGTTTCACCGGTCGAGAACGGCGGGAAGTTGTAGTGGTGGATGTACCGCTTGGAGTCCTCGGGGTCGAGCGTGTCGATCATCTGGTTCATGCGGAGCATGCCGAGCGTCGTCACGTTCAGCACCTGGGTCTCGCCGCGCTGGAACAGCGAGGAGCCGTGGGCGCGGGGCACGAGCCCGACCTCGGAGGACAGCGGCCGGATGTCCTCGACGCTGCGGCCGTCCAGGCGGAGACCCTCGCTGAGGACGCGTTCGCGCATGAGCTTCTTCTGCAGGTCCTTGAACGCCGGGGAGATCTCGCCTTGCGCGCCGAGGAACGCGTCCTCGCCCCACCGCTGGAGCAGATGTCCCTTCAGCTCCTCCTTGACGCGGGTGAGCGCCTCCTCGCGCTCGCGCTTGTTCGGCACGATGGCAGCCCGCACACGATCGGCCGCGAAGGATTCGACGGCCTCCCACGTGGAGTCGCTGTAGAGCGGCGTGGGCTCGAAGGGCTTGCGCTCGACGTCGAGCTTGCCGAGGAACTCGCTCTGGAAGTCGATGACCTCGCCGATGGCGCGCTTTGCGGCCTCGAGACCCTCGGCGACGACCTCCTCGGTCGGCGCGACCGAGGCGCCGCCGTCCTGCAGGAGCCGCCACGTCTCGTCGGGCGCCTCGCCCTCGATCATCAGCACGTCGATGCCGCCTTGATCGTTG
>DATAEU010000063.1:0-32210 GCA_036257835.1 Actinomycetota bacterium | reverse complement strand
CGCGTCGCGTTCAAGCCTCTCGAGCTCCTCCTTCGAGTGCCGGCGGATGTTCCGAACGGCAACCCGTCCCTCCTCGCCGCGTTGATGCACGACCTTGATGAGGTCCTTGCGCCGCTCCTCGGTGAGCGGCGGGAACGACAGCCGGATCACGTTGCCGTCGTTGGACGGGGTGATCCCGAGGTCGCTGCTCATGATCGCCTTCTCCATCGAGCCGATGGCGTTCTTGTCGAACGGCTGAACGAGCAGCGTCCGCGGCTCGGGGACCGAGAACGACGCGAGTTGCTGGAGCGGCACCTGCGTACCGTAGTACTCCACGACGATCCGCGAGAGGAGCGCCGGGGTCGCGCGTCCCGTGCGGATGCCGGCCAGCTCCTCCTTCAGCACGGCGATGGCCTTGGACATCTTCTCGCGCGCGTCGGCCATCGTCGTCTGCACCGTCATCGGGCACCTCCGTGAACGAGCGTTCCGATCGACTCGCCGGCCACCGCGCGGCGGATGTTCCCCTCCTGCCGGAAGTCGAAGACGATGATCGGCAGGTCGTTCTCCATGCAGAGCGAGATCGCCGTCGCGTCCATCACCTGGTAGCCCTCGCGCAAGACTTCGATGTACGCGATCTCCTCGAACCGCTGAGCGTGAGCACGTACGTGCGGGTCGGCGTCGTAGACCCCGTCGACCTTCGTCCCCTTGAGGATGGCCTGCGCCTGGATCTCGAGCGCGCGCTGGGCCGCCGTCGTGTCCGTCGAGAAGTAGGGCGCCCCGATCCCGGCGGCGAAGATCACGATCCGGCCCTTCTCGAGGTGCCGGATCGCGCGCAGCGGAACGTACGGCTCCGCGATCTGCGACATCGTGATCGCCGTCTGCACGCGGTTCGGCACGTGGATCTTCTCGAGCGCGTCCTGCAGCGCGAGCGCGTTCATGACCGTGGCGAGCATGCCCATGTAATCGCCGCGTCCACGCGCGATGCCCGGCGCCTGCCGCCCGCGGAAGATATTGCCGCCCCCGACCACGACGGCGCACTGCACACCGAGGTCGACCACCTCCGCGAGCTGTCGCGCGAGGAGCGCGGTGGAGTCCGTCGAGATGCCGTAGCCGGTCTCACCCGAGAACGCGTCGCCCGACAGTTTCAGGAGGACACGGTGGTATAGCGGACGCGGCGCATGCTCGGCGGTTCCCGCGTCCGCGGGCGTCACTCCGCGCCCTCGGAGGAGTCCTCGCCGAGGCGGAACCGGGTGAACCGGCCGATCACGACCTTCTCTCCCGTCTTCGCACCGACCTCGTCGAGCAGCTGCTGGATCGTCTTCGAGTCGTCCTTCACGTAGTTCTGCTCGAGCAGGACGTTGTCGGCGTACCACGCGTCCATCTTCCCCTCGACGATCTTCTGCGTGACGTTGTCGGGCTTACCCAACTCCTTGGCCTGAACCTCGAAGACGTGGCGCGTCGAATCGACCTCGCCGGCCGGCACGTTCTCGCGCCGAAGCCATCGCGGCCGAGACGGGCTGGCGACGTGCAGCGCGATGTCCTTGGCCAGCTGCTTGAACTCGTCGGTGTTGGCCACGAAGTCCGTCTCGCAGTTGACCTCGACGAGCGAGCCGACGGTGGCGTTGAAGTGGATGTACGACTCGACGCGGCCCTGGTTGGCTCTCCGCCCGGCGCGCTTGCCGACCGACGCCATCCCCTTCTCGGCGAGGATCTGCACCGCCCGGTCGATGTCGCCGTCCGCGTCCTGCAGGGCCCGTTTGCAGTCCATCATCCCGGCCCCGGTCAGGTCCCGGAGCCGCTTCACCTGTTCCGCACTGATGTCCGCCATGCGCACCGCGTTCCTATCCGTCGGTTTCAGACGTCCTCGTGGGTGGTTGCTCATCGATCGGCGCCGACCCCTCCCGGGGTTCGGCGACGGCCGCCCCGGCGCCGACCGACTCCTCCGGCTCGAACTCCGGACCCGAAGCCTTCGTGACGAGCTGCTCGCGCCCTATCTGCCGGCCCTCGGCGAGCGCGTCGGCCACGATCCGGGTGACGAGCGCGACCGACCGGATGGCGTCGTCGTTTCCGGGGATCACGTAGTCGACCTCGTCCGGGTCGCAGTTGGTGTCCACGATCGCGATGACCGGAAGCCCGAGCTTCCGCGCCTCGTTGACCGCGATGTGCTCCTTCTTCGTGTCGATCACGAAGATCGCGTCGGGCAGCCGCTCGAGGTTCTGCATGCCGCCGAGGTTGCGTTCCAGCTTCTCCATCTCGTGCCGGAGGCGGATGACCTCTTTCTTGGGCAGGAAGTCGAACGCGCCGCTGCGTTCCATCTCACGGAGCTCGCGCAGACGGAGCAGCCGCCGCGACACCGTCTGGAAGTTGGTGAGCATGCCACCCAGCCATCGCGTGATGACGTACGGCATGCCGACGCGGGTGGCCTCGCGCTCGACGACCTCCTGCGCCTGCTTCTTCGTCCCGACGAACAGGACGGTCCCGCCGCGGCGGCCGAGATCGGCGACGTAGGTGTAGGCCTCCTCGAGACCGACCAGCGTCTTCTCGAGATCGATGATGTAGATACCGGAGCGCTCCCCGTAGAGGTAGCGGCCCATCTTCGGGTTCCAGCGCCGCGTCTGGTGGCCGAAGTGGATGCCGGCCTCGAGGAGCTCCCGCCTGGTGACGACAGGCACGTGCTTCCTCCTTCCGGTTGTCGTCCTCCGCCCGCTTCATCCCGGTCCCGGCCCGTCTGCGACGGGACCCCGGAGCCGGTCCCCGGGCGTGTGTGCTCGGCACCTGCGGTGCCGGCGAACGGGCAGTCTACCAGCGCAGATTCGCGACCCAGCCCCGGGACGCCGCGGGAGCGATCAGCGCCGCGCGAGGGTCTCGGGGACGCTCGACTCGACGGCGAGCCAGCGGTAGGCCATGGCGGCGGTGAACCCGACGTGGAGGAACGACAATATGTACAGGCCGATCCAGGTGCCGGGTGCCGGATTGGCGGTGATGATCGAACGACCGGGCACGAACAAGGGCAGCACGAACGCCAGCAGCACGTAGACGATGCAGAACGACAGGTGCCGGCCGCCCGGCGTCCGCGCCGCGGCGTAGGAGCGGCGGAGCGTGTCGGCCAGCGGGCGGCCCTCCCGAACGGCCGCGAACGGCACGAACCCGAGCGCCCACAGCACGAATGCCGGCAGGAGCACCTGCAGCAAGGTGCCCAGCCCCGGCCCGAACACCGAGCCGAACTGCGCGAGGAACAGCGCGACGAACGACAGCATGAGATAGGCCAGCACGATGGGGAACGACGCCAGGCCCCGGACCACCCCGCCGAGGCTCGTCGACCCCCGCCGTTCGAACCCCTCGACCAGAAGCCCCGACAGCACGCCGACGACCACCGCGCGGAACAGCAGCAACGGAAGCGCGACGATCAGCCCGTTCTGCTGCCCGGCGAGCGAGATGGCGTTCTGCGTATCGAAGGCTGTCGACAGCGGCGGCATCGCGAGCATCTGCGTGAGCGCGAGCGGCGTCCCGACGAAGCCGAACCCGATAAGCACGAGCCACACGAGGTACACGAAGACGAGGGCCCCGAGCACGAGCACCGCGTTCGACGCGACGAGTAGGAAGCCCTGGGCGAGTGACCGACGGAACGTCGGCATCTCCGACATCGATGGTGGAACGGCCGGCCCGAGGACCCGCCCGAGGAGGCCGCCGGGCGACGCAGCACTCGACGCTGTGTGCGCCGTCTTCGTGGGTGCGGTCGTGCGGGTCGCCGGACGCGGCGACCTCGCGCGAGGCTTCTTCCGGTTCTTCCCCTTGCCGTTGCTCACGGCCACTCCTGGCCGGGCGCGTCCGTCTCGTCACGCTCGTCACGGCCGTCCTCGCCGCTCGTCTCCGACGGGTCCTCGACGCGCCGGCGCGCGCCGAGCATCCGCGCCGGCACGACGATGACGGCACCCACCGCGAGCGCGAGGACGAACCCGAGCGCGAGATCGCCGGGCACCGGGACGGTCGGCGACTGCTCGTCGAGGAGCCGCCCGTCGGGATCCGTCGTGTAGCCGGTGATCGTGGGCCGGCCCGCGCCGCTCCGGACGACGACGAGCGTGTCCGGCGTGACGGCGAGTCCGTCGATGGGCGCGGACGAGGCCGCCGTGTGGAAGACCAGATGCCCGGAGTCCCGATCGACGGCGCCGAGCGAGCCGTCCTCGAGCCCGAGCACGACCACGTGGCCGACGACGACCGGCGACGCGCGGAGGATCGCGACGTTGAACTCGTAGAGCCAACCGTCGTCGCCGACTGGCGTCACACGGTGCACGCCACCGTTGGAGTCCGCGACCAGGACCGAGCCGTCGGCGGCCGCCGACGCGACGAACGGCGAGACGAGGGCGGGGATCCGCGTGGACCACGATGCCGTCCCGTCCTCCAGCGAAAGGCCCTGGACGGTGCCCTCGGGGAAGGCGACGACCGCGTTGCCATCCACGATCGTCGCGAGCGAGGCGAAGCTCGCCGCCGCATCCGGGACGACGCTCCACGACTCGTCCCCCGTCGACTCGTCGAACCCGACGATCGTCGTGGAGGTGGAGGTGTCCGTCGCGGCGGCGACGGCGACGACGACGCCGCCGCCGACGGCGACGGGGCCCGCCAGCTTGCCGGGCGTCTTCCCCGTCCACGCGATGGCCCCGTCTGCCAGGTCGACGGCGTAAACGTGTCCGCTTTCGTCGCCGACGAAGGCACGGCCGCCGTCGATCGTGAGGCCCGTGCGCGAGACGTCCTGCAGCGTGACGGGCGCTGCCCAGACCTCCTTGCCGGTGGCGGCATCGACGGCGATGACCTTCGACGTGTCGGCGTCGCGACCCGTCGTGTACACGACGGCCCGGATCTTGCCGACCGAGGCGACGGCGACCGGTACGGGCGGCGCGTCGCGCGCGTCGCGCCACAGCTGGGTCCCGGTCGACGTGTCGAACGCATACAGGGCGTCCGGGCCCGTGACGAACATGGTGGTGCCGTCGACGACCGGCGCCGAGAAGTGCTGCCCCGCCGGCGCGTCCGGCCGGATGCTCCACGCTTGTCGGTACGGCGGCGCCGGCCCGTCGACGCGAGCGCCGGTGTGCGCGGCGCCGCCCTGGAACTGCGTCCAGTCGGGCGACGCCTGCGCCGAGGCGGCGACGGGCAGCGCGAGGACGAATGCCCCCGCCAGGACGAGCCCAAGCAGGCGTCGGAACGTGGAACGGCGCAGCGGCGGATTCCTCCCGATGACGAGGCCAATGACGAGGCCGATGACGAGGCCGATGACGTGGACCGGAGGCGGCCGGCCGTCATCCTACCGGCGCAGGCACGCGGCGCACGCGAGGCGGCGCACGCACGGGGCGCCCGACCGGCGCGCACGCATCGGTGGGGTTCAGCCCGCCCCGAGCGGCGCGAGCCGGATCAGCGTGACGACGCTCGGCGGCCCCAGGAACGCCATCGGGTCGGCGTAGGACCCGTCGACGCGCACACCGAAGTGCAGATGTGTCGGCGTCTCGCCCACGTGGCCGGTTCCCGACCGGCCGAGCGTGAACCCTCGGGCGACGACATCGCCCTTGCGCACCTGGACCAGCGCTAGGTACGAGTACGAGGAGACGATGCCGCCTCCGTGATCGACGCTGACGAAGAGCTGACCGCCGACCGGTCCCGCGAACGAGACGACGCCCGCCTCCGCGGCGACGACCGGGGTGCCGATCGATGCCGCGATGTCGATGCCGCGATGGCCCGATCCGTACGGCGAGTCCGGCGGATCGTATCCGCGGATGACGGGACCGATCACCGGCCATGACCACGTGCCGGACGCGGACGCCGCCGGCGCGACCCCGATGACGGCGGCGAGCGTGAGAACGACGACCAGAACGCAACGGCGCATCGGGGCAACCTCCGGGTGAGACGGGAGGGCGACGCTACGCGGCGACCCGTGAGCGCGCCGTAAGAACCGTCACCTTTCGGGTGACGGTGGAGGCGTTACTCGACCTCGACGAGCTGCAGGCGCAGCTGGTTGACGGCCTTCGTGTGGATCTGGCACACCCGCGACTCCGTCACGCCGAGGATGTCACCGATCTCGGCGAGGGTCAGGCCTTCGAAGTAGTAGAGCGTGACGACGATCTTCTCTCGCTCGGAGAGGGAGTTGATGGCGCCCGCAAGCAGAGCACGGGTCTCCTGCCCCTCCACCCCCAGTGTCGGATCGGTCCCCTTGTCGGCGAGCGTGTCGAGGAGGGACACGTGCTCGCCGCGGTCGTTGCCGACCGAGAGCAACTCGTCGAGGGCGAGGACGGAGACGAACGAGATCTGATTGATCACGTCGTGGAGCTCCGACACCGTAACGCCGAGGCGCTCGGCCACCTCCTTCTCGGTGGGCGCCCGCTTCAGCATCGACTCGAGGTCGGCGACCGCTTTCTCGATCTCGCGCGCCTTGAACCGCACCGAGCGCGGGACCCAGTCCATCGCGCGGAGCTCGTCGATGATGGCGCCCTTGATCCGCGGGATGGCGTACGTCTCGAACTTATTGCCGCGGGCCGGCTCGAACTTCGCGAGCGCGTCGATGAGCCCGAACATCCCGTACGAAACGAGGTCTGCCTGCTCGACGGATGCCGGAAGGCCAGTTGCGACACGGCTGGCGACGTACTTGACGAGCGGCGCGTAGTGCAGGATCAGCCGTTCGCGTGCCTCGCCCGACGCCGTCGCCTTGAACTCGGTCCAGAGCGCGACCAGCTCGTCGGGCTTGGCCTGGACCTCGGTGTCCGCGATGACGAGGGTTCGCGCCCCTGCCTTGCGCTTGGCGTCGCCGCCCTTGGACGGCTTGGCGGACTTCGACGAGGACGGCGCCGTCTGACCCTTGGGGGTGGGCTTGGCGTCCCGCGCGGTCTTCGTCGATCCCGCCATCAGGCCCTCGGGTGGCTCTGTCGGTAGGCCTCGAACAGGCGCGTGCGGGATACGTGCGTGTAGCGCTGCGTGGTCGCAACGCTGGCGTGGCCCAGGAGCTCTTGAACAGCCCGGATGTCGGCTCCCCCTTCGAGCAGGTGGGTCGCGAAGGAGTGCCGGAGCGTGTGGGGCGAGAGGTGCCGCCCTGACAACGTCCTTCCCCCATATCGTCCCACAAGGGACCGGATGTCGCGCGTCCCGAGCGGCTTGCGTTTCCGGTTGAAGAACAACGCCGGTGCGCCGGCACCCATCAGCCGGTGACGGCCCTCGGCTAGGTACCCACGTACGGCATCGATCGCGTGATCGGAGAGCGGTACCTCCCGTTCCTTGGAGCCCTTGCCCAGCACGGTGACCCGGCCGCGGTCGAGATCGACCCGGTCCAGCGTCAGGCCGGCGACCTCGGCGACGCGGAGCCCGGAGCCATAGAGGAGTTCGAGGACGGCGCGGTCGCGGAGCGCGACGGCGCGCTCGAATAGGTCGCCGGCGTCGTCGGCGTCGACCTCGGGTGTCTCCACGAGCGCGGCCGCCTCGCTCGGACGAAGCACGACGGGCAGACGCGACACGACCTTGGGGCGACCGAGCAGGGCCGCTGGATCGCCCCCGACGAGGTCGTGGGCGCGAGCCCACCGGTAGAACGTGTGGATGGTCGCGACACGTCGCGCCACCGACGCTCGCGCGTACCCGAGCGTCATCTCGTGCGCGAGGAACCGCCGAAGCGCGTGGTGGTCGGCCGTGGACAGCGAGACGTGCTGACGCCGGAGGAACGCCGACAGGTGCTCGAGGTCGGAGCGATACGCCTGCACCGTGTTGGTGGAGAGGCGGCGCTCGAGCGCGAGGTGATCCACGAACCGAGCGATCAGCTCGGTATCGGCCTCGGACTCGTCCGAGTGCGCACGGGGAAGTTCGGGGCGCGGCTGCATCGTCCTCGTAGCTCGGGTGTCTCACCCTTGTACCAGCGCGCCGAGGGTGGTTCAAGCCTCGACCGGGGGACCCCCGGCGGCGGGGGGCGACGGATTCCGGCCGATGCCGGCCCCACCCGTCCGCGAGGGTCCGGCGCCCGCGAGACGCCGCTCGAACCGTCCGCCGACGCTGCGCACGAGCCCACGAAGCTCGAGGCGGAGGAGCAGCGAGAGGGCCTCCGGAACCGGGATACCGAGCTCGCCGGCAACCCGATCGGGGACCACGGAGCCCCGAAGGGCCCGGAACGCGGCACGCTCCGGTCCGGGCAGCTCGAGGTCGTCGAACGAGACCTGCGCCCCCGCCTCGATGCCGAGGTCCGCGAGCATGTCCTCGGCGCCGCGGATCAGCGCGGCGCCCTCGCGGATCAGACGGTGGGGCGCCTCCGCCAGCGGGTTGGTGACTGCGCCCGGAACGGCGAAGACGTCACGCCCCAGCTCGAGTGCGTGCTCGGCCGAGATGAGCGACCCGCTCCGGGCCGCACCCTCCACGACGACGACCGCTCGACAGAGCGCGGCGACGATGCGGTTGCGAGCCGGGAAGCGGAAGCCGTCGGGCGGCACGCCCGGTGGGTATTCGCTGACGACGCTCCCCCGCTCGAGGATCCGCCCGACCAGCGGCCCGCTGCCGGGCGGATACACCGCGTCGATCCCGCAGCCGAGCACCGCGAGCGTGATCCCCCCCGCGTCGAGAGCTCCCTCATGCGCGGCGGCGTCGATGCCGCGCGCCGCGCCGCTCACGACCACCGCGCCGTGGGCGGCGAGCGACCGTGCGAGCTCACGTGCCAGGTCGCGACCGAGGTCCGAGCAGTTCCGCGCGCCCACGATGGCGACCATCGAGGTGACCGCGCCGACCGGGCGGCCGCGGACGAACAGCGCCAGCGGCGGGTCGGACAGATGCTCGAGCTGCGGCGGGTACTCGTCGTCGCCCGCGAGCACGACGCGCGAATCGACCGGCAGCGACGCGCGGATCACCGCGGCGTCCAAGACGCGGGCGACCGCCTGATCGCCGGGACTGCCCGCGTCGCCTTCTCGGATCCGCTGAAGGAGCGCTCGTGCGGTTCGGTGGATCATCGCCGCCTCCAGCATGCGGCGAGGCGTGATCCCGCGCAGCGCCGTCAGGACGAGGGCCGCATCCCGATCCCCCCGGGACCGCGCGAACCCCGGCGGCCATACCAGCGACGGCGCACGTGCCGGACGGGACTCAGCCCGCACGTACGAGGCTCCCCTCGGACAGGTTGACGCGATACGAGAGCGCCTCGGCGACGTGATCGGGTTCGACGCGGTCCGAGCCCGCGAGGTCGGCGACCGTTCGCGCGACCTTGACGGCGCGGTCGAACCCGCGGCCGGTGAGCGCGAGCGACTCGACGGCGGAGGCGAGCATGGCGTGTGCTTCGGGAGTGAGCGCGGCGACACGGCGCGCCCACGGGCCCGGGAGCTGCGCGTTGCAGGGAACGGCGAGACCCGCGTAGCGGCGGCGCTGCCGGTCGCGCGCCTCCTCGACCCGCTGGCGCATCGCGACCGAGGACTCCCCGGCCGCCTCGTCGAGCAGCTCACGCTTGGACAGCCGAGGCACGACGAGCCGCAGATCGATGCGGTCGAGCAACGGACCCGAGAGCTTCTGCCGGTACGCCTCGATGCGATGCGGCGGGCACCGGCACTGCCGTCGCTGGTCCCCCTCGAACCCGCACGGGCACGGGTTCGCGGCGGCGGCGAGCGTGAAGCGCGCCGGGAACTCGACCTGCCCCGCCATCCGTGTGACCACGATCCGCCCGTCCTCGAGCGGCTGCCGAAGCGATTCGACGGCGTCGCGGCGGAACTCGGTGAACTCGTCGAGGAAGAGCACGCCGTGGTGCGCGAGACTGACCTCGCCGGGCCGCACGTACCCGCTGCCGCCCCCGAGCAGCGCGGCCATCGACACGGAGTGATGCGGCGCTCGGAACGGCCTGCCGGACACCAGCCCGCCGTCGAGCGAGCCGGCAACCGAGTGGAGCTGCGTCACCTCGAGCGCCTCGGATCGCGACATCGAGGGCAGGATCGTCGCGAGCCGGCGGGCGAGCATCGTCTTGCCGGCGCCGGGCGAGCCGACCAGGAACACATTGTGCCCGCCGGCGGCGGCGACCTCCAGCGCCCGGCGCGCGTGTGCCTGCCCGCGCACGTCGGCGAAGTCGACCCCGATCTCGACGTCGGCCACCTCCCGGGCCGGCGGTACCGATGGCGGCGACCACGACCCTTTCAGGAAACCGACGACGTCGTGCAGCGTCGCGCCCGGGACGATCCGCAGGCCGTCGACGAGCGAGGCCTCCACGGCGTTGGCGGCCGGAACGACAACACCCTCGAGCCCGGCGTGCCGCGCGGCGATGGCGACCGACAGGACGCCCGGCGTCGCGACGAGGTCACCGCGCAGCGAGACCTCCCCGACGAACGCGTACCGGGTGAGCGGCGGGCGGGGAACCTGCGCCGATGCCGCCAGCACCCCGATCGCGATGGGCAGGTCGAGCCCGGGCCCCTCCTTGCGGAGGTTCCCCGGGGAGAGATTGACGACGATGCGGCGGAGCGGCCACTCGAGCCCGCTGCTCTCGACGGCGGGGCGGATGCGCTCGCGCCCGTCGTTGACGGCGGCGCCCGGCAGTCCGGTCAGCGTGAGGGACGGCAGACCGCGTCCGATGTGCGCCTCCACGATGACGAGGTGCCCTCGAACGCCGACGATAGTGAAGCCGACCGCTCGCCCGTACACGTTCGGCTGACGGTAGCGTCCGCCACCGACATCCAGGTTCGTTCAGAACGCGTCCTCGAACAGCTGCACCGCGATCTCGCGGTCGCGCACGTGCACGCTGGCGACGTCGAACCGTACGTCGCTGTGCGGAGGATGTTGGGACAGCAGGAACGCCTCGGCCAGCCGGCGGAGCTTCGCCCGCTTCTGGCGCGTCACCGCGTCGAACGCGCCGCCGAACGCCGAGCCCGCACGCGTCTTGACCTCGCAGAAGACGAGCAATCCGCGGCGGTGCAAGACGAGGTCGAGCTCGCCGAGGCCGCACCGCCAGTTCCGCACGACCAGATGGAACCCACGCGCCTCGTACGCCGCGAGCGCCGCGTCCTCGCCCACGCGGCCGAGCGCCGAGCGGTCCTGCGTGTACATCGGCGGACGCTATCGCCCGCCGGTGACGTGACCTCAGGCCTCGAGCGTCGGATCACCGCCGAGCGTATCGTCACCGGGGATCGTGACGTCGTCGCGTCGCAGCTCCTCGACGTTCACGTCGCGCTGCGTCATGACGCGCACGCTGGAGACGAACCGGGCCGGGCGGAACATGTCCCAGACCCAGGCGTCGGCCATCTCGACCTCGATCCAGCCTCCCTCGTGATGGCGGATGTCGACCCGGTTGGCGAGGTAGAACCGCCGCTCGGTCTCGACCGCGAACTGGAACATCGGCACGACGTCGCGGTACTCGCGGTAGAGCTCGAGCTCGCGCTCCTCCTCGAACCGCTCGATGTCGTCGTCGCTCATAGACCCCCCCACTCGTCCTCGACGATCACACGCTCGTGCCTCGTCTCCGGGGCCACACCTCGGAACGACAGCCTGTGGATCGGGCACGGCCCGACGCGGTCGAGCGCGTCCCAGTGCTCGCGGGTCCCGTAGCCGCGGTTGCGCTCGAACCCGTAGGCGCGGAAGCGCCGAGCGTACCGCTCCATCATCCGATCTCGCGTGACCTTGGCCACGATCGAAGCCGCGGCGACGCACGCGGCCACGGCGTCGCCCTTCTTCATCGCGAGCGCGGGCGTACCCAACCGCCGGACCGGGAAGCCGTCCGTCAGCACGTAATCGGGCGGGATCGGGAGCTCGCGGATCGCGCGCCGCAGAAGCCAGATGTTCGAGCGATGCAGACCGCGCAGATCGATCCTCGCCGGCGTGACCTTGCAGACCGACCAGGCGACGGCGTCCGCGACGATGCGCGCGTACGCTCGCTCGCGTTGCAGACGGGTGAGCACCTTTGAGTCGGCGATGCCGTCCAGGTCGAAGGCGTCCGGGAGGATGACCGAGGCCGCGACGAGCGGGCCGGCGAGCGCACCACGGCCGGCTTCGTCGGCGCCGGCGACCGCCGCGAACCCCTGCTCCCGCAGTCCGCGCTCGAAACGCCCGAGGTCGGTGACTAGTGCAGCCACCCGATGCGAGCCGGAGGCCAGATCAATACGAACGCGCGGCCGATCACCCGGCCCTCTGGCACGTAGCCGAGGCCGAACCGTGAGTCCCTGGAGTTGAGACGGTTGTCGCCGAGCACGAACAACGAGTCCGGCGGCACCGTGACCGGTCCGTAGTCACGCACATCGCGTTCGCCCGTGAGGTACGGCTGTCGGACCCGATCTCCGTTCACGAAGAGCGTGCCGTGGCGAAGCTCGACCGTGTCGCCCGGCAAACCGATGACCCGCTTGATGAAGTCCTCGTCGGCGGGCTGGGAGAAGCCGAGACCCTGTGACAGCCAATGCAGGAAACCGCCGACGATGCCGCGGTCGGCCTGATCACCCGGATGTGGGTCCTCGAACACGATGATGTCGCCGTGGCTGGGGTGGTACATGACCTTCTCGACCAGCACGCGGTCGCCCGGCATGAGCGTGGGCTCCATCGAGCCGGACGGGATGTAGAAGGCCTGCACGACGAACGTCTTGAGCAACAGTGCCAGCGCGAAAGCGAACAGGACCAGGACGGGGAGCTCGCGGAGGAACGACAGGACGCCGCGGTCGTCCTTCTTCCGGTCGGCCTTGGCCGGCGAGACGCGATCGATCGATGAGGCGGCCCACGCCTCGTCCAGGCGAGCCGCTTGACCGGACGGGACGTCCGTCACGCTGCTCGCGCTGCGGTGACCGTCGGCCGGCTCGGGCGAGCCGGGCTGACGCTCGGCCACTCCTAGCCCTTGTCCCCTGCAGGCTCGCGGACCCCTTCGGTCTCCTCGACCTCGGTCCCGGCGTCCGCCGCGTCCGCCGCCTCGATATCGGGCGCCTCGCCCTCCGCGCTCACGGTCGGCTCTTCGTCGCCGGCCTCGTCGGCCACCGCCTGGATCCCGACCACGCCGTCGACCCGCCGCTCCTTGATCCGCGCCTTCTTCCCGCGCAGATCGCGGAGGTAGTAGAGCTTGGCGCGGCGGACGAGGCCGTAGGACACGATCTCGAGCTTGGCGATCGAGGGCGAATGGACCGGGAACGTCCGCTCGACGCCGACGCCGAACGAGATCTTGCGGACGGTGAACGTCTCCTGGAGCCCGCCGCCCTGACGGCGGATGACGACGCCCTGGAAGACCTGGACCCGCTCGCGGCCGGCCTCGACGACGCGGACGTGCACCCGCACGGTGTCTCCAGGCCGGAAGGCGGGGATGTCCGTGCGGAGATAGGCCTTGTCGACGAGATCGGTGGCTTTCATGGCGGGATGCCGATGATAGCAGGCGACAGTGGGGCTACTCGGAAGGGCGTTCGAGCAGGTCCGGACGGTTGCGGCGCGTCTTCTCGAGCGCGGCGTCCCTGCGCCATCGCTCGATCTCCGCGTGATTGCCGGACAGCAACACGTCCGGGACCGCCATGCCGCGGAACTCGGCCGGGCGCGTGTAGTGCGGGTGATCGAGCAGACGATCCTCCCCGAACGAGTCCCGCTCGTGCGACTCCTCGCGCCCGATCACGCCCGGGACGAGCCGAGTCACCGCCTCGATCAGGACGAGCGCGGGCAGCTCGCCGCCAGACAGCACGTAGTCGCCGATCGAGACCTCCTCGGCCGGCAGCCCCTCGACGACGCGCTCGTCGACCCCCTCGTAGCGGCCGGCGAGCACGACCAGCCACGGCTCGCAGGCGAGCTGGCGGACGAATGGTTGATCGAGCCGCCGGCCGGCGGGCGACGTCAGGAGGACGCGCTTCGGATCGTCGCCGAGCGACTCGACCGCCGCGAACACCGGCTCCGGCTTCATGACCATCCCGGGGCCACCACCGTACGACTCGTCGTCGACCTGTCGATGCTTGTCCGTCGCGAAGTCGCGCAGGTCGTGGACACGCACGTCGACCGTTCCCGACGCGATCGCCTTCCCGAGCAGGCTCGCGCGCATCGGTCCCTCGAGGATCTCGGGAAAGATCGCGAAGACGTCGATCCGCACGCGCCGAGGCTACTCCGGCGGCTCGGGAGCGGTGAGGCCCGGCACCTCGCGCACGATCACGCGCTTGGCCTCGACGTCCACCGACGCGACGACATCGCCGATCGCGGGGACGAGCGTCTCCGTTCCATCCTCGTCGATCGCGCTCCACACGTCGTTGGCCGGGGTGTGGATCACGTCTCGCAGCACGCCGAGCGAACGGCCGGACTTGGTGACGACCTCGGACCCGATCAGCTGGTGATCCCAGTACGAGCCCTCGGGCAACGGCGGGGATTCGGACTCGGGCACGACGAGGTTCCGCTGGACCAGTTCGTCCGCGGCGTCGCGGTCGAGGACCCCTTCGAACGTGACGAGCATCCGGCCGCGGTGCGCCCGCGACGCGGCGACGGTCAGCGGCCGGCCGTCGTCGAGGTAGACGACGCCGCCGGGGTCGAACCGCTCTCCGACCTCGGTGAGGACCATCACGGCGACCTCACCCTTCACGCCGTGTGCGCGGGTGACGCGGCCGACCACGACGGTCGGCTCGTCGAACGACATGTCAGTCGACGATGTCGACGTGGACGAAGACGCCGTCGCGGATGGCGGCGGTCTTGACGACCTGGCGGATGGCGCGGGCGATCCGACCACCCCGCCCGATGACCTTGCCCATGTCCTCGGGGTCGACGTGCAGCTCGAGCAGCACGCCGCGGTCGTTCTGGGACTCGGTGACCTGCACGGCGTCGGGATTGTCCACGAGCTCCCTCGCGAGGTACTCGAGGAGCTCCTTCATCACGAAGCGGCCTTGGCGCCCTTCGGCTTCGGGCCGCCGCGCGGCTTCTGCGGCCGCTCGGCCTCGAACTTCTCCCAGATGCCGGCCTTCGTCAGCAGCACCTGCACCGACTGCGACGGCTGAGCGCCCTTGCGGAGCCACTCGAGCGCCTTGGTCTCGTCGATGTCGATCAACGACGGCTCCTCGAGCGGGTGATACTTGCCGATGTTCTCGATGAATCGGCCGTCGCGCGGGCTGCGCTGATCGGCCACCACCACTCGGTAGAAGGGGCGCTTCTTCGCGCCCATCCGCCGCAACCGGATCCTCGTTGCCATCTGGTCCTCTCCCGATCCCGGGCCTAAAGGGTGGGAGGCATCGGCAGGCCGGGGATCTTCGGCATGCGCTTGCCGCCCATTATCGACTTCATCATCTTCCGGGCCGCCTCGAACTCCTTGAGCAGGGCGTTCACGTCGGCCGTGGTGGTGCCCGAGCCGCGGGCGATCCGCAGGCGCCGGGACCCGCCGATGATAGCGGGATTCAGCCGCTCCTCCCTGGTCATGGAGGAGATGATCGCCTCCGCCTGCCCCATCTGCCGCTCGTCGACCTGTCCGGCGAGGTCCTTCAGCGCGTTCCTGCCCCCCGGTACACCGGGCAGCATCGCGAGCAGGTCCTGGATCGGCCCCAGCTGCCGCACCTGCTTCATCTGCTCCATGAAGTCCTCGAGCGTGAACTTGGCCTCGGCCATCTTCTTGGCCGTCTCGGCAGCCTTCTCGGCGTCGAGGTTCTCCTGCGCCTTGTCGATCAGCGACAGCACGTCCCCCATGCCGAGGATCCGTGATGCCATGCGATCGGGATAGAACGGCTCGAGGTCCGTCGGCTTCTCGCCGGTGCCGGCGAAGAACACCGGCCGGCCCGTCGCCGCCGTGATCGACAGCGCAGCGCCGCCGCGGGAGTCGCCATCGATCTTGGTGAGGATGAACCCGGTCGTGTCGACCTCGCGCATGAACGCGCGCGCCTGCACGACCGCGTCCTGACCTGTCATCGCGTCGCTCGCCATCAGGACGTGATGCGGCTTGATGGCGTCCTTGACCTTGCGCGCCTCGCGCATCATCTCGTCGTCGACGTGGAGCCGGCCCGCGGTGTCGACGATGACGACGTCGGCCCCCGATCGGTCTGCCTCCTTCAGCCCGTTCCTCGCCACCTTGACCGCGTCCTTGCCGTCGCAGACGACCGGCACGCCGATCTCGCGGCCGAGCGTGAAGAGCTGCTCGACGGCAGCGGGACGGTAGAGGTCGGCGGCAACGAGCAGCGGGTGCTTGCCCTTCTCCTTCAGCATCCGGGCGAGCTTCGCCGAGGCGGTCGTCTTCCCGGAGCCCTGGACGCCGGCCATCATGATCACGGCCGGCCGCGCGGACGGCAGCGTGAACGCCGACTGCGTCCCGCCCATCGTGGCCTGGAGCTCCTCGCGGACGATCCTGATGACCTGCTGCGCCGGCGTGAGGCTCTTCATGACCTCTTCGGACAGCGACCGCGCGCGGACGCGGTCCAGCAGGTCGTCGGCGACCTCGACGGCGACGTCGGCCTCGAGCAGGGCCGTGCGGATGTCCCCAAGCGCCGAATCGACCTGCTTGGGGTGCAGCTTCCCCTTAGAGCGGAGCTTCTTGAAGACCCCGTTCAGGCGGTCGGTCAACGTGTCGAACATAAGCCTGGAGTGAGCGCACGCCCTCCCACGGGCGTGCCTGGGATCGGGAGCATCAGATTGTACCGACGGAGCGATGAGGCCCGGTCGGGGTTCGGGGACCGGCGCGAGCATGAGCGGTAGCCCCGCCAGATGAGGGGGCCGGCCTCCGAAGAGCTGATGCCGGCCAAGCGGCTCGAGGTCGGCGTGATCGGCCTGCGCTGGCTGGCCGTCGGCTTCGGCGTGCTCGAGAGCCTGACCGTGGCGCGCACGCCGGGGTCGACGCCGGACTACACGGTTCCCCTCGGGTTCGGTCTCGTCGCGATCCTCGCGATCGCGAATCTCGCGATCTCGGTCCTCACGGAGCGCGCCGACCGGCCGAGCGCCGTCCGCCGCATCGGCGCCGCAGCCTTCGCGATCGACATCGCGGTCATCACCGGACTGGTGTGGACGTATACGACCCCGCGGAACTCGCTGTGGGTGATCGCGTATGTCCTTCCGCTGGAGGGTGCCCTGCGGTTCGGGCTCGTCGGCGCGCTGCTGCCGATTGCGATCGCGGTGGCGACCGAACCGATGCGCGAGTTCGCCCTGTCGGCGCGGTACGACGTGGTCGCCCAGCCGTGGGCGATCGTCTTCCGCGTCGGCGTCGACGCGGTCGTCGCCGTCGTGGCCGGGTTGATGGCGCGGTCGCTGCGCCGCGAGGCCGAGCGCGCGCGCGACCGCGCGTGGCTCGCCGAGGAGGCGGCCAAGCGGCTGCAGGAGCTCGACCAGATGAAGTCGGACTTCGTCTCGATCACCAGCCACGAGCTGAGGACGCCGCTCGCGGCGATCCGCGGATTCGTGAACACGATCCTACGCCGGATCGATCAGCTCTCCGCCGACGAGGTTCGCGAGTTCCTCGCGATCGTCGACCACCAGACCGACCGGCTGATCCACCTCGTCGAGGACCTGCTGGTCGTGACCAAGATCGAGGCCGGCAAGCTGGGCTTCGACCCGCGGACGATCGAGGCCGGCGACTTCCTCGCCCACGTCGTCCGGGGACTCGCCGACGGGGCGGCGCGAGTCCGGGTCGAGACGCCGGACGCGCTGCCCACGTTCGTCGCCGACCCCAACCGTCTCGGCCAGATCCTCGTAAACCTGCTGCAGAACGCGTTGAAGTTCTCGTCGCCCGGCCTCCCGGTCCGGTTGACCGCCGGGATCGAGGCGTTGGACAAGGGTGAGCTGCTCCGCTTCGATATCATCGACCAGGGCGTGGGGATCGCGCGCGAGGAGTTCCAGGCGATCTTCGAGCGGTTCCACCAGACCGAGGCCGCGAGCACCCGTCACGCGGAGGGAACCGGGCTCGGGCTCTACATCACGAAGAAGCTCATCGAGGCGATGGAGGGCTCGATCTCCGTGGAGTCCGAGGTCGGACGGGGCTCGACGTTCACGGTTCGTCTTCCGCTTCGTCGGTCCCCAGCACCCGCTCGACCGTCCGAAGCAGCGCCAGTGGGCTGAATGGCTTCGTGAAGTACTCGTCCGCGCCGAGCGACAGCGCGAACGCACGGCCCTCCTCGCCGACGGCGGTGATGACGATGACGCGGATCGGCGCGGTCGCAGGGTCGGCCTTCAGCTCCTTCAAGATGTCGGCCCCGCTGGCCCCGGGGAGGTTCATGTCGAGGAACATCAGGTCGGGCGCATCGGAGCGCGCCATCGCCAACGCCGACTGACCGTCGGCCGCGACATTGATCTCGAACCCCTCGTGCTCGAGCACCAGCCGCATCGCCTCGCGCATCGTCGGGTGGTCTTCGACGATGAGGATCGAGGCGCGCGTCATCCTCAGCCGCCGAGGATCCGGTCGGCGAACGCGCGCGGATCAAACGGTTCGAGGTCGTCGAGCCGTTCGCCCATCCCGACGAGCTTCACGGGCACGCCGAGGCGTTCGCGGACCGCGAGCAGGACGCCGCCCTTGGCCGTTCCGTCGAACTTGGTGAGCGCCACGCCGGTGACGTCGACCGCCTCCGTGAAGGCCGTCGCCTGCGCGATGCCGTTCTGCCCCGTCGTCGCGTCGAGCACCAGAAGCACCTCGTCCGGCGGCCGGCCGTTGGCCTTCTCGAGGACGCGGCGCAGCTTACGGAGCTCGTCCATGAGCGGCGTGGCGGTGTGGAGCCGGCCGGCGGTGTCGACGATCAGCACGTCGGTCCCTCGCGCCTTCGCCGCCTGGACGGCGTCGTAGGCAACGGCGCCGGGATCGGCGCCGCGGTCCTGCGAGACGAGCGGCACGCCGGCGCGCTTGGCCCACACGTCGAGCTGCTCGGCCGCCGCGGCTCGGTACGTGTCGCTGTTGGCGAGCCCGACGCGATGTCCCTGCCTCGACAACCAGGCCGCGAGCTTGCCGATCGTCGTCGTCTTGCCCGAACCGTTCACGCCGACCACCATAAACACCGTGAGCTCACCGTCGCCGAGATGCAGCGACGCGTCGCCCTCCAGGAGCGAGACGAGCTCGTCGCGGATTAACGCGACGGCGTCCCCATCCGCCTCGTAGCGGGCACGGACGTCGTCGACGATGCGCCGGGCCGTCTCGGGTCCGACGTCGGCGCGGAGCAACAGCTCCTCGAGGCGGCGCCAGTCCTCGTCCTGCGCGGTCGCCCCGCGGAAGATCGATCGCACCCGCGCACCCAGACCGTCGGCTCGTCCCGGCGCCGGCGGCGCGATCGATTCGGGCATCGGCACGCCGCGGCCGGCGGTACCCCCTCGCCGCGAGACGACGACGAACGCGACCACGCCGACGAGGACGAGGACCACCACAATCGCGATCGGCATGGCCACGGGCTCAGGCTAGTGGACGGGATCGGGCACGGCGTCGGGCTCGACGCGCGGCCCCGCGGGCGCAGGCGCGGCGCTGTCGAGGTCCTGGGCGACGACCTTCGTCGTCCCGTCGCGACTCATCGACACGCCGTACATCACCTGGGCGATCTCCATCGTCCGCTTCTGGTGCGTGACGATGAGGACCTGCGAGTCCTCCGCGAAGCCCTGCACCAGACGCAGGAACCGATGCAGGTTCACGTCGTCGAGCGCCGGCTCGACCTCGTCCATCAGGTAGAACGGCGACGGGCGCGCCTTGAAGATCGCGAACAGGAACGCCATCGCGGTGAGCGCCCGCTCCCCGCCGGACAGGAGCGAGATGCGCTTCACGCGCTTGCGCCCCGGGCGGGCCTCGAGCTCGATGCCCGTGTTGAGCAGGTCGCCCGGCTCGGTGGCGACGATCCGCCCCTCGCCGCCCGGGAACAGGTCCGTGAAGAGCCGCTCGAACTCCTGCGCGACGTCGCGATACGCGAACTCAAACGTCGTCGCGATCTCGGAGTCGATCCGCTGGATGACCTCGAGGAGGTCGCGCCGTGCCTTCTTCACGTCCTCGAGCTCGCGCGCGAGGAAGTCGTGCCGCTCCTGCAGCGCCTCGAACTCGCCGCCGGCGAGCAGGTTGACGCGGCCGAGCAACGCGAGACGCCGCTGGACCAGCTCGGCGCGCTTCTCGAGGGCCGGCGCGGTGTCGTCCTCGCCCAGCGAGGCCAGCGCCTCGTGCGGGTCGAGCCGGTGGCCCTCGCGCAGCAGCCGCTCGGCGTCGCGGACCCGCCGCTCGAGCTCGCCCCTTGCGCGGTCCTCGTCCTCGTATGCCTCGCGCATCCGGTCGAGCTCGGTCGACGCCTCGCGCCACGCCCGGTTCACGGCGGCCTCGGCCTCGGTGAAGGTTCGCTGCGCCTCGGCCGCGCGGCGGCGGCGCTCGGATTGCTCGGCGTGCCGCTCCTGGGCCAACGTGAGGGATGCCCCGGCGTCGGCCCGGCGCGCCTTCGCGGCGGCCAGCTGCTGCCGGAGTGCGCCCGGGTCGCGCGCGGCGAGCGCCTCGCGCTCAGCGCGGACCGACGACAGTCGGCTCGCCAGGCTCGAACGGTCGCGTCGCAGCGTTTCGACGGCGACGCGGTGCCGGATCGGCGGCTCGGCGATCCGCGGGAGCTCGGGAACGTCGAATGCGACCGGCTCCGCGGCGACCAACGCGTCGCGCCAGGCGCCGGCGGCGTCCTCCAGCCCGGCCCGGCGCTGCTCGAGGATCTCCTGTTCCTTGGCTGCGGACGCGACAGCGGATCCGAGGACCCCGATGCGCTCCGCCGCGCGCGTGATGCCGGCGTCGGCCTGGTCGATCTGCGCCGACAGCCCGCCGAGCTCCTCGGCGATGGCTTCGACGCGCTCCCGCTTGGGCCGGAGCGCCGCCTTCGTCTGCGCGAGATCGTGTTCGACGACGGCGAGCTCGCGGGCGATCTCGCCGGCGCGAACGTCCTCGGCCGGCGCGGTGCGGATCACCGCCTGCCCGATCAGCACGCCGTCGCGCGTCACGAAGGCCGCCTTCGCGTGCCGACGGTGCTTGCGAACCGCCTCGTCGATCGAGCCGGCGACGTAGACGTCCTTAAGGAGCGTGCAGATGAGCCCGCGCGCCGACCTGTCGACCGTGACGAGCGAGAGCAGCGTGCGCTCGCCCTCGATGACGAAGGCCGCGGGACCACCGCCGGCGATGGCGAGAACCGCACCCTCGCCCTCGGGCGCGTCGGCGATGGCCTGCGCCTCGTCGGCGTACACGACCGCGTCTGCGTACGAGCCGAGCGCGGCGACCAGCGCACGCTCCCAGCCCGGCTCGGCGTCGACGAGGTCGTCCAGCAGGCCGAGCGACCGACCGCCGTGCCGCTCGACGAAGCGTGAGCCGGGCGTCTCCTCGAGGTCGGCTCGCCGCGCCTCGAGGACGTCCCGCCGGGTCTCGTGCCGGCGGAGGATGTCGTGCAGCTCGGCGACGGTATCGGCGAGGGCATGACGCTCGCGCTCGAGCAGCGAGCGGCGCTCCGACAGCGGAGCAACGGCGGCGTCGATCCGTTCGGTCTCCTCGCTGAGCGCGTCGCGTTCGGCTTCGGCCGCCCGGCGGCGGTGGACCGCGCCCGACAGCTGTTCGTCGAGACGTGCGCGTTCGCGCTCATACCCATCCAACGAGCGCCGGAGCGTCTCGAGCTCGGCGCGATGCGCCGCCGCCTGCTCGTGTACGCGGTGTCGCTCCTCCTCGGCCAGGCGCCGGGCCTCCTGCGCCTCGCGGAACTCGAACTCGGCGGTCTCGAGCTCCGTCTCACGCTGCCCGAGCTCGGCGACGACCTCGGCGATCCGACCCTCGATCCGAGCGAGATCGTCGTCGATCGTGGCAAGTCGGGCGTCGCGCGTGGTCTGCGCCGCGACCTCTGTCCGGGCCGCCGACTCGGCGTCGACCGCTTCGCGAAGCGAGAGCTCGGCGGCGCTGCGCCCGGCCTCCGTCAGCCGGTACCGCTCCTCCGCGTCGGCGAGCTCGGTCACAGCACGCTCGCGCGCCTCGGCCGCGGCCGTGACCTCCGCGTCGAGCGCGTCGAGGCGTTCGCGCGCGGCCTGTCTGCGGGCAAGGCCCTCGTCCCATCCCGACGCGCGACGTTCGCGCTCGGAGAGGAGATCGCGCAGACGCGCCGCGGCGAGCCGGACGGCGATGCCGTCCGCCTCGGCGGCGAGCTCCTCGTGCCGCTTCGCCATCTCCGCCTGCTGCTTGAGGGGCTTGAGCTGCCGCTTGAGCTCGGACAGGACGTCCTGCAGCCGGAGCAGATCCTGGTCCAGGCCGGTGAGCTTCCGCTCGGAGCGCTCGCGCCGCCTGCGGTGCTTGGCGATGCCGGCCGCCTCCTCGATGTATTGCCGACGCTCCTCGGGTCGCGCCGTCAGGACGTCCTCGAGCTGTCCCTGTCCGACGACCGTGTGCAGCGCGCGGCCGATGCCGGTCTCCGACAGCAGCTCCTGCACGTCGAGCAGCCGGCACACCCGCCCGCCGATCCGGTACTCGCTGTCCCCGTTGCGGAAGATCGCGCGGCTGATCTCGATCTCGATCATCGGGACGGGGATCAAGCCAGCCGTGTTGTCGATCACGAGCTTGACCTCGGCCATGCCGAGCTGCGGCCGTTGGGGAGTACCGGCGAAGATCACGTCGGCCATCTGCGTGCCGCGCAGCGCGCGCGGGCCCTGCTCGCCCAGCACCCAGCTGATGGCGTCGACCAGGTTGGACTTGCCGGAGCCATTCGGGCCGACGATGACGCTGATGCCCGGGGCGAAGTCGAGGACGGTCTTGTCCGCGAACGACTTGAAGCCACGGATCGAGAGGGATCGGAGGAACATCTCGGGAGCCGATACTACCCGGGGCCCCTCGGTCGAATCCCGAGTTTCGCGCGCGAGTTCAGCCCGCGACGCCGAACGATGTCGTCCCGAGCGGCTCCTGCGCCTCGGTCTCGACGGCGTGGACCCGGGCTCCGGGCGGACCGTGGCCGCACCAGTCGATCATCGCCTGGACCTGCGGTTCCTCGCCCTCGAAGACGGCCTCCACGCCGCCGTCCGGGAGGTTCCGCACCCACCCCCCCAGACCGCGCCGGCGCGCCTCGTCGACGCAGCTCGCGCGGAAGAAGACGCCCTGGACCCGTCCGGAGACGACGACCCGAACACGCACCGCCATCGATCGGATACTAGGGACGTGAGCCACGACGACGACCGGACCGCGCTCCTGGTGGTCGACGTCCAGAACGACTTCGCCGATCCGAGCGGCAGCCTCGCCGTGGCCGGCGGCGAGGACATCATCCCGCCCGTCAACGCCGCGATCCGCGCGGCGCGAGCGGCGGGGAGCCTCCTCGTGTACACGCGGGACTGGCATCCCGCGCACACGCCGCACTTCGCCCAGGAC
Source organism: Actinomycetota bacterium (assembly GCA_036257835.1). Lineage (GTDB taxonomy): Bacteria > Actinomycetota > UBA4738 > UBA4738 > HRBIN12 > DATAEU01. The sequence continues at coordinate 9,046 of DATAEU010000063.1, read as the reverse complement.
GGCGGCATCTGGCCCGTGCACTGCGTGGGAGGTTCGTGGGGCGCCGAGCTGCACCCACGGCTCGAGGTCGTCGAGGGCGAGACGATCCACAAGGGCGTCGACGGCCGTGACGGCTACTCGGCCTTCAGCGTGCGCGATCCGCAGAGCGGCGAGACCGAGTCGACGCAGCTCGAGCGCGTCCTGCGCGTGCGCGGCGTCGAGCGCGTCGTGATCGGCGGCCTAGCGACCGATTACTGCGTGCTCGAGACGGTCCTCGACGCGCGCCGCCTCGGCTTCGATGCGGAGGTCCTCACCGAGTGCATCCGCGCCGTCGATCTGCAGCCCGGTGACGGCGATCGGGCGCTCGATCGGATGCGCGAGGCCGGTGCCCTACTCGCCTGAGGTCAGCCTCGGGTCGGATCGTCGTCCTCGATCCGGCGCTTCTCGACCCGTACCTCGTCCCGGGGCGCCCCGGCCTCGACGAGCCGTTCGAGGTGCTCCTCCGCGATCTCTCGCGTCGGATACCGGTGCAGCTCGATCCACCGCGTCCAGTCGGCGTGCCGCTCCTCGAGGACGAAGACGGGCGGGTGGTGTGCGCTCGTCGCGTTCTCCGACCACATCCCAGCGCCGAAGAACTCCTGAGGACGGCCCATCGTGTCTCCTCCTCAGCTCTGGCACTGCGGACAGTAGAAGGAGTTCCGTCCCGAGATCCTCACCGCCTCGATCGGGGTTCGGCACCGACGACAGGGCTGCCCCGCTCGGCCGTAGACCTTGAGCTCGTTCTGGTACTCCCCCGGCTTGCCGAACAGGTCCAGATACGCCTCGTCGTCCAGCGTGGTGCCGCGGAAGCGGATCGCGTCCTGCAGCACCTCCTGGAGGGCCCGGTACATCCGCCGGACCTCCTGCGAGGACAGCGTGTCCGACATCCGGTCGTACCGGAGACCTGCGGCGAACAGGACCTCGTCGGAGTAGATGTTGCCGAGCCCGCTGATGAACTTTTGGTCCATCAGCAGCGCCTTCATCTTGACGGCGCGTTGCGCCATCAGCGACCCGAACGTCGCCCACGTGAAGACCTGATCGAGTGGGTCGATCGCGATGTGCTGGAGCTCCTTCACCTTGCCGAGCTCGTCCGCCGACGTGACGAAGATCTCGCCGAACGTGCGCGGGTCGACGAAGCGCAGATCCCCGCCCTGCTGGAACGTGAAGACCACGTGCGTGTGCGGCGGGAGCGGCTGCCGCTTGTTGCCCCGGATGAACTGCCCGCTCATCCCGAAGTGCACGACGATCACGTCACCGTTGTCGAGGTACATGAGGATGTACTTGCCGCGGCGCTCGACCTTCGCGATCTTGCGGCCGGTCACGCGGTCGGTGAACTCCTTCCGCTTGGCATGGCGGCGGATCACGCGCATCGCGTTCTTCGAGCTCCGGACCTCGGCGGACGCGATCTTGCGCCCGACGACGTCCTTCTCGAGGTCGCGCCGCATGACCTCGACCTCCGGAAGCTCCACCCCCCGGTCCCCTTCCCTCTCCCCGTTATCCCTGCGTCGAGCCCGCCCGCGCCGTCTCCTGCGCGAGCTTCTGCCAGGCCTCGTGGGCCGCTTGCTGCTCGGCCTCCTTCTTCGACCGGCCCCTGCCGGTGCCCCACGGCTTGCCGGCCAGGAACACCGTCGCGGTGAACTCCTTCTGGTGGTCCGGTCCGCGCTCGGCGATGCGGTACTCCGGCAGCGAGCGCAGGTCCTGCGAGGCGAGCTCCTGCAGGATCGTCTTGTAGTCTCGGTCGCCCTCGCCGCGCGCGTACGCATTCATCCGCGGGCGGAACAGACGCTCGATCAGCTCGGTCGCCACGCCGAGCCCCTGGTCCAGGTAGATCGCGCCGAGCATCGCCTCGAGGGCGTCGGCGAGGATGCTCGCTTTGTCGCGTCCGCCGCTCATCTCCTCGCCCTTGCCGAGGAGTACGGCGTCGCCGAGGCCGAGCCCTCGCGCGACGTCGGCGAGCGACGACATGTTCACGATCGAAGCGCGCAGCTTGGCGAGCTCGCCCTCGGCGAGATCCGGGAACGTCCGGTACGCCATGTCCGTCACGACGAGGCCGAGCACCGCGTCGCCGAGGAACTCGAGCCGCTCGTTGTTGGCGCCGAGGTCGTGCTCGAACGCGAACGACCGATGCGTGAGCGCGAGCCCCCGGAGGTCGGCATCGCGGAATACGACGCCGAGCGAGCGCTCCCACGCGCGGGCGATCGCGTCGTCGGCGCCGGTCACGACGTCACTCGACCTCGACGGCTTGACGTCCGGCGTAGTAGCCGCAGTTGGTGCAGACGCGGTGCGGCAGCTTCGGCTGGTGACACTGCGGGCACTCGGAGAACGTGGTGGGCTGCGCTTTCCAGTTGGCCTGGCGCTTGTGGCCCCGCGTGTGCGTCTGACGTCGCTTCGGAACCGGCATGGCTGGATCCCTTTCTGTCGTGGAGGTCAGTCGTTCGTCGCGTCGGTCGCGTCGTCGGTGAACAGCGCCTCGAGCGCCGACCAGCGCGGGTCGACGTCGGGGCCGCACCTGCACTCGCCGATGTTCCTGTCGCCGCCGCACCGCTCGCACAGTCCGAGGCAATCCGGCCTGCAGAGCGGCGAGAACGGCATCTGCAGGACGACCGCGTCGCGGACCATTGGCTCGGGATCGAGCATCAGGTCGTCGGCGAGCACGTAATCGTCCTCGGAGCCGGGCTCGCGCACGTAGAGCTCGTTCATCGCGACGTCGAACTCGGCCTCGAACTCCCTCAGGCAGCGGGCACAGCGGAGCGTCATCCGTCCGCCGACGCTGCCGGTCACGAAGATGCCCTCGACAACGCTCTCGAGCGTGAGCTCGCCCTCGATCGGCGCCTCGGGCCTCACCGCCGCGAGCTCGGTCTGCAGACCCTCGACCGGCTCGTCCACGCGGACCCGCTTGGCCGAGCCCGGGCGTTCCAGGAGATCGCGAACGTCGATCGCGTTCATCACGGCTACTCCTTCTCCTGGTCGTGCAACTCGGTCGCCTGGGGCTGCGGCGCGAACTCCTGTTGCGCCGGCACTCCGCCGCGCAGCCGCTCGCGGCCCGTCTCGACTTGCTCGAGCGTCCGGGTGAGCGCGCTTTGCGTGAGGACGAAGTCCTCGGCGAAGCGCTGCAGCGCGTTCTCGAACTGGGCGAGCTTCGCGTCGACGTAGTCCTCGGCCTCGAGACGCATCGTGCGCGCCTCCTCGCCGGCCTCGGCCACGATGCGTTCGGACTCCTGCTTGGCTCGCTGCACGACCTCCTCGCGCGTGGCCATCCGCAACTGCTCGGCGCGGGCGTCCTCGACGATCTTCTCGGCGTCCCGGCGAGCCTTGGCCAGGAGCTCTTCCCGGTCGCGAACGACCCACCGGGCCTGCTTGATCTCCTCCGGCAGCGACGTCTTCATCTGCTCCACGAGCTCGAGCAGCTCGTCGCGGTTGAGCAGGGCCGAGGAGGACAGGGGCATCGACTTGGCCTCCTTGACCATGTCCTCGAGCTGTTGGATCTGACCCGCCAGGTCCACCTCAGGCGCCTCCGAGCTTCTCTCGCAGGCGATCGGCGACGACCGCGGGCACGAGGCCGCTCACGTCGCCGCCGAACCGCGCGACCTCGCGCACCAGCGAGGACGACAGGTACGACCAGGTGGGAGCGGTGGTCATGAAGAACGTCTCCACGCCGCCGAGCCGTTGGTTCATCTGCGCCATCTGGATCTCGTATTCGAAGTCCGTCACCGCACGAAGCCCCTTCACGATGGCCTTCGCCCCGATCCGTTTTGCGTATTCCACGAGCAATCCCGAGAACGCGGCGATCTCGACGCCGTGCAGGTCGGCCGTGGCCTCCTTCAGCATGGCGACCCGCTCCTCGACGCCGAACAACGGCTCCTTCCCGGGGTTCTCCAGGACCGCCACGACGACCCGATCGAACTGATGAGCAGCGCGTTCGATGATGTCGACGTGCCCGTTGGTCACGGGATCGAACGTCCCCGGACACAGCGCCGTGACGGTCACACGAGACCTCCAGTGCCTTTCCGGAAACCCGCGGGTCTCACCGCTGCCGACAGACCAGAACCAGGCTGTCGCCGTACTCGAGACGCCTCGAGACGAGCCAGTTTACCGGAATGACAGGCATGGAACTCCTGGTCCCGCGGGTGAGGACCACCGTCGAGCCGCTCCCCGACAGCCAGCGGTCCTGCAGCCTCTGTAGGACGCGGTCGAGCTCCGGCGGGCCAGTGTCGTACGGCGGATCGAGCAGGACGAGGTCGAACGGGCCGGTCGAGCTGTCATCGTTCGTGACAAATGCGAGCGACTCGCGCCGGAGAACCTTCCCGCGCTCGGTGAGGTGGGCGCGCTCGAGGTTGTCGCGGACGACGGCCGCGGCCGCGGCCGAGCGTTCGACGAACATGGCGTCGTCGGCCCCGCGGGACAGCGCCTCGATGCCAAGTGCCCCGGTTCCGGCGTACAGGTCGAGGACGATGCTCCCCGGGACGTCGGGGGCGATGCTGGAGAACAAGCCCTCGCGAGCCATGTCCGAGACCGGCCGGATACCCCTCGGCACGGCCGCGAGTCGAACACCCTTGGCCGAGCCGGCGATCACGCGCATGTCCCGAATCTACGGGGCGCGGCGCGGCACGGTGGGTCGCTCGGGGCGCTACGAGTGGAAGAGCCAGTCGATCGACCGGTCGAAGCGCGATCGCAGCTCGGCCAGGAGCGAGGGGTGGCCGGCCAGCGTCGGGTCGTCGGCGATCGTCGCGAACGCGCGCACCCGCGCGCGCTTCACGAGGTCGACGTCCTCGACGAGGCGGGCGAGCTTGAGGTCCGGCAGCCCCGACTGCCTCACGTCGAACAGGGTCCCCTCGCCGCGCAGGCGAAGGTCCTCGTCCGCGAGCTCGAAACCGTCGGTCGTGCGCATCATCGCCTCGAGCCGTGCATGCGCCTCCTCGTTCTCCTCCTTGCTCTCATCGAACAGGATGCAGTAGCTCGTGTGCTCGCCGCGGCCGATCCGGCCGCGGAGCTGGTGCAGCTGCGCCAGCCCGAACCGCTCCGCGTTCTCGACGAGCATGACCGTCGCGTTGGGGATGTCGACACCGACCTCGATCACGGTGGTCGAGATCAGCAGGTGGTGCTCGCCGGAGCGGAACGCCTCCATCACGCGCTCCTTCTCGACCGGTCGCATCCGCCCATGCAGGAGCTCCACCGACAGATCGGGGAAGACGTCGCCGGCGAGTCGCGCCGCCTCGGCCTCCGCCGCGCGCACCTCGGTCTTGTTGGACTCGTCGATCGCGGCGCAGACGACGAACGCCTGCCGCCCGGCCTCGACCTCCCGCCGGACCAGGGCGTACGCCTCCCTGCGTTGCGCCGGCGTCCGGACGACGCGTGTGGAGACCGGCTGTCTGCCCTTCGGCAGCTCGTCGAGGATCACGACGTCGAGATCGCCGTAATAGGTGAGCGCCAGCGTCCGCGGGATCGGCGTGGCCGTCATGATCAGCACGTCGGGAGCGCCACCCTTGCCCTTCAGCGCCATCCGTTGATGCACGCCGAAGCGATGCTGCTCGTCGATGACGGCGAGCGAGAGATCGGCGAACCTCACGCCCTCCTGGACGAGCGCGTGCGTTCCGACGACGAGGTCGACGTCGCCCGCCTCGATCCCGTCGAGGGTCCGCGTGCGGTCCTTCCCGGTCACCGCCGCGGTGAGCAGCGCGTAGGTGAACGCCGCCACGTGATCCCCGGAGCCGTCGTCCAGCAGCGAGGCCTGGCCGCCGGCCGGGGCGTCGCCCACCTTGAGGAACGGCCGCGCGCCGAGCCCGCGCAGCAGCGCGGCCACGGAACGGTGGTGCTGGGCGGCGAGGACCTCGGTCGGGGCCATGATGGCAGCCTGGTGACCGGCGCCGATCGCGACGAGCGCCGCGTCGACCGCGACGAGGGTCTTGCCCGCACCCACATCCCCCTGCAGCAGGACGTTCATCGGCCGCGGACGCGCCATCGCCTCGCCGATCTCCTTGATCGCGCGCCGCTGCGCCTGCGTCGGCTCGAACGACACCGACGCGAGCAGCCGCTCGGTCAGCTCGTTCTCGGGACCCTGCGCGACGCCGACCTCGGCGGCCTCGACGCGATGCTTGCGGAACGCGACGCCGAGCTCCAGCGTGAACAGCTCGTCGAACTTCAGGCGCTCGAGCGCGATCCCGAGCTGCCGGTCGTCCGCCGGGAAGTGGACCCACCGAAGCGCGTCGCCGTACGAACCGATGTGTTCGGCGTGCACGATGTCGCCGGGGATCGGGTCCGGGAGCCGCTTGATCTGCTCGAGCGCCCGGAACACGAGCTCGCGGATCGTCCGCGAGCTGATCCCCTCGGTCGCGCGGTGGATCGGCGTGATGCGGCCGGTGTGGACGAGATCCTGTTCGTCGCCCTTGAGGAGCTCGACCTCCTGGTTGGCGAGCTGCAACGTCCGGCCGTACCGCTGGGCGACGCCCGAGGCCGCGAGCTCGTGTCCCTCGCGATAGGTCTTGGCGATCCAGGGTTGGTTGAAGAACGTGAGGTCGAGAGACCCGGTGCCGTCGTACAGCGTCACCGTCACCATCGACCTGCCGCGGCGTATCGGTCGCGCATGCACGCGTTTCACACGACCGATCACCGTCGCGTACTCGCCGAGCCGGACGTCGCGGATCGGCGAGACCTTCGATCGATCGATGTAGCGGCGCGGGTAGTGATGGAGCAGGTCCCGGACGGTGCGGATGTCGAGGCCGTCGGCGAGCGCCTCGGCCGCCGGGCGCGCCTTGTCCCGGGGGCCGCTCCGGCGAGCGGCCAGGCGGGCGTCGATCGCCGACACCGGCGAGTCGAGCGTGAGCGTCACGTGGACCGAACCGCGGCGGGGGCCGCCTCGTACCTCATCCCGACGGTTCTACCATGCCGACGACGACCTCCCGCCGCCGTTCCCGGCCCGCGCATGGAGCTCGGGCGGCGAACGACCGTCTGCTACCCTGGCTCGGTCATGGCAGCCGTGTGCGAGATCTGCGGGAAGAAGCCGTTCTTCGGCAAGCAGGTGTCCCATTCGCATCGCCGGACCAACCGGCGTTGGGACCCGAACGTCCAGCGCGTCCGCGCGCTGGTGAACGGCACGCCCAAGCGCATCTACGTCTGCACCAGCTGCATCAAGGCCGGCAAGATCCAGCGGGCCGGCTGACCCTCACGCCCCGGGCGAGCGCAACCACAGGGGATCGACGGGACCGATCCCCCTGCCGATCTCGAGCGGGTGCCGGATCGCGGCGGTGACGAACGCCTTCCCCTTGCGCACCGCGACCAGCAGGTCGTCTCCGAGGGCGAGGTGACCGGCGATCGCGGCCGAGAGCACGCAGCCGGTCCCGTGCGTGTTCGGCGTCGACAGCCGGGCGCCCTCGATCCACAGCAGCCGTTCACCGTCGAAGAACAGGTCGTCGGCACGGTCCGACTCGCGGTGGCCGCCCTTGACGAGCACGGCGTGCGGTCCCATCGAGCGGATCGCCTCCGCCGCCTTGCGCATGTCGTCGTCCGACCGCACCTCGAACCCCGCCAGTCCGCCGGCCTCGGGCAGGTTCGGCGTGACGAGGGTTGCGAGCGGCAGGATCCGCGACCGGAGCGCGGCGACCGCGTCGGGCTCGAGCAGCGCGTGGCCGTGCTTCGAGAGGAACACCGGGTCGACGACGAGGTTCGGGATCCGGACCTCCTCGATCGCGTCCGCGGCGGCGGCGACGATCGCGGCGGACGCGAGCATCCCGGTCTTCGCGGCGTCGACCCCGATGTCGGTCGCGACGGCGACGATCTGATCATGCACGATCGACGGCCGCAAGGCCTCGTACCCCGCCACCCCCGTCGTGTCCTGCACGGTCACGGCGGTGATCGCCGTCATGCCGTACACACAGAGCGCCGCGAAGGTCTTGAGGTCGGCCTGGATCCCGGCGCCGCCGCCGGAGTCCGACCCCGCGATCGTCAGCGCACGCGCGACGTCACTTGTCATGTGAGAAGTGATCCCACCCCTTCGGCTCGAGTGGACGTTCGCCGTCGGGGCCGACGGCCACGAGCCCTTCATCGATGATGACGCCGACCTCCGTGAGCGTCACGCCGAACCGCTCGTCGACCTCGTCGCGCGCGCGGTCGAAGGCCGTGGCGTCGAGCGTCGCGAGTAACTCGTAGTCCTCGCCTCCGGACAGCGCGAGGTCCACGGGATCGACCTCGAGCGCCGCGCTCGCGGCCCGCAACGCATCGGAGACGGGGATCGCGGAGGTTCGGATGCGCGCTCCGCACGCGCTCGCGGCACACAGACGGGACAGATCCTTCGCGAGCCCGTCGGAGAGGTCCATCATCGCGGTCGCGCCCACCTGCGCGAGGGTCTGGCCCTCGCCGACACGCGCGACCGGTCGGTGCAGCGCCTCGAGCAAGGTCCGCCCCCAGGGCTCGCCGAGCGCGCGTCCGAGCTTCGACGGGTGGAGCCGGGAAAGGAGGAGCCCGCCGGCAGCTGCGCCGAGCGATCCCGTCACGCCGATCAGGTCGCCGGGGCGTGCGCCGTCACGGCGGACGGCGGCGCCGGACGGGACCTCGCCGATGACGGTCGGCGCGATCGTGACGGCGGCGGCGCGGTTGGTGTCACCGCCGACGAGCGAGAGCCCGTACTCGTCGCACGCGGTCCGCATCCCCCCGAACAGCTCGATCACCCACGAGGTCTCGATCGTCGGCGGGATCCCGAGAGACACGACGGCGTAGCGAGGGCTCCCGCCCATCGCCGCGACATCGGAGACGTTCACGACGATCGCCTTCGCGCCGAGGTCGGCGGGCGCGATCGCCCCGAGCTCGAAGTGCACACCCTCGAGCAACATGTCCGTCGTCACGACCGTCGAGCCGCGGCCGGGCTCGACGAGCGCCGCGTCGTCGCCGAGGCCGAGCTGCACGCCGGGCGCGTCGCCCGAGAGCAGCTTGGCGACGGCGGCGATCAATTGGTCCTCGGTGAGCTCCATACGCATCGGCGGCCGCACGGGTCGTGGGTTGTGCGAAGAGGCGCAAGCGGTCCCGTGGCCGCCTTCGG
>DATAEU010000039.1:0-9868 GCA_036257835.1 Actinomycetota bacterium | reverse complement strand
AGTGCGCGTCGACGGCTCGCTCGGCCGGCGACACGCCGAGCGCGTGCAACGGCAGACGCACGCGGAGCACGCCCGGCCTGATCGAGAAGTCGAGCGGCGGCTGCATCGTGAGCGACTCGCCGTCGAGGCCGACATCGACGGGATCGCCCGAACGTACCTCGAACGTCTCCGCCGTCCACGCCACGAACCCTTCGTACCGCTCCGGATGTTTCTCCGCGAGGGCCGAGAGGAGGCGGACCGGGCTCCGGTCGTCCTCGACCTCGAGCGCCATGACGCCCAACCTATGTCCGTCGAGGCGCGGACGGCTGAGGGCGGTCTGTGGCGTCGTGCCGTACGGGTTGTTCGACACCTGGATCACGTGCGCGCCGTGTCTCGTCGCACCGTCCGGCCCCTCGAACGACAGGTCGAACGGCACGGCACCGGGACCGAGCACCGTTCGCAGCGTCGCCAGCGACGTCTCGACCTTCGCGTCGCGGTACTCCGGCGAGCGCACGATCTGTGCGTACAGCCCGAGCGAGACGTTGTTCACGAAGGTCCGGCCGTTCACCTCTGCCAGGTCGATGCGGCGCTCGACCGCGTCGCCGAATGCGTCGAGCGCGCCGACGACGTTCGTCACGTCGAGGCCGAGATCGAGCGCGAGGTGGTTCCGCGTGCCGGCCGGCACGACGACCATCGCGATGTCGCACGCCGCCGCGATCGAGGCGACGATCGCATGCGATCCGTCGCCCCCCGCCATGCCGACGACGTCCGCGCCTCGCCCGATCGCGGCGCGGGCGAGCGCTCCCAGGTCGTCGCCCGGAGACAGGATGACCGGCTCGATACCTCGATCGAGGCACGCCTGCTCGAGGCCGAACCGCTCCGCCTTGCCGCCACCCGAGCGCGGGTTCATCAGGAGCACCGGCCGGGCCGCGTCCCCTACACGGGTCCCCGGCGTGACGGCGGCTCGGAGCGACGCCGCATCTCGACCGAGCGCGCGGCGAGCGAGGTCGCCGGCGACGACGAGCGCGGCCATCCCGGCGATCGTCGCGCCGACATTCGCGCGATCGGCCAGGACGGTCACGACGACCGCGCCGATCAGCGCGGCTCCGCCCACGAGGACGGCGAGACTTCGCCGCCATCCCGACCGCGTCAGCGAGAACCACGCGCCGGCCACGGCGAGGAGCAGGAGGACGACGGTGGCGAGGAGCCGGACGACGGTTCCCCGGAGCCCGAACACGAGCAGCGCCGAAGCGACCGCCACGAGGACGATCGATGCGACGGCCGCCGAGCGACGTCCGGCGTTCGGGCGCGACCCCATGGCATCCCTCCTCGTCGGCGCACGACGGATCCAGCACCCGCCGCGTCGCGAAACGGTCCCCAGATTAGGTGGCCGCGAATACCACCACCCAGGGACGAACGACCGCCCGGCGCACGGCCGGCCGTCGACGCCCGGTCGGAGGCCTACGGCCGGATGTTCTGGTTCATCCTGAACAGGTTGTCGGGGTCCCACGCGCACTTCAGCGCGACCAGCCGTTCGTACTTGGCGTCGCCGTAGACGGAGCGGACGACGTCGTCCCCGGACTCGACGACGTCGTTCACGTAGCGGCCGGTCGTTCGGTACGGCGTGACCGTGTCGTACACATGCCGGGTCCAGTCACGGATCTCGTCGTCGAGGCTCGGGTCGTCCCACTGCGACTCGACCGCGAGCCAGAACCGAGCCGCCCGTCCGGTGAACGCCTTGTCGTCGTCCGACACCCGCCAGATCGCCCGATCCCACGGCCACGCACCGATCGAGCACCCGCCCGGCGGCGCGCTCTCCGTCAGGCCGACCCACAACTCGACGAGCTCGTCCGGCATCGTCGCCGTGAAGCCGCTCTTCATGTAGAAGCGGTGTCCCCAGTCCATCGCCTCGTCCGCGCCGCGCTGCATGTCGAGGTAGGCCTTCGGCTGGATCGAGTCGAGGAGGGGTGGGCCGAACGCCCGCAGCGGCCCGAGATCGCGCTCCCCTGTTCCGGCGAGCCGCTGTGACACACGCCGATCGTCGCAACCGGACGGCCGGCGACCTCGGGCGGGAGATCGTCCTCCGGCGTCGCCATCCCGAGGTCGAACCCGAGGAACAGCTCGTCCGGACTCGTCTCGAGAAGCTCGCGGTAGAGCCGGGCGAGCTCGACCGCACGCACGCCGGGATGCACCACGAACCCATGCGTGACCTGGCCGTCGAACGGATGGAGCCGGAACTCGAAGGCGGTCGCGATTCCGAAGTTCGCGCCCGCCCCCCGGAGCGCCCAGAACAGATCCGGGTTCTGGTCCTCGCTCGCCCGCACGCTCCGCCCGTCGGCCGTGACCAGCTCGACCGCGATGCTGTGGCCCCCGCCGCGCACGGCGACGACGAGGTCTCGCTCGCGCGCGAAGCGAACCGCCGCCGCGACGTCCCGAACGTTCGTCGGCCGGACGATGAGCACCGGCCGTCGATCGATCATCCCGTTCCACACCGCGCGCGCGGCGTCGTACCCGTAGTCGTTGGGCAGCACGACTTCGCCGGCGAACGCGTCTCGGAACACTGACAGCGCTGATGGGTCGAGTGGCACCGCGACGGCCATCAACGTCTCCTTCTCCGAACGCGCATCGTCACGGTGACATGCCGGCTGTCAACGTGGCCTTCTGATGATCGAGTTCCTGCGCGAGCCTTCACAGCGGGTGAGGCCGATGGCGCAGACCCGGCCGAGCGCCGATGGCAGCGGCTCCCGAACCGTATCTTCTTCAGCGCGGCGCGTGTGGAACCGACCGCCTGTATCGTGAGACGGTCGGAAAGGACGAGGCGATGCGCATCAATCATCAGGTCGTCGTGTTCGACGCCGCCGACCTCGCGGCCGAGAGCGAATTCTGGGCGGGCATGCTCGACGGTACCGTCGACGCCGAGGACGACTGGCATATGGTGATGGTGAACGGCGAACCGCGCGTCGGTGTTCAGCTCGCGCCCGGGCATGTCGCACCCGACTGGCCCGATGGGACGCCCGAGCAACAGATCCACCTCGATCTGTGGGTCGAGGATTTCCCCGTCGCCCATGAGCGGGTCACCTCGCTCGGTGCGAAGGTGCTGAAGCGGGCCAAGGACGCCGCGTCCGGCGACAACTTCCAGGTCTACGCAGATCCGGCGGGACATCCGTTCTGCCTGTGCTGGGTCGAACCGACAGAGCACAACTAGTCGCGAGCTCAGATCGTCGGCTTCGTCACCATGAGGAACACGATGACGAGGACGTCGATCCCGACGATCGCACCCAGGAGCGATCCACGCGCCGATAACCGGTGGTACTCGGCCGACGCCGGGCCTCCCTCCTCCAGCGCCTTCGCCTGCGCCCGCACGACCGGCGCGTAGAGCACGATCCCGAGGACGATAGCCAGCACGTACAACGAGAGCGCGGTCGCGAGCCAGAACTGCGTCAACGAGAGGTCCCCGAGCCACACCATCGTGAGCCCGGTCACCAGCAGCAGGCCGTATGCGGGATTGGCGATGCGCCGGTCGATGAACCGCACGCTCGCGAGGACGTGGGCCAGGTGCTCGGGCTCCTTGGCGGCGCGCGACAGCAGCACGCCATACGTGGCGTTGGAGCCGACGGCCACGATCGCCAGGAGCACGTGGAGGAACTTGAAGAACAGGTACGTTGTCACCGCGAGCACGCATGACCTCCTCGTCCGACGGAAGCCTAGCCTCACCTCGCGGAAGGAGCTCGCGACCCTGAACGCCGCGCCGAGCGTCCCGGCTTCACACGCCGATCTGCTCGACCGGCCGCTCGACGTCGTCCTGACGACGGAGATGCCGGACGGCCGGCTGCAGTCCACAGTCGTGTGGTTCAGCCGCGAGGGCGACGACCTCCTCGTGAACACGATGCAGGAGTTCCGCAAGGCGAAGAACCTCCGCGACCGGCCGCGAGCGACCCTCCTCGTGATGGAGCCGCCGACGGCCGAACGCTGGATCGAGGTGCGCGGCGACGTGACGCAGCGTGAGATCGGTGCGCTCGAGCATCTCGATGCGCTGGCGCGCGCCTACGCCGGCGCCGATCGGTACTTCGGCGCGGTCGTTCCGGCGGAGCTCGCGGCGACCGAGCATCCGATCCTCTGCCGGATCCGGCCGCGTTCGATCGTCGTCGGTCCGTCGTCCCTGCCCGCACCTGTGACGAGAAGCTCGATCGAGGCCACCCTGCCGACACCGCGCGGATGTGGGCAGGAGCCGACGATCCCGCCGACACACCGAGAGCTGCTCGAGCGGCCGGTGCTCGCCGCACTCTCGACGCAGCTGCGCGTGGGGGCGCAGACCCATCCGACGTGGTTCGAGCTCGACGGGAGCGACATCCTGATCAATACGACGCTCGAGCGGTCGAAAGGGCGGAACCTGGTGCGCGACCCACGCGCAACCGTCCTCGTCCTCGATCCGGATGACTCGAACCGCTGGATCGAGATCCGCGGCGACGTCGACCTCGAGACGGGCGGCGCGATCGAGAACCTCGACCGCGTGACGCGACGGTACACATCGCATCCGCGGTTCTACGGCTTCGTGTATCCGGAGGAGCGCCGATCGACCGAGACCCGGGTCGTCGCTCGGATCCATCCCCGCCGGATCAACGTCGACGCGATCCACTGACGGTCCGCATCACGCGGGAACGCGCGCTGTGAGGAGCAGGTGCGGGCCCACGCCGAGCAGCTCGGGTACGCGCTCGAGCGCGCGTAAGGCGTCGAAGAGGACACGACGCGACCGCTCGTCGCGTAGACGCTCCTCGAGTCCCGGCACCGCGAACGCGATCCCCTCGACGTTCACGAGATCGAGAACCTCCAGCCCCGCTTCGCTCGCCTCGTCGCGGAGCTCTGCCGGTCGATGACAGTACGCGCTGAACGAGCCTTCGAAGAGCGTCGGAAGACGGCCCGTCCGTTCGACGGCGGGGATGAGGGAAAGGACCTCCGGAAGCGATTCGTAGATCTGGTCCACGAGGATGCCGTGGAGGCGCGCCGCCCACCGCGAGATCGCCGCGACGAAGACGACCGCTCCCGGCCTCGCCACGCGCCGCGCTTCCATGAACGCGCGGAACCGGTCGTCCTTGCGCTTGAGGTGATAGAGCGGCCCGAGGAGCAGGACCGCGTCCATCGACGCGTCGGCGAGGTCGAGGGACCGGGCGTCGGCAACGCCCGCGTCGATGACCACGCCGGCGGCGACCGCGTCGGTGCGGATACGTTCGACGTGGAGCGTCGTCACGTCCCGGTGGACGACCCGGTAACCGAGTCCCGCCAGCCAGATCGAGTACCTGCCCGGGCCGCCGCCGATATCGGCGATGTCGGCGGCGGCCCGGGCAGGAAGATTCCGACCGAGGATCTCCTTCGTGCGTTCGAACTCGACGAGACCGAGCGGGCGGTCCAGCCGGTCGAGCTCGGCACCCGCCTCGTATACGGCTCGGACCTCGGCGTCCTCGAGCAGACGGTTGATAAGGTCGGCCTTCGCGTCCGTGTACTCGAGCGGATCCTCGGTTGCCGCGGCGATGCGATGCTTCTCGTTCGCATACGTCTCGAGCGCGGATCGGTCGGCTCGAAGGAGATCGCGGAACGCGATCATCTGGCGGACGTCGGGATCGGTCGTCGGCACGATGTGGCAATGGATCCCGAAGACGGCGCCATCGTGCTCGATCGTCCCTTCGAGCATCGGGCGCTCCGGAGGCCACGGGTCGGGACCACGCTGGCGCTCGAACCCGATACGAAGGAGCGCCGTCGTGATCCTCGGGACGTCGTCGGGCTCGGCGGTGATCTGGATGTCGATGACGTTCTTGCCTTCGAGGCCGGGAACGGCGGTGCTTCCGACGTGCTCGGCTACGACGCCGGGGACCGCCGACCGGATCAGGTCGACGACGCGAGCTGCAGCGTCGGCCCCCCTCGGATCCGAAGGATGCGGGCCGATCCCCCGGTAGGTGCGTCGGTCGAACTCCCCTCCGATGGCCACGTCCGAGTCTCGCACGCGTGCGGCCGGGGACGTCGGCGATACGCTCCGGGAGCCACGTGCTCGAAACGCTGATCCTCATGCGGCACGCCGAGAGCGTGTTCAACGCGCGCGGCGTCCTTAACGCCGATCCGACCACGCCCGGCGGGCTCACCGAGCGCGGGCGCGCTCAGGCGGACGCCGCCAGACAACGGCTCGCCAACACGCGGATCGACCTCTGCGTCACGACCGACTTCCAGCGTGCCCTCGAGACGGCCGACATCGCCGTCCGCGGACGCGGCATTCGGCGCCTCGTCATGCCGGTGCTGAATGACCCGTCGAACGGCAAGTTCGAGCTTCGGCCGGCCCACGAGCTGGAGGAGTGGCAGCGCGCGAACGGGCCCGACGTGCCGCTTCCGGGGACGGGCCGGACGCTCCGGAGCTGCTTCCAGGACACACACGCCGCCGTCGACAAGCTCGTCATGCGAACGGACGGCACGGTACTCGCCATCCTTCACGGCCTCACCGTCGGATGGATCCTGCGATCGTCCGGCTTCCGCTCACTCCCGGATCAGGCCCAGCCCGCCGTTCTTTCGGTGCGACGGATTCAGAGGTTCCTGGCCGATACGGAGGATGACGTTCTTCGGTTCTGGTCGTCGTAAGACGCAAGGCAGGTCTATCTTCACGCGCCGAACGGATAGGAGAAGGGAGGTCGATGCTCGCAACGTCCGTATTCATGATCGTGTTCCGGTTCGTATGGCGGTCTGCACGACTGGACGACCTCGCATTTCGGGATCGGGATCACGATCGGCGCCGTGCTCGCGACGTTCTCCGCCGTGGAGGGCGCAATCAACGTCGGCGGGAACGTCGAGCGTCTGGTCGATCTCGGTCTGGAGATCACGGCCTGGGAGGGCCCACCGACGCCCGAGATGCAAACCGGGACGGAGACGATCGGCTCGCATCTGGAGCTCCACGGCAAACTCGACCTCATCGTGCTGGTCCTCGCCGTGACCTGCATGGCCACGGCGCGGTATTGGTAGCGACCTAGTCGCCCGCGGGGATCGCCTTCGTCCACTCCTCCCACGCGTAAACGACGCGCATACCGGCACGTTCGTACAACGCCGGCGCCCCGGTCTCACTCTCGGAGTCGACGGCGAGCTCGACCTCGGTGATGCCGCGGGATCGTGCCTCGGCAAAGGTCGCAGCAAGCAAGGCTGTCGCGATCCCGCGACGGCGCGACACTCGTCGAACGCCCAGGTCCTGCACGTAAGCCGCGTGCTCGTTCCGCGGTGAGCTGGCGATCGCGATCGATGCACCGACGATCGCGCCGTTCTCCGTCGCGACGAACCAGAAGCCGGGATCGTAGCCCGATCCCTCGCCCTCGATCGCGGCCTCACGCCACTCGTCGTACGGTGCGAACGGCCATCCCCAGTGATCGTCGAACGCCTCGGAGAGCGCACCGTGGATCTCGACGTCGTCGACTCCCGGCCGATACCGCCGGATCTCGATTCCGGTAAGTGCATCGGCCACCGGAAGCGACGCGACTTCGCCTCGCATCACCCAAAAGGTCCGCTCGGGCGCGTAACCGAGCGCCTCCATCAGTCGCCTCCCCGCGTCGACACCGCGGAAGGCGGCCGCGCTCACCTTCACGCCGGATCCCGCTGGCGCTGCCGCCAGCGCTCGCCTTTCGGCGAAAACGGAGGAACCACGCGCTGACGCCTCGACCCGCGAGCTCGAGGGCAACCCAGCAGAAGAGATCGACTTCGAACGGGTCGTGGTTCACGCCGAACGACAGATACCCGACGACGACTTCGGAGGGATCGACCAGCACGACGGGTCCGAGACCCGGCATCCGCGGGGGCACCCGAAACGCGTCCCGGATCTCCGGTGCCGTGATCCACGGAACGCCGATCTGCGCGACGCAAACGTCGTTGATCACCGTCGTGATTGCCTCGGCGTCGTCGGTCGTCCCCGCGCGAACGCGCAGCCCTTCGGACGGGCCGTCGAGCTCGCCGGTCGTCGCCATCCGGCCACGATACCGTCCGGTTTCCTCGCCCAGTGTCGTGTCGGGCAGGCCGAGACGGTCAAGACGTCGCCTTGCCACCATGCAGGAAGGCGATGATCAGGACAGCTCACCGCCGCTTAAGGATCGGTCCCGCCGGTGGCGGGGCGTTCGACGGCGGTGTCGGCTCCGGGCGGGTGCGAGAGTCGCCGCGTGGGTTCGAACGGGAGAGGCGTATGCAGACCGAGACGACGATGGACCCGTTCCAGCTGTTCCACCAGGAGTTCCCGGCGCTCGCGGAGCGGTTCGACGCGCTCGTCGACGCCCAGATCGAGGTCGAGGGGCTCGACAGCAAGACCAAGCAGCTGATCACCATCGCGATCCAGACCGCGAACCGCTCCGTGCACGGGCTGTCGTGGCATGCGGCGATGGCCGTGAGCCAGGGTGCCTCGCGCGCGGAGGTGCTCGGCGCCGTCGTCCTGAACCTGCACCAGTCCGGGCTCGGCCCGGTCCTCGAGGCGCTCCCCGAGGTGGTCCGCGGCGTCGAGATGGCCGAGCGCGGGGAGCTCCCGTTCGCCCCGCCGACTCAGGACGACTGAAGACCATCTACCTCTCACGATACGCTCCGCCGATGTCGCGGATGCTCGTGCTATCACGCGCCGACGTCGCGTCGCTGCTCGACCTCGATGCACTCCGGCGCGCCGTCGCCGGAGCGATGGCCGACCTCAGCGCCGGTCGGGTTTCGATGCCGAACCGCGTCGCGGCGTTCGTCGCCGAGCACGACGGGTTCCTCGGCGCGATGCCCGCGTACCTGCCGTCCTCGAACGCGCTCACGGCGAAGCTCGTGTCCCTGTTCCCGCGGAATCGGGATCGGCCGACGCACCAGGCCGTGCTGGTTGCGTTCGACGTGCAGAACGGCACGCCGCTCGCATTGATGGACGCGGCCGAGATCACCGCCGCGCGAACGGCGGCGGGCTCCGCGCTCTCGGCCGAGTTGCTCGCGCGCGAGGACGCCCGCGTCCTGGCGATCCTCGGCACGGGTGTCCAGGCGCGGACACACGCCAAGGCGGTCGCCCGCGTTCGGCCGTTCGAGCGCGTCCTCGTCGCCGGGCGCGGCCGCTCGAAGGCGGAGGCCGTCGTGGCCGAGGTGCGCGGCGAGATTCCGGCGCCGGTCGAGGCGGTTGACACGTTCGAGGAGGCCGTTCGCGCCGCCGACGTAGTCTCCGCGGCCACGCACTCGGACGAGCCGGTCGTGCGGTGGAAGTGGCTTCGACCGGGGACCCACGTGACGTCGGTCGGGTTCAACTCGGAGGGGCTCGGCGAGGTCGACGCCGAGACGGTCGCGAACGCGGCGCTGTTCGTCGAGTCGCGCGACTCGGCGCTCGCGCAGCCGCCCGCCGGCGCGGTCGAGCTGACGCGCGCGATCGCCGACGGGCTGATCGACGCCGGCCATGTGCGCGCCGAGATTGGCGAGCTCGTGTCGGGGACCAGGCCGGGACGTTCGAACGACGACGAGGTGACGCTCTACAAGTCGGTCGGCGTCGCCGTCCAGGACGCTGCGGCCGCGGCGATCGTGCTGGAAGCGGCCCGAGCATCGGCCGTCGGAACCGACGTCGAGATCTAGGTCAGAACGGCTTCGTCACCATCAGCACGATGACGACCGCGACGACCGCCTTCTCGTACCGGCGCGCGGCCATCACACCACGATCGTCGAGGGCGGCCCTCAGCTCCGGCGTGACGTGTCCCTCGCTGACGGCGGCGCCGAACGCCTCGCCGAACACCTTTCCCCGCTTGAGGAAGACGAGCGGGACGAGCGGGATCGTGGTCGCGAACAGCACGAGCGACACCGTCACCCACCGCGTGCCCGACCCCCACAGCGGCAGGTGTTCGGCCCACCACGTCAGCAGTCCGAGGACGAAGACCGCCATCGA